>QFOT01000021.1 GCA_003241285.1 Micavibrio aeruginosavorus
ATGCCAAAAGAATGCAACGGCATTCCCATTGCTGTCAGAGCGTCAGGGTATAAAAGAGATTCCAGTCCCTTGATGCGAGGATTATCCTGAAACTGTTTCTCAATTTCTTCGACATGCTTTTGTTCAACCAGTACATTGCCGTGCCGATCTTCGGAAACCGCTTTTACAATCTTATTTCTTTCTGAATGAATGGCCGCTTTAATAAGATTGGCCCCGTTTCTTGCATATGTCTCGGCCAGTTCTTCCATTGAGATAGATGTCTTATGTTTCCATCTCGTAATGTAACCGTTTTCGGAGATGTCAGATATCTGGAGAGAGTGGGTCAGCATATGGTATTCCATGATACCGGCGCGGCGTTCATCGGCAACGATACCGGAAACAGCATCCGCCAGAATATGCATTAAATCATGAATAAGATATTTTGGATCTTCGCTGGCGTCGTACCCTAAATAGCTTTGCACGAGGCCAATAGCCGCCCGGACAGTCAAAACCTGTCGGTTGTTCCCGGTCGAGAATTCTGGGCTTAAAGAGTCCATTCGCATATTCTAGCCTGATTATCTGAACAATCTTTTAACTGGCCAAGAAAAAACCGGGTCCTTTTCAGGAACCCGGCTCTTAACTCATTTACTCATCAACCCAAGAATTATTAAGAATAACGCAGTGACGCAGTAAAACTTTTTTATTGGCAGGCCATTACTGACAGGCAAGGCACTCTTCGTAGTTTTTAGGCTCCTCGAGTGTCAATTGCTCTCCGGAATTGGCGGCTTTTTTAGCCTTTGCCCAAGACGCCGCAGACTCCGCGCGCTGGATCGATTTCGAACGGCAGTAGTAAAGCGATTTCACACCTTTCTTCCATGCTTCGAAATGGATGCCGTGCAGATCAGCTTTGTGAACATTGGCCGGCAGGAAGACGTTCAAGGACTGCGCCTGACAGACGAACGGGGTACGGTCGGCTGCGTGCTCGATCAACCAGCGCTGGTCAAGTTCGAAGGCGGTGCGGAAAACCATTTTCTCATCGTCGGACAGGAAGTCGAGATGCTGGACAGAGCCTTCGCTTGTATAGATCGAAGACCATGTGTCTTCATCGTTAAAGCCTTTTTCTTCCAGAATTTTCGTCAGGTACGGGTTTTTGACCGGGAAAGAGCCAGACAAAGTTTTATGTGTATAGGCATTGGCCGCGTTCGGCTCGATGCCCGGGGACGCGCCGCCGCAGATGATTGAGATCGACGCTGTCGGGGCAATCGCCATCTTGTTGGAGAAGCGTTCCATGACGCCGTAATCTGCCGCATCAGGACAAGCGCCGCGTTCATGCGCCAATTTGATCGACGCATCGTCGGCCTGACGTTTGATGTGCTGGAACATCTTGCGGTTCCAGACTTTCGCCATGACGGATTCAAACGGAATCATCTTTTGTTGCAGGAAGGAGTGGAAGCCCATGACGCCTAGACCGACCGAGCGCTCACGCATCGCGGCGTATTTGGCGCGTTTCATAGAGTCCGGAGCTTTATTGATAAAGTCGGTCAGGACGTTATCGAGGAAGCGCATGATGTCTTCAATGAATGTCGGGTGATCCTGCCATTCGTCGAATGTCTCGAGATTGACCGAAGACAGACAGCAAACAGCCGTCCTGTCATTACCAAGATGGTCGCGGCCTGTTGGCAGCGTGATCTCGGAGCAAAGATTGGACATCTTTACGTTCAATCCTGCCATTTTATGGTGCTCAGGAATTTGATTGTTCACATGGTCGATATAAACGATATACGGTTCGCCCTGTTCGATACGCGCGGTGAGCAAGCGAATCCATAGTTCACGCGCCTTGACCTTGCCGATAATGGCCTTGTCTTTTGGTGAGCGCAGCGCCCAGTCTTCATCGCGCTCGACAGCCAGCATAAAGGCATCTGTAACGAGAACGCCGTGATGGAGATTCAGCGCTTTACGGTTCGGGTCGCCACCGGTCGGGCGGCGGATATCGATAAATTCTTCAATTTCCGGGTGATCGATCGGCAGGTAGATCGCAGCAGAGCCGCGGCGAAGGGAGCCTTGCGAAATTGCCAGTGTCAGAGAATCCATAACACGGATGAATGGCACGATACCGGAGGTTTTGCCGTTGCGGCCGACTTTCTCGCCGATGGAGCGGACATTGCCCCAGTAAGAGCCGATACCACCGCCAAGAGAGGCCAGCCAGACGTTTTCGTTCCACAGGGAAACGATGTCTTCCAAAGAGTCGTTGGTTTCGTTCAAAAAGCAGGAAATCGGCAGGCCGCGGGATGTGCCGCCATTGGACAGGATCGGCGTCGCCGGCATAAACCAGAGTTTGGAGATATAATCATAGATGCGCTGGGCATGGGCGGAGTCATCGCCGTAATACATGGCAACCCGGGCGAACAGGTCTTGCGGACCTTCCTCAGGCAATAAATAGCGGTCTTTCAGGGTGGCGATCCCGAAGCTGGTCAGTTTTTCGTCGCGGTTACGGTCAATTTCGACCCTGTTTCCGCGCTCCATTTGTGCGACATCGAACATGTTCTTAATCCCTTAAATAGGGCTCCCTGAGGTACAATTAATATAAGTTTCTTGAGATTATTTGGTAGTTTAGGTGCAGGGCCGGATCTTGGTGAGACACAACCCCTAGTGATGAACACAGCTACTAACCTACTATATCTCGTGGGTAACGTCCAAAAAAATGTCAAAAAAAATCCAGTCTGGCAAATCGGTGTTTTCAATTAATTTTTAGTAACTGTTTGATTTTTATAGTGAAAATAATCTTTGTGGGAATCGTTGATAACTCATTTTAGCAATCAAATTTCATGATTCCCGAAAATTGCTAATTTCAGGATGTCTGAAATAAAATTTCACGATCAAATTAACCCTTTGATTCAGAATGATTCTCAAAAAAGAATCATTGTTCAAAGTTGACAAGATAAAAATTGCACAATATGAAAATAAAATGCGTAAATCATTTTTTAAAGCGGCCTTCTTTGCGGCAGCCTGTACAATAACAGGGCCAGATTTTAATCCCCGGCAGGACAAAATCATTAATCCTCCTCATATTGAACCTTTTGAAAAAATAAAATCAGCTACGCAAGCTGGAGCCATAGAGGGTAGTTTCCATTCTACTATGGTAAATCAGCATGAGGTTTATGCTATGCCATCTACGCTAAGAAACCTGGGTAATGCTCTGCCGGAAATTTCGGCGTTATCAGGAAAAGATATCGCAATAGTTGAGCCATCCAATCAGGATAATTTCACCAGCTTTCTGGCATTTTCGGGTTTTGCCCGGATGCTGAAGGGGCCTGACCCTGAAGAAATAAAAACGCAAATATTGCTTCATCAGCTTGACGCAAATCTTCGCGCTATGTATGGGGCGAATTACTCGGCGCAGCGTGTCGATCCGGGGCAGAATAAGGCTTGTATTATTACAGGAGAGATAAAGGGAGGCTTTGTTCATCTGGCCTCCCAGATCGGCCATATTCCCCAATCGCTCAAAACGGCAGGATATCAACGTAATTTCGACGATAAAAAAAGCCTTCTTCTTTTTGTTTTATTTCATGAGGCATCGCATTGCCGCAGCCATGGCGGTAAAGAGGATTTTTTCGCATCGGAAATCAATGCCGACCGGATAGCTATTCAGCATTATAGCGAATTACGAACAAAAGGATGGAATCTCGATCCTGCGCTACCACAGAAGGTCAAAAGTCTGAGATTACTCGCGCCTTTATTCGACGCATCGACAGAGCCGCAACACGTCATGTCAGGATTGATGGAAGTGCATTCTTCGGCGGGCGGTCTGAGCGGGGACAAAAGGAATGCCATTGATTTATTAAGAGAGGCAGGCTTATTCAATTTTATAGTCAAATCCAAAATCTATGATGGAATTCCTCCGGAGAAGAAAAAGAAATTCCATGAAATTGCCGATAAGCGGACGATTGAATTTATGACGGACCAGAAAATGCAACTGGAAATTATGGCGCGTCAATCCGGCGAAGATCAAAGGATTGCGCAGTCTGTCTTAAAAATGTGGCCGTTTATGCATGACATTATCACAAAGCAAATAGTATCAAATATGGCGCAAAACGAAGACAGAACAATAATACGGCAAGCCCTGTTTTCTTTGCTGGAAGATAATGCGAAAATTAAGCTTTCTTCCAAAATAACAATAGAAGCAGCGCAAATAGCCAGGGCGAGCCTGCAGGCCTGGGATGTACTGGGCCTTAGAAATAAAGATTACGAGCGCCATGCTATATTTAAAGATAAGGATGTACTGCTTAGAAACTTTAGGACGCTGTCTGAAATAATGGAAAAAGCCCTAGAAAAAGAATCTCCAGCCATAACAAAGGAAAGAAGTTCCCTGACAATAGGCTGATAAGAAATCTTTTATGTTAAGGGAATAAAGCGCATTTAACCTTTTGGCTATCATGTGCTAGAAATCATCTATCTTATATTTCAAGCAGAGTAATCACATGTCCAAAATTATCCGCTCCCGCCAGACTAAAATTCTTGCCACGCTTGGCCCGGCTTCGTCCAGCCGCGAAATGATCGAGAAATTATTTCTTGCCGGAGTCGACGTGTTCCGCCTGAATTTTTCCCACGGAACTCATGAAGGTCACAAAAAGAATATCAACTGGATTCGGGAGATCGAAGAGCAATACGGCAAGACAATCGGTGTCGTTGGGGATCTTCAAGGACCCAAGCTTCGCGTTGGGCGCTTCAAGGAAGGCAAGATCACGCTCGAGGCCGGGATGAAAATTCGCCTCGATCTGGACGAGACGCTGGGCGATGAAAGCCGCGTTTGCCTACCGCATCCGGAAGTTATAGCGGCTATGCCGGTCGGATCGTTCATTCTTCTCGATGACGGCAAAGTTCGCATGGAGATTGTCGATCGCGGTGAAGGATACCTGATCGGGCAGATCGTGTCCGGGCGAGTTCTCTCTAATAATAAAGGATTCAATATCCCGGGCGTTATCCTGCCGATGTCGACACTGACAGCGAAAGATCTGATTGATATGGAAGCCGCGCTGAATATGGGTGTCGACTGGATCGCACAAAGCTTCGTACAAACCCCTGCCGATGTCGCCGAAGCCAAGAAGCTGATTGCGGGTCGCGCCGCGCTCATGATCAAGCTGGAAAAACCGTCCGCACTTGAACATCTCGATGAAATGATCGCGCTCGCTGATGGCGTCATGCTGGCGCGCGGTGATCTCGGCGTTGAAATTCCCCCTGAAGAAGTGCCGGTTGCGCAAAAGAAAGTCGTGCGCGCCGTTCGCTATGCGGGCAAACCCATCGTCGTTGCGACACAAATGCTGGAATCGATGATCGAAAGCCCGTCGCCGACCCGCGCCGAAGCCGGTGATGTGGCTACCGCCGTTTTCGACGGCACGGATGCGGTCATGCTCTCCGCCGAAACGGCCGCCGGGCAATATCCGCTTGAGGCCGTGACGATCATGGATCGTATCTGTCAGACGGTTGAGAAGAACGAGCTTTACCGCTCGATCATGGATGCCGATCATCCTGTCGGAAGCCATGACGCAGGCGATGCGATTACTGTCGCCGCCGATCAGGTGGCCTGTGATATCAAAGCGGCTTGTATTGCGACTTACACAACTTCAGGCACGACCGCGTTGCGGGCCGTTCGCCAGCGCCCGGCGATGAAAGTTTTGGTCTTGACCCAAAATCTTTCAACCGCGCGCCGCCTGACAATTTCTTATGGCGTTCATGCTGTAGAAGCCGAAGAAGTTTCGGCATTTTCGGATGCCGTGGTTCTGGCGCAGAAGCATGCAAAAGACCAGGGTCTGGCTGATGTCGGCCAGCGCTTTGTCATGACCGCCGGTGTACCGTTTGGCACGCCGGGCTCGACAAATATCTTACGCGTTGCGTGGGTGGAGTAAATTATCTCGACGCCATAACCGTGCCGCGGTTTGGCGTATGCAGCCACCAAGACGAGCGGTTGATCGAGAAGATCGGCTTGTAATGCGCAATATCTGTTTGCGCGGTAACTGTTTTGATCTGGTTGTCGAGCACGACAGGGCCGTTATCGGTATAGACGATCAGGATAGCATGAGGGATTCCTTTTTGCGTATCCTTGACGATAGCGATGCGCATACGGTTATCCGGTACGCCCAAAGCGCGAAGCGACGCATATTTGGTAATCGCGAAATCTTCACAATCGCCGCCGCGCGTAAAGAACTCTATCGGCGTTTCCCAGTAATCTGATTTGCCCCAGTTCTTGCTGTCATTGATATAAGGGACTTTATTGGCCATGGCGTTGACGCGGTGAACCATGGTTTCCAGTGGCAGGCCGCGCAAAGTTTCAAGGTCTTTTTTCCATTTTTTCAGAACTTCGGCAGAGCCGGGTTTTTTCATCTGGCTGTCAAAGCGGGCGAACATTGTGCCCCATTTGGTAAATGCGGAAAGATCGGATGATTTCTTTTCTGCAGAGCCGAAGAGGTCAGGATAAGAAGAGATGGAGCCGATCGGGGCTGCGGCTAAAGTAGCCGCGCTTTGGGCATCTTTGGCATGAGCGTCTTTAACATTAAAAGCAGACGCGGTGATCATGACGGTGACGACGGCAGCCAGTGCGCGCATCGCCCATTGAGTTGCGATCGCGGAAGCAATATCGTTTCTGGTAACATATCCGTATTGGATAAGAATTTTACCTAAGGGAATTTTTTGTTCATGCTGATGGGACAAGGCGGTTTTGAGTTGCAGCGGTGAGAGGCGACCGCGAATGACGAGAAGCTCGCCAAGGCGGTTACGCTCTAGATGAGCTTTTATTTTACCAAATGTTCCTGTTTTGTGACCCATATACCGAATCCTTTCGGACTTATATCTTTTGCTTAATCTTCATTAGACCTGACAAAAGTTGACAAAATATGAACACCGTGCGACCTAGACACATATAATATTCATCATATTTAACAGGCTTTATTAGGGTTTCGTTAAGGATTGGACCATCATGGGTTTTTCTTCCAAGGATTTCAGAGATATACGTGTCATCGTAATCGGCGATATTATGCTGGACCGCTATGTCTATGGCGAGGTAACGCGCATCTCTCCTGAAGGACCTTTTCCTATTCTCTCCGTGTCACGCGAGAGAAACGGCCTTGGCGGCGCGGGCAATGTATTTGCGAATCTTAAAAGCCTCGGCGTTGATGCCCGCATTATCGGGGTTGTTGGGCAGGATGAGGGGGCGAATACGATTCGGTCCTTGTGCGGTCCCGGCGCAGAATTTATCGAGGCAGGCGATCGTCCGACCATTCAGAAAATCCGCTTTGTCGGTAACGGGGCGCAGATGATGCGCGCCGACCATGAGATAATAGCGCCGTTGCTGGAAGCCGATGAAGGCAAATTGATCGAATTAGTCAAAACGGAAATTCGTTTCGCCAAGGCTGTGATTTTATCCGACTACGGCAAGGGTATGTTTTCGAAGAAGGGGCTTGCGGAAATAATCGCGGAAGCCCGCTCGCTCGGTATTCCGGTGCTCGTCGATCCTAAAGGCAAGGACTACACAATTTATAATGGCGCGAATATCGTAACGCCGAATCGTAAAGAGCTCGCCGAAGGCTCTGGCGCGCCCTCCCTGTCAGGTGATGCGGATATAGCGGACGCGGCGGTAAAGCTCCTGGCAATGAGCGGAATCGAATCTATCGTGGCAACACGTTCCGAAGACGGCATGACGGTGCTGGACGGGATTGATGGCGTGCCGGTGCATATCAAAACCATGGCGCAAGAAGTGACGGATGTATCCGGCGCGGGCGATACTGTCATTGCCACATTGGCCGCCGGGATAGCTGCCGGTTTGTCGCTTGTCGAAGCAGCTACTTTGGCGAACAAGGCCGCAGGCATTGCTGTGGCTAAAGCCGGGGCGCATGCTGTAACGGCGGAAGAATTGTTCAGCCACACTATTGGCTATGAATCCTATGCTACATGGGATGCGGCCAAGGAGAAAATTACATCTTGGAAAGAAATGGGACTGAAAGTCGGCTTTACCAATGGCTGTTTCGATATACTGCATGCCGGTCATGTCACCTATCTGAAGGAAGCGGCGAGCCATTGCGATCGTCTTGTGCTTGGCCTAAATCACGATAAATCCGTTCGTATTCTGAAAGGCGAAACACGACCTGTAAATGCCGAGGCCGATCGTGCGACCGTCATGGCGGGGCTTGGTTCGGTCGATCTCGTCGTACTATTCGGCGCGGAGGAAGCGGATGCGGATAATACGCCATGTGATATTATCGGCTATCTTCAGCCTGATATCATCTTCAAGGGCGGAGATTATACTGAAGATCAGTTGCCCGAAGCTAAAGTCGCCCGCTCCTATGGCGGGGATGTCAAAATAATGGGCGTGGTCGAAGGGCGAAGCACGACGAATATCATCAAAAAAATATATGCTGCTTAACGCATTGATAAATATCAATATATAGGAAATTTTACTCCTTACAACACAACATGTAGTGTTTTTAGATTGACAGTGCAGCGCCAGTTGAGAATAATTCTTAAATAATATCTTCGATTCTTCTTCGAAAATTCAAAAAAACAGCGAGGCGCTACATGATTCCAGAATTAGTTCAGGTGGAAACCTATTTTGGCCGCACGGCGGCTGTCTTGAGCCTTGAAGAGCTCGTCGGAAAATTCGGCGGTGTCGAAGTCGGACAGGCACTTCAGCAGCAATTTCTGGAACTTCGTTGCCTGCCCTGCCGGACCTATGCGGTACTGACAGATAAAGCGAGACAGTAAAGAGTAAGTGGTAAGGAGTACCGTGTCTCTCTCCTTACCCTCTACCCCTTACCATTCTTTCTTGATACACTCGGCGTCGAAATTCATTCCTCAGGGGTTCCCATGATTCGCCGTTTATCCTTTCCGTTGCTTGCCGTTTTACTGACATCCTGCGGGGTGATTCCGACCCAATATATGCCAAACGGTTACCGCTATAACGACGACACTCCTTTGTCATCGCCGGCCCCTTCGCGTCCATGGCTCGATGAAGCGGAAGATCCGAGCATCGAGAACCTGGCCGATAATACGGCAGCCTGGCAGGGTGCGGTATATGAGCTGATCAATCAATTGCCTGCCGCGCTGCCGCCATCGAGCGGTCCGGTGACGCTTGCAACGACACCTCCCGCCTATATCGGCGACAAGCCTTTCGATCATTACCTGCGTCAGGGCCTGATCAGCTACGGCTACCGTGTCAACCCGACCGTTTATGATGCGGGTACGATCATCGTTTATAACGCAACACCGATCACGAATAAGGATGCGCTGAAAAAAGCGCAAGCCAAGTATGGTAAAGAAGCCATCAATCCAAAAAATACCAAGGGCGTTTATTACCTAACTCTCGAAATAAAATCCGCCGATGGAAAGAAAACGATGTTTGAGCAATCTTCGCTTGCTGTCATTCCGCATGATAAAACAGAATATATGCGCATGCCGGGCTTGAGCTATACACCATCCCAGAATCCGCCAGCTGAGAAGAAGCCGGTTTATGAAGTGCGGGAATAGTTAGCGGGAAAGAACCGTTGAAAAGAAGACAGCTTCTGATCTGTCCGTGCAGGCTATGCAGACACGCTGGCCAATACCGCTTGGAAAAGCTGAGGCAGGAATAATAACCGGGGATGAAGCATAAGTTCCGGCAAATAAATCGCCATTATTTGATTCGCAAACCGTCGAAACGGTAGCGGGCATATTAGATAATATATTAATTGCTTCGCAGACCTTGGGATCCATATTTGCTAATGATATTACAAGATCCGCTTTGTCACTGCCCACGCCGGGAAAGGCCCTGACCGCAGTAAAAGCATATCTTTGTGCTGTGTTCGTGCTTGCTCCATTAGGAGGTATTTTATATGCAACACGTGCGCCTTGCTGGGAGAAAACCTGGTTTTGTGGATTCACTGTTATGTCGCCGTAAGTGGTAACGGAGGCGGGACGGGCAAAACGTATATCATTTTCACTTATTCCGCTGTCTAAAAGATATTGAACGCCTTTGGCAACCTCGTCCGAATACCGAACCATTTCCATGGCGATTATTTTGGCTTTTTCCTTGTCGATATTACCGTCCATGCCGCCGGTATCGCGCAGCGCAACCGTCAAGGCGCCGATTAAAACAATCGCCATCAGTATATAGAAAAATATATTGCCGGATTGAGATGATGCTTTCATCAATAAGCCTGCGGTGAAATTAAAAGACAGTCTTTGAAATATCTGCAGGCTTCTGCTGCTTCGCTTTGCGTAAAACCACCAAGCCGTGCCCGGAACATCCAGCTGGCATCAGCCGTGCGCAGCGGCACGACCATAGTTTGCGTTTTTTTCAGATGTGCCGGTAATTTCCGCTGAGCGCTGAAAATTGCCTGATCGGTAGCAAGCCTTGTCTGGTAAGCGCCGATTTGAATGGCCCAGCCATTCGTCGTTGCTGGCAGGGCTGTAAGACTTGCCTGCTGCAGCTGGGCCGGAGCCGGGTTGTTGTCACGAAGCGTTATGGTGCCAAGGGTTTGAGGCTGTGTTGCCGGCGCATACGGATTTGGGGCTGGCTGAATTTTTTTTACCTGAAGGGCGGTTTCAGTACTGGCCTGCGCAGCCCGGTAGGCTTCCTGTACAACCTCGTGATTTTCACTTGCTGATGCGAGGACAATTTCTTCTTTGAGAGGTACGGCAGGCTGTACGGTGGATGAAGTTACGGCTGCTAAAGCGGCACTCTCGGCGGCTCGCTGGTTTGTGGACGGGGCGGGAGTTCTTTGGGCCGCGATGCGAATATCTTTATCGATAGTTTTCGCCTTATCGAATCCTTTGTCTAATAGGGAAGCCATATGGACGTTGCGGGTGACTGTCGTGCGTCCGCCAAAGACTACGCCAATGACTCGGCGTCCGTCGCGCTTGGCAGAGGCGACAAGGTTAAAACCAGATGCGTTTATAAATCCTGTTTTGCAGCAATCCATCCCGGCATAGGTTTCCATCAAGCGGTTATGGTTGCGATAGGTGCGGCCATTATAATCAAAGCGCTGTTTTGCGAAAAGTCTCGCCTGCGAAGGATAATTCTTCAGGATATAACGGGCAAGGCGCGCCTGATCGCGGGCAGTGGTCACCTGATACTGATTCGGTAGGCCTGACGCGTTATAATATTGTGTCCGGCTCATGCCGATAGCTTTGGCCTTCGCTGTCATCTTGCGGGCAAATTCGGATTCAGTACCGCCAATGGCTTCGGCGAGCGCCACAGACATATCATTGGCAGATAAAGTGGCCAGCGAGGACATGGCGTCATCAAGGCGGATACTCGATCCCGCCGGCAGGCCTAGCTTACTGGCTGGCATGGCGGCCGCTTTTTTAGAGATCGGAATGCGCTGGTTCGGCTGTAACTTTCCGTTTGCCAGAGCGTCAAAAACCATCATCAGGGTCATCATTTTGGTCAATGATGCAGGATGGCGCAGCGCGTCCGCGCTATCCGAGGACAAAATGGTTCCGGTTTCCGCATCTATGACGATCGAGGCATATTTGGGATTTTTCTGATTTATCGGTGAAACCGCTAATGCGGGCCGCGAAGCTTTTTTCTTTTTCTTACTCGCAGCGTCGGCTGTAACCGGCTGCATACATAGAGCCAATATAGTTAAGGCCGTCAGGCATTTGGCAAACAGACTGGAATTCTTCTTCAAGAGATTAAGTCCCTGTAAAAACTTAAATATTATAGGAGGCGGGATATGAGTGATTCTTTATATATGCAGTCTATATCCAGGCGCCTATTAAAGTGTAGCTATAAATCTTTAATTTGCCAATAAAACGCAATTTTGCTGCAGTGCAATAATAGCTCTTGACGACGCATATTTCAGGGCATATATTGTAATGGTGCGTTGCAATAAAAAGGAAAGGGGTTAAATCTTTTCCGATGTTGCAGTGCCAGAAATTCGGGAGCATACTGACAATAGAAAATTATGGGAGATATCGATGGCTAGCAAAAATACAAAAACAAATCTCGGCAAAGATAGCTCTATTATTCCTTTCGCTAACTTTGCTAATCCGCAATCTTTAGAATCTATGGAGAAAATCATGAATACGAATAAAGATCACTTTGAAAAATTTAAAACAGAAGCAGCGACTTCCGGTCGTCAGGGCTTTGAAGCCGTCATGAAATCAGGCTCTGTTTTTGCCCAAGGTTTTGAGCAATATATCAAGACTGTCACTGAAATCGCTCAAAATGCCGCTGAGCGCCAGAGTGAAGCTTTCAAACAGCTTATGGCCTGCAAAACTCTTAATGAAGTAGCGGAAACACAAAATAAGATCGCTCAGGACAATTTCGAACAAATCATGCAAACAGCATCGAAGCTTTCCGAGATTACAATTAAAATCACCCAGGAAGCTTTGGAGCCGATTAACGAAGAAGTTTCGAAAAGTGTTAAAAAAGCCTCCGAATCTATGGCTGCTTAAGTATAAATTTACGTTGTCTGTCCAAACATAGGCAACATCTAAAACCCCGTCAGGACAGCTCCCTGGCGGGGTTTTTCTCATAAATAACGGCCATTGGAGAATTCCCAACATTGATCTAAATTAAAACCTAGAAATGGTTTATAATATGCTCATGCTTCAATTCAGTTTCGAAACGCAGTTTTCAGATACAGCCGCCTCAAATGGTGGCGATAAGCAGGCGCCGGATCAGAATAACGAGCCGCAAAATTCCCTTCTGCTAAAAACGCGGACCAAGACCCAGAAGCCCGGCCTTTATAAAGTTCTTCTTTTAAATGACGATTATACGCCGATGGAGTTCGTTATTCATATTTTAGAAAGGTTCTTCAATAAGAATAAACATGAAGCAACCGATATCATGCTGCATGTCCACCGGCGCGGTGTCGGGCTTTGCGGGGTTTTCACATACGAAGTCGCCGAAACAAAGGTAAATCAGGTCATGGATTTTGCGAGGGCCAATGAGCAGCCTTTGCAATGTACCATGGAAAAAGAATAAGAAAGGGTCGTCCTCATGTTGTCCCGTAATCTGGAACAAACTCTCCATAAAGCCCTTGCAGCGGCCAATGCACGGTTGCATGAATTTGCAACATTGGAGCATTTGCTATTAGCGCTTGTCGAAGATCAGGATGCCATGGCCGTTCTTCGTTCCTGCGGCGTCCCGCTTTCCGACCTTAAATTACAAATCGAAAACTATCTCGATAATGAACTTACCTACCTGATCAGTGGAGGCAGCGTTGAGGCTAAGCCGACAACGGCATTCCAGCGTGTTTTGCAACGTGCTGCCATCCATGTCCAGTCTTCAGGTCGCGAGGAGGTGACGGGAGCGAATGTCCTTGTGGCTCTGTTTTCCGAACGGGAAAGTCATGCCGTCCATTTTCTGCAGGAACATGAAATGACCCGTTTTGATGCGGTCAATTATATCAGCCACGGTATTGCCAAGGTCCCGGGTGCCGGAGAAACCCCGCGCCTTCCTCGCGGGGCTGATCCAATGTCATCTGATGAGAAACCTGCCAAAACAGGCCGTGAAGCTCTAGATGCCTATTGCACAAATTTGAACGAGAAGGCGCAAAAAGGAAAAATCGATCCGCTGGTCGGGCGTGAGAAAGAAGTTGATCGAACTATTCAGATCCTTTGCCGTCGCAGCAAAAACAACCCGCTTTATGTCGGGGATCCGGGAGTTGGCAAAACGGCGATTGCCGAAGGTCTCGCCAAGAAAATTATTGATAAGGAAGTGCCTGAAGTTCTCGAAGACTGCACAATTTTCTCGCTCGACATGGGAGCCCTGCTTGCTGGAACCCGTTACCGGGGGGATTTTGAAGAGCGCTTAAAGGCTGTAATTACCGAGCTTCAGAATATGGACAACGTGGTTTTGTTTATTGATGAGATTCATACAATCATCGGCGCGGGTGCAACATCGGGCGGAGCGATGGATGCTTCTAACCTGTTAAAACCAGCTCTTGCAAATGGTTCACTACGCTGTGTCGGCTCGACTACTTATAAGGAATATCGCAATCATTTTGAAAAAGACCGGGCACTGGCTCGTCGTTTCCAGAAGATTGATGTTCATGAGCCAAGTCTTGACGACGCAATCCGCATTCTCAAAGGCTTGAAGCCTTACTATGAGAAACACCATAATGTGAAATATACGATGGAGGCTATTAAAGCTGCTGTCGAATTGTCGGCACGTTATATAGGTGACCGTAAATTACCAGATAAAGCCATTGATATAATTGACGAAGTAGGCGCAGCACAAATGCTTCTACCTGCAGCAAAACGAAAAAAAACCATTGGCCTTAAAGACATAGAAGGCGTAGTGGCAGCTATTGCCAGAGTACCCGCCAAAGCTGTTTCAAAGGATGATCGTCAGGTTTTGCAGACTTTAGAGCGGGATCTGAAAACCATGGTTTTTGATCAGGATGCAGCAATCCAGATTTTGTCGGACTCAATCAAGATGGCCCGGGCCGGTTTGCGCGATCCTGAAAAACCGATTGGCTCTTATTTATTCTCAGGTCCGACGGGCGTAGGTAAAACCGAAGTCGCGAAGCAGATGGCCAAGACTCTCGGCATAGAAATGATCCGTTTCGACATGTCGGAATATATGGAAAGACATGCCGTTTCCCGACTAATAGGCGCCCCGCCGGGATATGTTGGCTTTGAACAAGGCGGTCTATTGACCGACAAGATTGATCAGCACCCGCATTGTGTGCTTCTTTTGGATGAAATAGAAAAAGCGCACCCGGATCTTTTCAATCTTTTATTGCAGGTCATGGATTATGGTCGATTGACGGATAACAACGGTAAAAACATTGATTTCCGCAATGTTATCCTGATTATGACGACGAACGCTGGGGCAAGCCAGATGGCCAAAGCGCCTTTGGGCTTTGAATCGAACCGCCGGGTCGAGGACGATCAGGAAGAAATCAAACGCCTGTTCACGCCTGAATTCAGAAACCGCCTCGATGCGATCGTTCCTTTTGCTGCACTGGGCAAAGAAACGGTCATGCGCGTTGTCGATAAATTCGTCATGCAGTTAGAGGCTCAGTTGGCTGAAAAAAATGTCACTATTACCCTGACGGATAAGGCGAGAGCTTACCTCGCCGAACTCGGATATGATCCTTCAATGGGGGCAAGGCCTCTGGGACGTGTCATCCAAGATAAAATTAAGAAGCCGCTCGCTGAAGAACTTCTTTTTGGCAAGCTGGTGAATGGCGGGGCGGTTATGATCGACTACGATAGCGAGAAACTGCATTTTTCCTATAAATCGGAAAAAATTCGCAAAAATACAGAAGAAAGTGCGGATACGGAAACCGTCGAATGAGTGAAGCCCCTTTGATACTTATCGCCGATAATTCTACGGTAAGTCGTGAATATATTGCCAATATACTTATCCCCGCGGGTTATCGTGTTATGCAATCTGTTGATGGCGGGTCAGCTTTAAAAGTTGTCAGGGAGCATGATGTATCGCTGGCTATTATCGACCATTATATGGAGCCCTATGGTGGGCTGGAATTCGCAAAAGAGGTGACTGCCAGCGATTTCGGCTTACCAATGCTGATGGTAACAAAAGAAGAGACTTCCGATCTTCTGCTAGAGTTGTCCCGTCACGGTGTCCACCATCTTTTAAAGAAACCGGTCGAGCCAAAGCGTCTTCTTGAAACAATTCGTCGGCTTTTACGTGAAAAATCCCCGGGGATTGAAGATATTTCCCATGGCGAAGCCATTGAGATTGCTAAATCCACCTACTCTCATGACGAATTAATGAAAAAAACGCTGGATTTAGCCCTAAAAAACGTCACTACGGGGCAAGGGGGGCCTTTTAGTGCCATTATTGTTGATCAGCAAGGCCGGATATTAGGTGAAGGCAGCAACAGGTCGACATTTCGTGCCGATCCTATTGCTCATGCGGAAGTTATGGCGATCCGTCAGGCAACTGAGAAAATGGATAGCTTGAGCCTCTATAATTGTATCTTGTACTCTTCGAGTGAGCCGACCAAAATTGGCAGAGCCTTGATTGACAGCGTTGGGATTGCAAGGGTCTATTACGGATTGTCGAGCGAAGAGGTGGCGGGATTGTTTCCTGCCAAGGAATTTAAAAATGCTGCATACGAGCAATTTAAAAAGGATGCAGCATTGGAAATGTTAGCCGCAGCAAAAGCGCATCAGCCCGAATAATTTCTGGAGTTATTTCATAAGTTATGGTTATTGTTCTGGCCATGACTGAGTTAATACGAGTGTTAAGACATGATCCGAATTGGAAGGGCCTTTGCGACGTAGCGCGGCGATCTTTCAGGAATTGGGATCCAAGTCCGTTATCAGACGAATGCCGTGAATATTATATTCTTCAAAAGAGTGGAAATATTGTTGGAACGGTTACGGCGGATATTGGCGAGGAAACTGACGCTTATTTAAATGATGTAGCCATTCATCCGCATGCGCGACGGCAGGGTCTTGGTCTCGAAATGATGGCACATCTTGATAGACGCTTATCCAGCCGGTTTCAAATGGCATGGCTTATGACGGAGCCTAAGAATATCGATTTTTATCATGCCGCAGGCTTTGTTCGTGACGGAACGAGTACGGCAATCAGCATGGTTATGATGTTGAAGCGCTATGGTTAAATTTTAATCTCGAATATCGCGTCAATTTCCACCGCCACACCAAAAGGCAGGCTGGCGACGCCAACTGCCGCTCTGGAATGCTTACCAATATCACCAAGCACTGCCACAATGAGCTCAGAGGCGCCATTGATCACGGCTGGCTGCTGATCGAAATCCGGGGTTCCATTAACAAAGCCGCCGAGGCGGACACAGCGAATGATTTTCGACCAATCGCCTTCAATAGCTGCCTTGGCTTGGGCCAGTATATTCAAAGCACAGGCCTTGGACGCTTCCTGACCTTGCTCGATAGAAAGGCTTTCACCCAGCCGGCCTATATGCAATTTCTCTCCATTCAGGAATGGGATCTGGCCTGCGATAAAGATATGCGAGCCGCTAATGACATAAGGAACATAAGACGCGGCAGGCAGGGCCGGTGCCGGCAGGGAAAGCCCAAGAGAGGATAATTCTTTTTCGGGGTCGATCATTGTCTTGAATCCTGAATTGCCTTGATTTCCAATCGGTTTTAAGCCAGTAAAGACATGAGTTAAAGGATTATTTTACCATGGGAATTCTAAGCCTTTTCAGCGCGCAATCGCCTGCGCATATATGGTTCGTGACATTGTTTTCGGGTGCGAAAAGAATAGGACAGGATTCGCTGGGCAATACTTATTATGAAGCGTCCCCGCGCAAAGGGTATAAGCGCAACCGTCGCTGGGTCATCTATAAAGGTGAGGTTGAAGCTTCCCGCGTGCCGCCAGAATGGCATGGCTGGTTGCATTACCAGACTGACGAAGCACCGAGTGCGGATCAATCATTCCGCCGGAACTGGCAAAAACCGTATATTCCTAATGAAACGGGGACTGATAATGCATACCGCCCGCCGGGTCATATTCTGGAAGGCGGCAAACGCGATAAAGCGACAGGCGATTATAAAGCCTGGACGCCGCCACAATAATAAAGGGAAAAATTTAAGATGAAACGTAATGTAGTTGAAACAGTTCTGGGCGCGGTTGTAATTATCGGCGCGCTGGTTTTTCTTACCTTTAGCTACAAAACGTCGAATACCGGAGATGTCACCGGTTATCGTGTCACGGCTGATTTCTCTGATATTGGCGGCCTTAAAGTCGGCGATGAAGTTCAAGTCAGCGGCGTCAAGGTTGGGCAGATAGCTGGAATAGCCCTCGACCCAAAAGCATATCTCGCCCGGGTCACGATTGAGGTCGGACAGAATATCAAATTGCCGTCCGACACGGCTGCCCTGATCAGCTCGACCAGCCTGCTCGGTGGAAAATATCTGCAACTGGAACCGGGCGGTGCGGAAGATTATATAGAGAATAACGGACGTATTGAATTCACACAGGCACCGCAAAATCTTGAACAATTGCTGGGCAAGTTTATCTTCAGTGTCAGCGATAAAAAAGATGAGGCTGAAGCGCCAACCGACGGCGCGGTACCTGCTGAGCCAGCATCTCCTTAACATTTTAGATAAAGGTAGTGACAGCGTGCGTGGAATTTTTTTGAACAAAAAAAATATCTATCGCCTTATATGCCTGTCAGTGATCAAGAAGGTTATTTTCCTTCTGGTATTTCTTTATTCATCCAATGCTTTCGCATTGGCCTACGAAGATTATCCTGTCGTCAAACTTCGGTCCCTCGACAAAATTACCGCGCGCACGATGACATTCGAAGCCAAAGTCGGATCAACGGTTCGCTTCGGTGAAATCTATATAAAGGTTCAGGCGTGCCGTAAGCCGCCGCCGGTCGAAAAATCAGAAGCGGCTTCTTTCCTGCAGGTCTGGCAAAGCAATGACGAGCAGAAAACTTCCAAATGGATTTTTTCGGGCTGGATGTTTGCCTCTTCTCCGGCGCTCTCTGCCATGAACCATCCGGTTTATGATGTATGGGTGCTCGATTGTCTGGGCCGGGATCCGGAGCCAATCCCGCCGCCGGAGGAAAATACGTCAGGCGTCCAGACACCGGCAACCGATGGCGAAGCGCCCGATGCCGTGCCGCCCCCGGTCGAGCCGGATACTCAGCAGCAAATTGACGGCGCGGTAAGTCGTGAGGAAGACCCAGGCGCGTTCGAGGGTCAGGGAGCGCAAGTGCCTGCTGACTCTGTTTCTCAGGAATCCGTGCCATCGTCGAATATGCCGCCGGAATCCGTGCCGGTTTACACGCCGCCAGCAGTTACAACCGATGAGTATCGCGATGAAACGCCTTTGGATGATTCGTCGCCTGTCGATGATACAATGACGCAGCCTGCAGTGCCGGAAACGCTTGAGCCGCAAACAGCGCCTGCGCCTGAAACACAGCAGGAATTCGAAGGCATTTACTAAATAAATTTTCTGATGAAAATCAAATAGGGCCCAAGGATTTCGAGGAAGGGTATCAGATCCGCTGAATCTGAAATTTGGGGAAAGATTAAATGGAGCGGGCGAAGGGATTCGAACCCTCGGCCCCAACCTTGGCAAGGTTGTGCTCTACCCCTGAGCTACGCCCGCGTCCTATTTAATGGGTAGGGGTTTTATAACCATCCGAACGGGAATTACAAGAAGAAAAAACGATTTTTTATGAGATCCCTGCTTTCGCAGGAAGAAGGGGCACAGCGTTTATGCGCCAACCTGGATCAGGGAAGTATAATAGCCCATTTGCTTACCCGTTTGCGGGTCTGGCTCTATGATAACAAGAT
This sequence comes from Micavibrio aeruginosavorus, assembly GCA_003241285.1. Taxonomy (GTDB): domain Bacteria; phylum Pseudomonadota; class Alphaproteobacteria; order Micavibrionales; family Micavibrionaceae; genus Micavibrio_B; species Micavibrio_B aeruginosavorus_A. The sequence continues at coordinate 19,228 of QFOT01000021.1, forward strand.
TGCTCTTTAGCTCGACCCTGCGGGCATAGTCCTCGGGGAGCTCATAATGCATCAGCTCGTCTTCCTGCTCACCGTCTTTATAAACAAGCATGAGAAGTTTCTGATCGCGGAAATATTCAACCCTTTTTACTTCAGATGGAAGCTCCTGATCGCATACCATCACCAGATCACCTTCGGGTAAATGGCCCATCTGAATATTCATGGCCTATATTCCCGGCCCTGAAATGATTGGCTGTGGCTGTGAAGGGGCAAGGTCTGGGGTCTGGCTTGGCATTGACTGGATAGTCGGATCAATGCCGAGCTGCATCGGCCCTGCTGAAATCTGCCCGGTGATTTCGAATTGATTGGCTTTGCCAAAAACAGACATTTTGCTTCTCCCAGAAACGATATTTCAATAATACATCAATTTACGGCCAGTTACAAAACTTGTGGCTCTTTCAAATTGAGATTAGATCTTTAATCCGTGGTTTAAGTATTTTTACATACTAGCGATCAAATATTAACAAGGGTTTAAATCAGCATGTCCTTAAGTTCACTTTCTGGGGAAAAGCCTGTGGGGAAATCTGTGGAAGACGAAGCAGCTATGACTGCAGAAAAGCTTTTATCCTGTTTAAAGGCTTTAGGTATTGGCTTTACCTTATATAAGCACCGGGCCGTTTTCAGTGTGGGAGAAGCCAAGGATGTAGACGAGGCTATTCCGGGTGCCCATACGCGCAATCTTTTCGTGCGCGACAAAAAAGAACGCATGTTTCTGATTACGCTGATGGCGCATACGAAAATAGATATGAAGAAATTGGCGGAGCTGCTTGGCGTCGGGCGGCTGTCTTTTGGTTCACCCGAACGCCTCGTGAAATATCTGGGTGTCACGCCGGGATCGGTCACGCCGTTTTCAATTGTGAATGACAGGGGCCATCAGGTAACGCTTGTGCTCGATAAAGAGATGATGGACAACGATATCGTCAATTATCATCCGCTGGTCAATACAATGACAGTTGGATTAACGCCGAGTGATCTTTTGAAATTTCTTGAAAACTGCGGCTGCGTGCCACAGATTATGGACTTACAAGCAGCCAGCGGAGAATAAAATGCTGATCGGATTGAATACCCAGAAAAAACTGCCAGAAGCGCTTTCTGAAAGTGCGGATGTTTTTTCTGTCACGACGCAAGACTTTGAAGCGCGCGGCGTGGACGATCGCACCCGCTACCAGCTGCGCAGCACCACTTACGGCACCGACGCCGCACAGGCCCTGGCGCGCCTGGACCATGAAGAGCGCGCCTGGAACCAAAAACTGGACGACTACGCCGCTGCCAAGGCCCAGGC
>QFOT01000022.1 GCA_003241285.1 Micavibrio aeruginosavorus
GAACCAGCCTAAGTTTTTTGCTTTCCCCGCGAAAGCGGGGACCTATTTATGTTGAATTAGATCCCCGCTTTCGCGGGGAAAACAAGAGGTAGAGATGACCAGAAATATTACAGTTGCCGCGATCCAGACGTCTTATTCCAAAAACATGAATGCCAATATCGAGAAAACGATTGGTTTTATTCGTGAAGCGGCGAAGCAGGGCGCGCAGGTTATTTTGCCATCTGAACTCTTTCAGAATATTTACTTTTGTACGACGCAGGAAGAGCATTGGTTCAAGGAGGCTTATCCGGCGGCGACCCATCCTTGCGTCCTCGCCTTACAGCCGATTGCGAAGGAGCTCAATGTCGCGATACCTGTGTCCATTTTTGAAAAAGACGGCCCGAAATATTTTAACTCTGTCGTGATGTTAGACGCGGGCGGCGAGATATTGGGCACGTATCGTAAAAGCCATATCCCGGACGGTCCGGGATATCAGGAAAAATATTATTTCCGCCCGGGCGATACGGGTTTCAAAGTCTGGGATACAAAATTCGGCAAGGTAGGCGTGGGCATTTGCTGGGACCAATGGTATCCGGAATGCGCCCGCGCTATGGCGTTGCAGGGCGCGGATATATTGATGTATCCGACGGCCATTGGCTCCGAGCCGCATGATGAAACGATTGACTCTGCGCTTCCATGGCAACGTGCCATGCAGGGCCATGCGGTGTCGAACGCTATTCCTGTTATTGCGTCAAACCGTATCGGATTGGAAGAAGGCTGTGGCGCGCCGCAGACATTTTATGGGCGCTCTTTCATTGCCGATCAGCAAGGGACATTGGTTGAAGAATTCCAAGGCAAAGAAGAAGGCGTTCTGGTCCATACATTCGATCTGGATGAACTGGATAAATATCGTGCCGCATGGGGATTTTTTAGGGATCGCAGGCCTGAATTATACGCGAGAGATTAAAGGGAGACCCCTGCTTTCGCAGCATGCAATCTTATTTGTTCTTCTCTAGCCAGGCTTTCATAAATTCAATCTCTTTATCCTGCGCTTTGATAATATCTTCGGCGAGTTTGCGAAGCTCGGGATCTTTGCCGTGTTCCAGTTGAACCCTTGCCATGGCAACCGCCCCTTCATGATGCGGGATCATGTTCAAAACGAAATCCTTGTCGGCGTTGCCTGTCGGCTCGACATTCATATCTTTGTGCATGGCATCGCGGGATGGCGCATAAAGATCGGATGCGGGTGATTCATGGTGCATTTTTGAATGATCCATCGTGGCGTGCTCATCGGCAAGAGATGGGGCTGAAAGCGCCATTGTCGCCAGAAAGGCGAGAGTCATATTTTTCATTTATCTATCCTTTATCTTTTTATTTTCTATCCATTCGCCGGTGCAGCCTCAAAAGATACAAAGATTATTTCGTTTCGAGCAGGAAAAACATAATGCAGTTTCCGGACGTAAAGCTTTCGTCATAGGGCGTCGGCCCTTCACAGCCGGCATCGTTCGTCGGGCCTGTGTCATGCGCCTGAACAACTCCATATCCGGGCATGCCGTCATCGATGCGCGTATCTATTATTTTTCCAACTCTGGGCGTTATCGGGTGTTCACCGTGGCCGCCCGCGTCGTTTCCAGTGACATTCTGGCGCATTTTAAACCAGTTGCGCTCTGCCCTGTTCATAGAGGGACTCCATGCATCCCCGGCACCAACCGCATGTTCGATTAAAAATCCGCCTAAAAGAGGGGCGGAAGGATGGGTTTTGCCCCATTCGGGTGCCGAAGGTGCCGCGCCGGGCGTTATCCCTCCCAAAAGATCGGCAAGTGCCAGATGCTTCCAGAACTGGGTATTTTCGTTATCGCCTGAAGGATCTTCATAATAATTGATGGTCGCCCCGATTTTGAGATTTCCATTGCCGCCGACGCAAAAAGTGCCGGCATTACAATTGGGAAGCATTGCCGGGGCGCTGAAGATATCGCCGGGCAGTCCGCCATAGGAATCCCGGAACGTATTCGTGGCCGCCTGAAAAGCCTTAACCTGGCTGATCGTGGCATTAATACGCGAGTTTTCGATAAGTTGCTGGCCCTTCAAAATTCCACCGATCAAAAGACCGATGATGATCATAACGATGGAAAGCTCGACAAGGGTAAAGCCGTGCTGGCGGCGAGGGGAATGTTTAATCATGGCCTACATTATACATGATGTATGAGCGGATTTAACCCTTTAAAATTGTGACCCGATACGTTAAAAAGCCCTTGTCCTTACTATTTGCGCCCGTAGCTCAGGGGATAGAGCGCTTCCCTCCGGAGGAAGAGGCCGGAGGTTCGAATCCTCCCGGGCGCGCCATTAAAGTGCTATAGTGTAATCGAACCTCCTCAGCTTTATATTTAGCGCAGTTAACTGCACGGGGTTCGAATCCTCCCGGCGTGATTATTTAATATCGAGTTTAAATAGCATGATGCAATTACCGCTCTCATTCGCGGTATCATAGGGAAGCGGCGGTTCGCAGCCTGAGGCCGATCCAGGGCCGACATCGTGACTTATAACGCTACCAGAGGCAGGATTGGCATCATCCATTCTCGCGTCTATGATGCTGGCAATGCGCGGATTGATGGGATGCGTTCCCAAGACAGCAGCGTCGCTTCCAGTAACGTTCTGGCGCATTTTTAAATATTGCCCATCATAATAAGCGCCGGGCACATTGAAGAAAATAACCTGGAAGCCGCCGGAAAATTTATTGGCTGGAAACGTCGTTCCCCAATCCGGCGTTGCCGGATTGGCGGAGGGCGCCAAGCCTGAGATAAGGTCGGCAAGCGCCAGATGCTTCCAAAACTGGGTATTTTCTGTACCATTCGGGTTTGATCCTATTCCTCCTGTATTGGCTGCCCCGATCCTGAGGTTGCCATCGCCGCCCTGGCAATAGGTATTGGCGTTACAATTGGGTACTAATGATGGAGCGCTGAATATATCGCCGGGGAGATTACTAAAGCTGTCCCTGAAAACATTCACCGCAGTTTTATAGGCGGTTACCTGCGAAACGGTTGAATTTATTTTCGAGTTCTCGATCAATTGCTGCCCTTTAAGGATGCCGCCGATCAAAAGGCCGATGATGATCATGACGATCGAAAGCTCGACAAGTGTAAAGCCTTTGCTTCCAGATGACATATATATCTCTCCCTCAATATATTTTATCATATACGGTCATGTTTGGTTTGCAAAGCTTATGCTTGCAATATCAAAAAGCAATCTTCACCGATGCTACGCTTCGACGGGCTTCGCCATGATAAACTGCTTCGATATTATTGCCATCGGGATCGATCAGGAAAGCTGCATAATAGCCGGGATGATAGGTGCGTTCTCCAGGGACACCATTATCCGTGCCACCTGACGATAATCCCGCTTCATAAAATAAATCCACCATTGCGCGGTCTTGCGCCTGAAATGCGAGATGGTGACGACCTGTCAATTGACCTTTTGCGGCCTTGCTATCCTTGCTGGATATAAATAATTCATCGGCCCAGAAATAATCTTCCTCACTTCCGCCGACCGGAATATCAAGAACCTGAAAAATGGCTTCGTAGAAGCGACGGCTGGCTTCGAGATCTTTTACAACAAGCTGAATGTGATCGATTAAGCGCCCGCGATGCAATTCCTGTGTTTCCATTATAAATTCTCCTTTAATTTGAAGAGATATGGAACGGAACCTAACTGAGCCAAGATGGTTAGTTTAAAAAGATTCATTAATATTAAGGAGATTTATCATGACCACTGTTTCAGCCATTTTTAAGAGCCATAAGGCTGCCGATAAAGCCATTCACCAACTCGACAATGCCGGTTTTGACAAAGATGCCGTAAGTTTCGTTATGTCAGAGCAGACACGCGATGCTTATATCAAGGAAATTAAGGACACCAATAAAGCAGATGAAGGCGCGGCGGCTGGCGCGGGCATTGGCGGCCTTGCGGGCGCGATTGCCGGTATTTTGATGGCAGCAGGCGCGATTGCCATCCCGGGACTTAACCTGATCGTCACGGGTGCCCTTGTGTCTTCTCTGGCAGGTCTTGGTGCAGGCGCTCTGGCTGGCGGCCTTGTCGGCGGTCTGATCGGGGCCGGTATTCCAGAGCATGAAGCCAAGCTTTATGCGAATGAGATTGAGCGCGGCAATTTCCTTGTCAGCGTTCAGGCAAAAACAAAAGAAGAAGAGCAACAGGTACGCGAAATCTTCAGCCAGAACAGCGCTGACCGCATCGCGGCTTAACGCTTCTTGTAATTCCCTGAAAAGCCCGGCCTTATTTAGCCGGGCTTTTTGGTGGAAAGCCATATTGTAATTATTTGTATTTAAGACATTATATTGCTCGAACTTTTTATTTAAGGCATTCCATGAAAAAACTGATTCCAACTGTTTCCCTGCTAACGCTTATCATGCTCCCGGTGGCAGTCAAAGCGCAGGAAGCGCCGCCTTTGATGGATCAGGTGCCTGCCGAAATCAAACGGCAGAACATTACCGACAGCAAGATCATTACGCTCAATTATGAGAATGATATGATTGGCGGCGGCGAAGACCAGTATTATACCAACGGCGTGAGGGCTTCTCTTCTGGATTTGAATGCCGGTGTGCCAGACGCGCTTTATAAGGTTGCTGATTTTATTCCGCTGGTCGATCTTAACGATGAAACGGGTATTACCTATTCAGTCGGGCAAAATCTTTACACGCCATCCGACATCAAGATTGCCGGACGCCAGGAAGGGGACCGCCCATGGGCGGCTTTTCTTTATGGGTCGGCCGGGCTGACAACGATCAGCGATGACCATATTGACGAGGTCGAGATGACCCTCGGTATGGTAGGACCTGCAGCGCTCGGTGAACAAACGCAAAAATTTATCCATGAACATGTGTCGGATTCCCCAACCCCTAAAGGCTGGTCGCATCAATTAAAGAATGAGCCGGGTTTGATTTTATCGGCACAGCGGAGATGGCCGAAATTGTGGGAAACCGATGTCGACGGCTTGTCGATTTCTGCCGGTCCATATGCAGGGGCGACACTTGGAAACGTCTACACATACGGTAATGGCGGCTTTACGGTACAAATTTCGCCAAAGGGCTCGGAATGGCAGGGAATGCCGGTGCGCGTGCGTCCGGCAATGCCGGGAAGCGGATTCTTTTCCCTGCCCGAGGACGGTCTTGACTGGTCGATTTTTGCCGGCGTCGAAGGACGTGCCGTCGGACGAAATATTTTCCTCGATGGAAATACGTTTACCGATAGTCAATCGGTCGATAAAAAATTCATCGTCGGCGACGCCAATGCCGGCATTGCCACGACGATCGGCCGCGTACGCTTGAGCTATTCCATCGTCTGGCGCTCTAAAGAATTTGATGGGCAGGAAGATGATACGATCTTCGGCGTTGCCAATTTAGGGATCAGATACTAATTCGCCTCGATATCGAATTTCTTTAAAATTGCCGTTTGCTTTTTCTGAAGTTCGGCAAGGTTGAAGCCTTCGATCATTTCATTGAATAATCTGTACCAATTGATTTCCGCTTTCATATGAATGAATACGGAGCCGAGGCCGAGTGCGGCGCGATCCATAAAGACGAATTCACGCGGCACGGTGACACCGCCTACTTCGCGAAGTTGCTGATGAACTTTTTGCGCGGTTTCTTTGCCATAGACGCCGCCTTTTGCTTCGCCGATCCTGCGGATTTTATCGTCCATCAAGGGCTCGTATAAAAACTTTGCCCAGATGGTCAATGTTTCGATCTGTTCTTTGCTTAAGTTTTTGAAGCCCCATGTTTCATAGGCATGGACGGCGAGTTTCTGGTCGTCGTTCAGCAGCGCGTGATAAAGGTCGATCACGCCGCCGACGAAATCGGGGCGGAAAACGCGGATACAGCCAAAATCAAGCAGGTTGATACTTAAATCCTTGCGGATCGTATAATTGCCGAGATGCGGGTCGCCGTGAATGATGCCGTAATGATAAAGAGGTACATACCAGGCGCGGAACATATTCAGGGCAATGGTATTGCGGGTTTCGATATCTGATTCTTTGAATTCTAAAATCTTCGTGCCGTCCATCCATTGGGACGTTAAAAGACGCGATGTGGACAGATCGTCTATCACACGCGGTACATGAACATTCGGTTCGTCTTTTAGAATTTCAGTATAAAGTTTTTGATGACGGCTTTCGAGTTCGTAATCCAGTTCCTCATTGAGCCGGGCTTTCAGCTCGTCGTAAATATTACTTGTCTTGATCGCCTTATCGTAGCTTTCGTAGAGAGAAAAAAGAATTTTGAGTTGATTGAGATCGGCACTAATCGCCGATTGCATATCAGGGTATTGAAGTTTGCAGGCAACGCTCTGGCCGCTTGTCGTCACGGCTTTATGGACTTGTCCAAGGCTGGCGGCAGCCGCAGCTTCTTTTTCAAAAACCTTGAAATTACTTTCCCAATCTTCACCAAGCTCGGAGCGCATGCGGCGGCGGACGAAAGGCCAGCCCATCGGCGGCGCGTTGGATTGTAATTGCTGCATAGCTTCCGCATATTCAGGCGGCAGGGCTTCGGGAATAGTCGAGAGAATTTGCCCGACTTTCATCAAGGGGCCTTTGAGATTACCAAGCGCCTGCATCAAATCTTCCGCGTGCTTGCCGCGCTCGATTTTGATTCCCAGAAATTTCTCCCCCGCCATGCGGACGGCAAGCCCGCCTACAGTTGTCGATACTTTCCCGTATCGCTTGATCTGGGTGCCGAATTGTTTTTCGCTTTTATTCTTGTTTTTGTCAGGGGGATTTTTTTTCTCAGGCATGATGTAGTTTTAAAGCAAAACGAAGTGCAATGCAAAACACTCAAAGCTTTCCAAACAACGGGTGATTTTGGTAGAGTCTGGGCATAATAAAGAGGGTTTATATGCAAGATTTGCAATCGATTAAGGATAAAATTCTTCTCGCCATGATATCGGATGTCAGTAGCAAAGGCTGGAGCTGGGAGGCGGCGCAGGAAGCCGCTTTAACGGAAGGTTTTCAGGACGGAATGTGCAAGGCCGTGTTTCCGGAAGGCCTGAGTGACGTCGTTGCCCATTTTTCCGATATCGTTGACCGCGAGATGATGAAGCAGCTGGAGAATAAAAATACTGAAAAAATGAGAGTCCGCGAACGGATCGGGGCAGCAATTTTGACCCGTTTCGACGTTCTGGAAAGCATGGGGGCGCGCTCGGCGACCAAGGCCGCCATGTCGTTCTGGGCTTTTCCAACGAGGGTATTACAGGGGCAGCGCGTCTTATGGCGCAGTGCGGACAGGATCTGGAAATGGGCCGGAGATACGGCGCAGGATTATAACCGTTATACCAAACGCGGCCTTTTATCCTCGCTGATGATGGGCACGACTTTGGTCTGGATGGATGACAGGTCGCCCGGCGGGGAGGTTACCAAGGCGTTTCTGGAGCGGCGGATAGAGAATATCATGGAAATCGGCCGGACAATTGGTACAATCGGGCAGAAGGTGCCAGACATGGCGACCAAAGCCTGGACCCGGAATTCATGATCTCATCTATACGCGCCGCCAATATTCTTATTCTCCTGATGGCTTTTTCTTTTTCTGCGCTGGCGCAAGAAAACCCAATTCCAACAAAAGCACCGTTTCAGACCGATGCCGCGACGCCAGCAAGCAACGGCTCTAAACTTATGGGCATGTATGATGTCGAAAGGCAGGAAGATGTCGTGCCGATGGATAAGCCGCACCGGACATCCGAGCAGGTTGCGACATGGGTCGAAGAAAGTATCGCCACAGCGCTCAATATCCAGAACGGGTGGGACGAGCAGCAGAAAAAAGCGGCCCCGCTTTTCGATTCTTACGGTATTCAGGAGTATAAGAAATATCTCGATACCAGCGGTATCCTGAATAATCTCTCCGCTCACAATCTTCAGCTCAATTCGATCGCGGATTCCGCTTCCGTATTGCTCAGCGAGGGCGCCTTGTCCGGGACGTATCACTGGCTCTATCAGATGCCGGTCATGCTGACTTATTACGACCGGGGCACTAAAACGCTGAAAAACAACAAGCTCAGGGTACAAAACCAGAAAATAATGGTTAGGGTCCAGGTCGGGCGTGTTGCCAAGGCACGTGATGACACGGGTATCGTCATCGAGCGCTGGAGCGTGCTTCCCTTAAGATAATTGTCGATCTTTATGTCACGAAACCTGTGACTAAGGCGATTTCCGGCTTGCGCAAATGCGGCGTCATTTAGTAGGGTCAGCCATCAACAAACAGATGAGAGAGTAGACTATGGCCCAGACAGCTATGGCAAATGATGCCCCGACTTCAACAGACGAAAAAGATATCGGCGGCGTATCGGGTAAGCGGCTTCGCGGCTATCTGGACCGTATCGAGCGTCTGGAAGAAGAGAAAAAAGGCATCGCCGACGACATCAAGGATATCTATGCCGAAGCCAAGGGCGTTGGCTTCGATGCCAAGATTTTACGAAAAGTTTATATGCTTCGCAAGATGAATACTGATAAACGCCGTGAGGAAGAAGAGCTTCTCGAGCTTTATAAAGCGGCAGTCGGGATTGATTAAATCGCGTGGCGAGGGCCTGCGGGATCCGTGGCCCTGAAGCCCGGTTTTTTCAGCTGCTCATCCATAAACTCGTTTATGATTCTGCGGCATTCGAACAAATCATTATAGTCTGACAAAGCCGACAGGTAAGCGTTGTGGTCCCGCACGTCTGTTAAAGTGGCGAGTTGCGGAAGTTTACTCACCAATCTTGCATGAAGATCCCGTTCGAGCGCCTGACGCGGGGTTAAAATCTCATCAGCTGTATCTGTTGGTTCATTTTTGTTAGAGGCAGTGTCGGAAAAGGCTGCGACAGTCTGTTGGTACGAGGTCATTTCCGGTGACATTATATTGAATTTGGATTTCAAAAATCTGCTTTCGTCTGTCATGTAAATATCCTTTTTGACATTGTCCTAATTCAGGCTCTTTGCGGGCAAAGAGGTCGTTTGTGCCGGTATTGAAATTCTCCGGACACTGAGATTGCAGTCATCAGGATTGCTGGCTAAGAAATCAGCTTTATTATCCTCGAACATTGTTTTGGCGAATTTATAGAGCTCGGTTTTCTGCGAAGCGGTTGTGCTGGGAAGTACGGCTTTGAAAGCCTCGAGTATCTTCATCTCCCATTTATCGTCATCCGGTATCTTCAATACATGGGCATTAATCGCAAATCTTTGCCGAAGGGCAATAAGATCATCCGCGCCGAAATGGTTGGTCGGGTCGCATACATAAGAAAAATGGCGATTTAAAATAGAAACGCGTTTACGCGTCAGACTGCTGTGTCCGATACTCATTACTCAATAATTCCTGCTCAACTTTTTAATTTTTTAAATTGAAACAAAAACAAAAGAGCTTGGCAATAAATTAATTGGAAATTTTATTGCTTTTCCTGTGGCCGGTTTTTAACGAGGTCGTCGACTACGCCGGGATCAGCCAATGTTGAGGTATCGCCAAGGACGTCTATCTCGTTAGCCGCTATTTTCCGAAGGATTCGGCGCATGATCTTGCCAGAGCGGGTTTTGGGCAGGCCGGGCGCCCATTGAATGACATCGGGGGTGGCGATGGGGCCGATAATATGCCGGACAGTCTTAACGATCGCGGCCTTCAGGTCTTCACTGGCGTCGGTGCCGGGCAGGAGCGTGACATAAGCGTATATGCCCTGACCTTTCAGGTCATGAGGATAACCGACAACGGCGCTTTCCGATACGGCTTCGTGTTCGTTAATGGCGCTTTCAATTTCGGCGGTGCCGAAGCGGTGGCCGGACACATTAATCACATCATCGACGCGGCCCGTGATCCAGTAATCGCCGTCCTTGTCGCGCCTTGCGCCATCGCCGGTGAAATACATTCCCTTGAAGGTCGAAAAATAAGTTTGCTTGAAGCGTTCGTGATCCTGATAGACGGATCGCATCATGCCGGGCCAGCTTTCAAGTATAACAAGATTACCTTCGGCTTCGCCCTCCATGATGTTGCCTTCGCCATCGACAATCGCCGGGATTACCCCGAAGAAAGGTTTTGTCGCAGAGCCAGGCTTGTAGGTTGTCGTATGAGGAAGGGGCGTAATCATATGACCGCCGGTTTCGGTCTGCCACCATGTGTCTATAACAGGGCAACGCCTATCGCCGACAATATCGTAATACCATTGCCATGCCTCGGAGTTGATCGGCTCGCCGACGCTGCCGAGAATGCGCAAAGATGCACGGCTGGTTTTAGTGACGTAGTCGTCGCCCTCGCGTAGCAGCGCACGGATGGCCGTCGGGGCGGTATAGAAAATATTTACCTGATGTTTGTCGATAACCTGCCAGAAACGGGAAAAATCGGGATAGTTCGGTACGCCTTCGAAAATCAAGGAGGTGGCGCCATTGGCGAGAGGGCCGTAGACGATATAGGAATGGCCCGTAACCCAGCCCACATCCGCCGTGCACCAATAGACATCGCCTTCACGGTAATCGAAGCTCACCTCGTGGGTGAGGGCAGCGTAAACAAGATAACCGCCTGTCGTGTGCAAGACACCTTTCGGTTTTCCGGTCGAGCCGGAGGTATAAAGGATAAAGAGCGGGTCTTCCGCGTTCATATCTTCGCAAGGGCAATCGGTTGATTGTATCGTCACAAAGTCATTCCATGCAATATCGCGGCCTTGAGTCATCGGAATATCTGCGCCGGTATTTTTAAAGACGATAACGGTTTCAACGTCCGGGCATGATTTCAAAGCCTCATCGACATTAGCTTTAAGCGGTACGCGCTTGCCGCCGCGCCGTCCTTCGTCTGCCGTAATGACAACCGAGGATTTGCAGTCATGGATACGGTCTTTGATGGAGTCCGGCGAGAAGCCGCCAAAGACGACCGAATGCACCGCGCCGATACGCGCGCAGGCCAGCATGGCATAAGCAGCTTCGGGGATCATCGGCATATAGATGGTTACGCGGTCGCCGCGTTTGACGCCTTTGGCTTTAAGCGCATTGGCAAGGCGTGAAACCTCGTCTTTCAATTCAGCGTAGGTGATTTTTCTGTCCTGCGACGTATCGTCCCCTTCCCAGATCAGCGCCGTCTGGTTGGCGCGTTTGGGCAAATGGCGGTCAACGCAGTTATAGCAAGCGTTCAGGATACCGTCTTCATACCATTTGATATCGACGTTATCGTGAAAGTTTGAATTCTTTATGATGGCTGGTTTTTTCGTCCAGTCGAGGCGCTGTGCCATCTCGCTCCAGAAACTATCGGGGTCTTTTACAGAGCGTAAATAGAGTTCGTTATAATCCGAGATCGAAGAAACAGGTTTCATAAATTTATTTTCCCTTCAATTGGTCTGTCAGGCGGGCGAAAGCTTTTAAAGTTTCCTCACTCACATGATGTTCGATGCCTTCGGCATCAAGATGGGCTATTTCAGATTTTATATTTAATGATCGCAGGAAATTGTAAACAATTTCATGTCTTTTTTTGCAGCGCAGCGCAAGTGCCTTGCCTTTATCGGTCAGGAATAAAGAGCGATAGGGGCGATTGACGACATAGCCTTCTTTATTCAGGCGGGTAATGATTTTACTTACCGTGGCATGGGCGATACCAAAATATTTCGCGAGATCTATGACCCGGGCTTCGCCCTGCAATTCAATCAGGTCGGCGATCATTTCGACATAATCCTCAGCTGTTTCGGTCTGATGGGCTTCGCGAACCCGTTCGAAGGCTTTGGCGCGAATTTCAAGCTGAAGGAGGGGATCGGCTTTTTTTGAGGTCATGGCCAAAGTCTACCCGATATAAAAGTCTTGTCAAATTTGTAGCCATGGCTATATTGTGTAGGTATGACAGGAAATATGACATTATGAGTTCTACATTCTGGCGCCGCGAAGCGGGCGAACCTTCTTTGGTTGAAGTTTTCAAATCGATCCCTATCAACCGTAAAAACGGCTGGCGCAAATTCCTCTCATTTTTCGGTCCCGGCTATATTGTGGCGGTCGGCTACATGGACCCCGGCAACTGGGCGACGTCTTTGGCGGGGGGATCGCAATTCGGCTTTACACTGCTGAGCGTTGCGCTGCTTTCCAATTTTATGGCGATCATATTGCAGTCCTTATGTTCGCGTCTCGCCATCGGCTCGCGTCGCGATCTGGCGCAGGCCTGCCGCGACGGCTGCCCGAAATGGATGGTCTGGCCGCTATGGTTTCTGGCGGAGATTGCCATTTGCGCGACCGATCTGGCCGAAGTGATCGGCACTGCGATTGCGCTTAATCTTCTCTTTCATATACCGCTCGAGATCGGCGTGATTATCACCGCGCTGGATGTGTTTATTATTCTCTGGTTACAAAATAAGGGTTTCCGCTGGATCGAGGCGTTTATCATTACGCTGCTCGGCGTTATAGCCCTGTGTTTCCTGACGCAGATTGCGATGGCCGATCCGGATTGGGGTCTTGTTATCAAGGGTTTTGCGCCGACAACCGATATTATCGGCAATCCTGACATGCTGTATCTGGCGCTCGGTATTATCGGGGCGACGGTCATGCCGCATAATCTTTACCTTCATTCCTCTATCGTCCAGACCCGAGCCTATGGCGATTCACTGGAAGAAAAAAAGCAGGCGCTGAAATTCGCCAATATCGACACGACTCTTGCTCTCTTTTTTGCGCTAACGATCAACGCCTCTATCCTGATACTGGCAGGGACATTCCACTATGCCGGCCAAACGGACATTGCCGAGCTGGATAAAGCGCATGCGCTTTTATCGCCACTTTTGGGATCGGCATGGGCACCGACTTTATTCGGGATCGCGCTTTTATGTTGCGGGCTGAATTCTACCGTGACCGCAACCCTTGCGGGCCAGATTGTCATGGAAGGATTTATCGATCTTAAAATTCCGGCATGGCTGCGCCGCCTCGTCACACGGTTGATCGCCATCGTTCCGGCAGCAGGGATTACTATTTTCTATGGGGCAGGTGAAACCGGGAAATTGCTGATCTTAAGTCAGGTTGTTTTAAGCCTTCAATTGCCGTTTGCCATTGTGCCGCTTGTGATATTTACAGCCAGTAAAGGCAAAATGGGCGATATGAAAGCGCCTTTATGGCTGACGGGTCTTGCCGCTATTATCGCGGTGGTCCTTATCGCGCTTAACATCAAGATGCTGTCAGATCTGCTGCTGTAATATCATTCCGAATGCAGGATCGGGGTTAGATCGTCTTCCTGTTTCTTCTGGAATTTACGCAGGACGATGATGGCAACGCCTGCCATGGCCAAGGCGCCGCCGATAATGGCTGATGTCGACAGCGTCTCGCCGAGCATGAAATGAGCCGAGAGAACGGCGACTGCAGGCTGAAGCAATGTAAACGCCGTCACCAGCTGCACTGAATTGCGCCCCATCAGGCCCTTCCAGAAATACATCATCAGGCTCATCAGGAAAATCTGGTAACACAGGACAAGGCCGAGATTGATCCAGTTCGCCTCCATAAGAGCGGCGACATGGTTTTTCTCAAAAATCACCGAGAGCAGGCCTGTTGCGGGTGCCGCTAAAACGGCGGCATATGCCGTCATCGTCGGCATATCGATATCCTTGATCCTGCGCATCTGAAGCGAGCCGAAGGCCCATAAAAGCGAAGACAGGACCGTCAAGCCAAGCCCAATCCAGCTTGTGATATTCGGACTGCCGAAAATAAAGCCGAGGCCTGCAAAAGCTAGAATAAGTCCGATTGTCGTGCGCCAGCTGAATTTTTCCGACAATAGCAGCCAGCCGAGAATAATGGCGAAGGGAACCTGCACCTGCATGATCAGGGCAACGGTTGCGGAATCCAGGAAGCGCAGCGCCACGAAGAGGCTGGACAGATGGCCCATGTAATAAAAGCCGGAGAATTTCAAAATCTGGCGGAACTGGTTCTTGCTCAAATTCTGACTGAAAGGAATAAAGATAAAGCCAGTGATCAGAAAACGGATCGTCACCAGCATAATGCCCGGGATTTCGTTTGTTCCGATCTTGATGACAGGAAAATGCACACCCCAGGCTATGACAACAAGGAGGGCTAAAAGAATATCGCGTTTTGACATTTAAATTTTACCGAGCTTACAGATTGATGCCCATTCTTTATCGGTAACTTTACCGACCGACAAGCGCGATAAACGAATAAGATCCATGTCTTTATAGATGGGGTTCGCTTTAATCTCGGCCAGAGTGACCGGCCTTGGAAAGGGTTTGACCGGTTTAACGTCAACCATGACGAATTTACCCGTTTCATCCGTCGGGTCCGGGTAAGCTTCTTTCGTAATTTCCATGATACCGACAATTTCCTTGCCGATATTGGAATGATAAAAGAAAGCGAGATCGCCGCGTTTCATGTCCCGCATGTTGCGGGCAGCGGTGTGGTTGCGCACCCCGTCCCAATGGCCTTTTTTTTCACGGACCAATTGTTCCCACGGATAGACGTCGGGTTCGGATTTCATCAGCCAATACCGGGTCATGTAAGTTCTCCCCGCGCTGGACGTTCCATGATTTCAGTAAGCGCGTCAGAAATCGACATGCGGCCTTCGATACAGGCGTGTACGCTTTCGGTGATTGGCATGTCGACGTCGAAATCCTTGGCGAGCTGTACGGCGGCCTTGGCGGTGGTGACGCCTTCGGTAACGGATTTTCGCTGGCTCAGGATTTCTTCGGCGCTCTGGCCTTGGCCCATTAGATAGCCAAAAGAAAAATTACGTGATTGCTGAGATGAGCAGGTAAGCATCAAATCACCAACGCCGCATTGCCCCATCAAGGTCTCGCGCTTGCCGCCAAGAGCGACAGTCAGGCGCGCGATTTCGGCAAGGCCGCGTGTGACAAGGGCGGCGCGGGCGCTTTCGCCCAAGTCCAATCCGCCGACAATGCCGCAGGCGATGGCGATAACGTTTTTGATCGCGCCGCCGATTTGCGCGCCGATGACATCATCTGACGTATAGAGGCGCAAGGTTTTTGAAGACAAGGATTCCTGGATGCGTTTGGCGAGATGCTTATCAGTGCAGGCCAGCGTAGCGGCGGTTGGCTTGCCTTTTACCAGATCGATGGCAAAGCTCGGCCCGGTTAAAATAGCGACAGGATTGGAGCATTGTTCGCGGACGATGTCAGAAAGTAACTGGCGGCTTTGAATCTCGATTCCCTTGGCGCATAAGACCATCGGCTGATCCGGACGCAGATAAGGTTTCATTTGCTCTAGAATAGAGCGCATATATTGTGCAGGCACTACATTAAGAATGATATCCTCTTTCAGGGCTTTCTCTAAATCCGACGTAGCGCGGATATTTGCGGCCAAGGTAATACCCGGCAGATAGGTCGCGTTTTCTTTTGTGCGCTGGATGGAATCCGCCAGCGCATTTTCGCGGGCCCAGAGCATCACGTCATGACCGGCAGAAGCATAGACTTGCGCCAATGCGGTTCCCCAGGCTCCCGCTCCAATTACGGCTATTCTGCTCATTTTAAGCGCTCATTTCCTTGTTCATTTCCTCAAGCGGCCATCTGGGTCGCGCTTTGGTGTCCAGCTCGCTGACCCGGCCTGCTTTTAAAAGTTCAATTCCGGTCCATGCAACCATAGCGCCGTTATCAGTGCAATATTCAAGCGGCGGCGCCATGAA
Source organism: Micavibrio aeruginosavorus (assembly GCA_003241285.1). Classification (GTDB taxonomy): domain Bacteria; phylum Pseudomonadota; class Alphaproteobacteria; order Micavibrionales; family Micavibrionaceae; genus Micavibrio_B; species Micavibrio_B aeruginosavorus_A. The sequence continues at coordinate 15,588 of QFOT01000022.1, forward strand.
TTTAAAGCCGTGTTGTTCACAGGTTTGGGTTAACCCTTTGCGGATCGTCTGATTGGCGGCGACCCCGCCGCAAACGACGAAAGCGGGTGTTATATCCGAATATATCGCTTTAAATTTTCTCATCGCCATACTTGATCTATGGGACAAAGTTTTTGAAATGATATCCTGAAAAGAAAACGCAAGGCGGGCAAGCTTGTCCTCGGGCAGCGTATCATCAACGCTTAATTTGTCGATTTCATTGCGCACGGCGGTTTTAAGGCCGGAGAAAGAGAAATCCATATCACCGCTATGTTGCATCGGAATCGAGAACGGGAATTCGCGCAGGGCCTTCTCAGCGCTGTCGCATTTCATAGCAAATTTCTCGAGATTCGGTCCGCCCGGATAGGGCAGGCCCATGAGTTTCGCGGCCTTGTCGAAACATTCACCCGCGGCATCGTCGCGGGTCGTCGACCATAATTCATATTGGCCAATGCCTTTCACGAGCAGGATTTGTGAATGACCGCCTGACACGAGGAGCACAAGATAAGGAAAAGAAATGTCTTCGATCAGGCGCGGGGAGAGCAAATGAGCTTCCAGATGATTGACGGCAAGAAACGGTTTATCCAGAGCTGCGGCCATCGCTTTTCCTGCCATCATGCCAACCATCACGCCGCCGATCAGGCCGGGACCGCAAACGGCGGCAATGCCTTCCAGATTAGTTCCTTCAATATTCGCTTTTTTTAAACAGGCGATGATGAGTTTGTCGAGGTGATCGAGATGGGCACGAGCGGCAATTTCAGGCACGACGCCGCCGAAAATTTCATGGTCCTTGATCTGGCTTAAAACCATATCGGCATGAATAACACGGTTGTCCTCAATAATGGCGACACCCGTTTCATCACAACTCGTTTCAATACCCAAAATCAGCATTCGCAAGCTCTAATACGCCGTGCTTAAAAAAGCAATTAACCAATTGGATTTTTGACCTATCGGTGCTTATATAGACCTTATGACAGATCAAGCCCCTAAGCCGGAAAATCCTGCTTCGAAACCGAGCCCGATTCCCACCCTCGATCCCGGTTCAGATTATGAAATGGTTACCACGACGCCAGACTCCAGCAAAATCATGACCATCGCCATGGGCCTGATACTCGCTGTGGCAATTGCCGGCGGTGTCATTGCCATTGCACCGGAAGTCAAAAAAGTCGGTGCGCAGAAAGAAAAAATCGCGCAGCTTGAAGCAGAGCTTGCACAGGCAAAGGTTCAGCAAGCCCCAGCGTCATCGCAAGTGGAAACCCAATTAAGCGACGTTCAGGCGAAAATGGCCGCGCTCGGCGAACAGGCGAAACAATTGCAGGCCTCCGTCGTTAATGGAGATATGAGCGGTAAATTAAGCCAGATCGAAACCAAGATCAGCCAGATGGCGCAGCAATCACAAATTCTTGGATTTTCAGGCATGATCGCCCGTGTGCAGTCCCTGCAGCAATCGCCGGAAGGCTCTAAAATTCTCGACAGCATCGTCGGGACATTGGCAGCCTCACCCGAGGGCAGTGATATCGGACAAAATCTGGAAGCCTTGCGCGCCAGCGATCCGAATGTAGCGCAGGTTACGGAAGGGGTCGCGCCGGAAGATATGAAGGCGGCGGCAATGCTGATCGGCCTTAGCCAGCTTCGTCATTCCCTGTCGCGCAGCAACGATTCCTTCGATAACGATCTGGTGCTGCTGAAAAAAACCGTTCCGGCGGATAATCCTGAATTACTGGCGGCAATTGATCGCCTGGCACCGCAAGCCAAATACGGTGTTTTGACGCCGCAAGGATTATCACAGGAATTTCGCGGCATAACAGGTGAGATTGTTTCAGCTTCTTTATCCGGTCAGGATGTTTCCTTACAGGAAAAAGCGAAGGCAAGAATGGCGAATGTTTTTAAAGTAGAGAAAAACGGGGAGCGTATTTCAGGAACTGAAACTCAGATCGCCATCGCCGCCGCGCAGAAGCAACTGGATACTGGCAATGTGCAGGGAGCGGTCGATATTCTCAATACTTTGAAGGGGCCTGAGAGGCAGCAAACGCAGCCCTTCCTCGATAAGGCGCAAGCGACATTGATGGCCGGAAATCTTCAGACAACGATCAGCCAGAATGTCCGGGCTGCCGTTCAGACTTTAATGAATGGCGGAATGCCAAATGGCGTGGTTAATCCTTATGGTGCAGGAGCCATTACCAACCAGATCAAAAGCATGCTGCCCGGAGCGACGGCTCCCGTTCAAGGAAGTATGGCTCCGCAATGATCAGTTCTCTCTGGTATCTGGCAAAAGTCTTTATCCTGATCGGTGCCGCCGTTTATCTAGCGGTTCTGCCCGGCAGCGTGCAGATCGACTGGCAGGAATATACAATTACCGTGCAGCTTGGCGTCGTGGCTTTGATGCTTTTTATCACGCTGCTTGTCGTATCTTTTCTGACGGGGCTTATTCACGAAGTGTTTATGCTGCCAAAGGAATGGAACCGGTCGCGTTTCGAGCGCCGCCGTACTAAAGGCCATCAGGCCATTGTCCGCGCTTTGTCTGCAGCCTCTGCCGGAGATTATAAAAACGCTTATTATCTCGCGCACCGCGCCCAGAAATTTCTGCCCGAGAGCGAATCGGGATTGTCGCTTCTTTTGCAGGCGCACGCTGCCAAGGGGCGCGGTCATGAACTGGATTCCGAAACGGCATTTAAAGCGCTTTTGAAGAACGCCGACACCGCTATTCTTGGTGTACAGGGGCTAATTCAAAAAGCCATGCTGGAAGGCGATTATGCCAGGGCGCTGGTGCTGGCAAAGGAAAGCGCCAGCGCTCAGCCGAAAAACGTCCATCTTTTGAAGCCGGTTTACGATCTCGAAATTCGTAATCGATTATGGGATGAAGCGCTCCTTTCTCTGGATAAGATTGCCAAGCATAAAATAATGACGCCGGAAGAAATTAAATCTGATCGCGCCGGTATTTATATCGTATTGGGCGACCGTGCGCGCGAAGAAAACAGATTTAATGAAGCCAGCAAGCTTTATAAGAAAGCTTTCGGTGCAGATGCAGGATCGACGCCAGCCGCTATGAGATTGGCGCGAGTCGATCTCGATATGGGACAGCGTGTGGCAGCTTTGGCTGTTATCAAGAAGAACTGGGCGCTGACGGCTAATCCGCAACTTCTCGGACTGTGGCGCGAATTATGTCCGCAGGACAAGAAAGATCAGCGCACCACGGAATACCGCTGGATGGAGTGGGTTGCCGAGTTTCACCCGGAAAGCCATGAAGCATTGCTGGCAGTGGCAGAAACAGCGATCGATCACAATATGTGGGGAGAGGCGAAAGCGGCTTTGGCCCGCGCCGAGAAAATCCGACCTAGCCGTGACCTTTACCTTCTATGGGTCCGTCTTGAGGAGCTGACAGGGAAAAATCCTGAAGTTATTCGTCAATGGCTGGATCGTTCTTCGAAGGCCGGAAGCGGCGCGCACTGGATTTGCGCGAAGACCTATCGCGTTTTCGATCAGTGGACGGCTATCGTCGAACCGGAAGGTTTTTTCAATACGCTGGAATGGCGCGAAACGCCAAATATGGTAGATCCGGCGGCGGCAGAGTGGCTGATTAAATCAGCTTAGATATTTTTTTGTTTTAACATTAATGCCGCGATCCCAAGCCCGCCGAGGAAGCCGCCTATATGGGCGACCCACGCAATGGAGCTGCCATCCGGTGCGCCCATCATGCCAAAGCCGATTGTCAGTGCGATCCAGAGGGCAATCATGGGCAATAAATTCTGGTTGCTGCCATTCAGGCGCCCTACATGTTTCAGGACGATCAATATCGCGCCGAATAAACCGCTGATTCCGCCGGATGCGCCGATCACAGGCTCAATGGAAGACGGTGATACGGCGAGATGAGTAAGAAGGGCAAGAGCCGAGCTGCAGAAGAAAATGACAAGCATATCCTTCGCTCCCAATAGTTTTTCAATACCAGCCCCGAAGGCAATCAAGGTTACGGTATTGATAATCAGGTGAAACCATCCGCCATGCAGAAAATTGACGGTGATAAGGGAAAGCAACGATCTGGCTGGCAGGATTTCGTCGCCAGTCCATCTTGCGGAAACAAATCCGAAATCGTTGTAGATCATATCAATGTTCAATTGGGGTATATATTTAGATGCCAGCCAGAGGATAAGATGACAGGCGATGATTGCGCCTGCCAGATATTTGGTCGCCGGCGGCAGACTGATCAGCGGCGGATGCTGCGGTGAAGGTTTTTGCGGATCCTTCTTTTTTTTAAAGCGGATCACATTGTCGTTTTGCGGTATATTGTTTTGCATCCGCTAGTTATATATCAACAGCAAATTTAGCGGAATAAAAAATCCCCGGATTTGAGCCCGGGGATTTTATTGAGCGCTTATATCTAGCCGGGGTTCATGCCGACAAACATAGGCTCGTTCTTCTCCCGATTGTATTTATAAACCTTATCTTCATTACCTGTCGGTTTGAGAAAAGCTGCAGGCGTATATTTCGTAATGAGCTTTCCGGCTGCCGCCATCAGGTCGGTCGCCGCCATCTTGCCGTGCTCTATCTGGCTGTAAAATTTGTCAAGAACCTTGCCATAGGCTTCTTCAGCAATCTGCATGCCCATGACGACCATATTAACGAGTTTACCGGCGTCAGCCACAAGGCCTTCGGCAGCGGAACTGAATGAGAAGAGGGAGCTGCGCTGCTCATCTTTATTAAGGGACGGGCGTTT
>QFOT01000023.1 GCA_003241285.1 Micavibrio aeruginosavorus
TTCTCTTGAAGAGAATTCCGGTTGAGCCAAGAAGTGATCCTCTGCATGTTTCTTAGGATTCATTTTATTTGTTAAGTACTTTTTCTAAGTCTGAAACAAGCCCTGCGCGACGATCGGAAGAAAGTGAGTCCAGATTTTTTTGCCGCCATAAAACCGCCGGCAACTTATCGACATTTTCTAGGCCCAATAGTGACCAATCGGGCGGCCCTTTTTCAAATCCGATCAGGAATTCCTTATGTCGGTTAGGCATCCCCCCGATCAAGACATCCACTAGACTTTCCCGCGCTTGCAGCAATTCATCAAGGCTGACAGGTTCATCCGTCATGCCGGCGAAGTTTCTTTCAAATTCCAGGCTAATATCTTTCCGCCGGGCGGTAAGCGTTTCATTCATCGGTCGGCCATGACTGATGAGATAGACAATAAAGGTATCCCGAAGATCATCCCCTATTCCTTCGTTGCTCAATAAATCTCGTACGTCAAACAGATCCCGCGGGTGTTGTCGATCAAGGGCGGCAACCAGCTTACCGGCATAGAGATCGCAAAACGATACCAACTTTATACTGGCAAACCCAAAACCTTCTTCTACTGTGGACGAAATATTTCTTGTTTCAGGTTCAAATACACAGCCGCGAAGAACTGGGGTCACTTCCACTTTTATCTGAACGGCATTTTCCCGTACAAGTAATTTTGTGATGGTACTTTCGGTCAACGATTGGGTGATTGTAGCCGCCGGAAAATTTTGTGCTATTCGCGCTTCTATACGTTTCATAGCTGCGTCGATTTCCGCGAGTGATGCTGCTCTCGATTTAACGGGAAGATAAGTTAAATCAATATCGACCGACAAGCGCGGCAAGTCCCGAATAAAGAGATTGATGGCCGTTCCGCCTTTCAATGCAAAGCATTCTTCTTCTCCCACATACGGCAATATCCGGATCAGCAAGGCGACTTGGCGTCGGTAATCTTCAGTGTAAGCCATCAAGATCCTCTGGAACGGTTATTAAATACTTATTGTCGAGTTTACCATGTTCGACAAGCCTTCGTTTTCCAGAGCCGAAATCTATATTTTGCTTGTTAAGTTGTTTAAGCCATGCGTGCTTATGCCGATCGGCGAAGAAGAAGAACAGTCGATTTACTTTTATGCTTTTGCAGGCCGACAGTAATTTTTGAAGCTTTCTCGGACTTAAATTAGGAAGACCTTCCATTATTTTATCAACTTTATGGAAGCTTTCATTGTCCGGCAATTCGTCTATTAGTTCCAATATAGCGCGCTCAGGCGATGAAAGAGTTATTGCATCATCCCATTGTCCCCATGGTCTTTGCGTTTCAACTTCCTTAGCAGTAAGGCCACGTGACAAAAGATTATCGCCGAATAATCTTTTATCGGCGTGGAAAACAAATTTTTGCTTCACCGGCAAATGATAAAGCCAGTTTGGCGGTGGCTTTGGTCCATATAAATGAACGGTTTTTATATTTTGGGATATGTAATGAGAAAACCCCTGTAGTTCAAGGGCGGTTTCACCACCTACTACCAAGGGGCCGTATTCTTCGAGCAGTAAAGTTTGCAGCGATATAACGACCTGCTCCCATTTTAGTTCGCCGCGCCTTGGCCTTTGATAGACGCTGCGCGCCGGCTGTTCCAGCCAGTTTTTATGTATGTAGTGCGCACGCAGATTACTCGCGTATCCGCGGCTGTTTAGCCAATGGCTATCTACGATCATCCCCTCGGGGAGATCGAAATAAAGTTGGTTTAGTTTTTGCCCTTTTTGCTCAACCATATTGACTATTATAGCCATATAATAAACTATAATCTAGTTTATTATTGGTTGAGTTAAGTCAATTATATTGAGTAAATATGTATGATGATAAACTATCAAGTTCTATAATAATTATAAATTATTGTAGATAATTAATTAGAATCAATGGGTTAGGTGCAATGATACAGTTTAACAGTGAGACTGAAGAATTTATTTACAAAAACAAAGTTGTAGGTAGCTGGAAAGTAGAAAATGGGCATGGTCGTTTTCATCTAGATATTACCTATGAGGTTGACGATGTTGGCATTAGTTTAGGTGAACTTTTACCGAAAATTGCCGAAGTGCTAAAAATTCACGCTGAGAAAGAGCCGCCGATGAAGGACCCTATAGTCATATTGGAGACCGACGAAATCGACGTTGAGCCAATAATGCCAGCACGCCGCACTTTAACGGAGGTAACTATAAAGCGCGGCAACCACAAATGGCGTTTTCATCTGAACGATGCCGATCCATGGCCATCAATAGTTCATGGACATGATTATGAAAGAAACCTGAAGCTCGATGCTTTTACTGGATATATTTATGATATCAGTACGAGAAATCATTGTGAAACTCTGAAGAAGAAAAAACTGAATTTTATTGTGGCAAAGCTAAAAGAGAATCCAGAATTTAAACATAGGCTCGAATCTACCGCTGGATTAGCTACATAATTATAGCATATTAGTTGGAATAAAACGGGTCATCGGGATCTCGAACCCATGACGGCTTTTCCCAGGCGATCAATTGTCTGGCAATATCCGACAGCCAAGGGTCCTGAATATGGGACAGGTTTTCTTCAATGTCCATTTTATCTTCCGGTGTCAGGTGTTTTGCGGCAATATCGATCTTTCTCTGATCAACAATGCGCGGCCCCAAATTATCAATGCCCGCCAACACCAGATACGCTATGGGGCGCTTTAGAGTTCTGGGCATGGTCATTTCTTGTAATTGAATTGTATAGCCGCTTTCCAGAAATGTAATGTTTCTGGGTTTCCCGGTTGTCACATAAATAGGCTTGGCCGGTACTTGCGTACACATCCCAGTCATATTGGCAGCTGACGCACCGGTCGGCCAGATGCGCTCACCTGTCCATCGTTCAATCGCCTTCAACACTTTTCCCGATGAAGGACTACAGATGCCAATCATCGGGTGATAATCCGGATAATAATAGACAGTGCGTGTGGCGTGACGAATGAATTCTTCTCTCACCAACTGGTGAAATACGCCAATAATTTTTCGTGCTGGTCCGCAATCAGCAAAATCATGGGCGGTAAATGCCCAATTTACACCCTTTTCTTTAATCCGTTTTTCTACAGTCTGCACTAAATCTAATATATCAGTCATGGTTTTGTGCGGTTCGGTGTCTTTCTAATATAGTGAGTTGATGTGCAGTATCGAGTGGCCACGGATTGCGAATATAGCGCAGATTGCCCTGAATGTGCTGTCCCAATTCCAGTTTATGCCGCTCCAATAACCAGATTTTCTCGTGCGACTTCGACAACTTCAAGTGTTATTTCTGACAATTTGTTTATCTCTAGAACTCTTTCAATCTGGCTCAATAGCCTTTCTAGCAATCTAAAATTGCCCCGCGTCATCCGAATAATAGCCGTCATGGCTTCGTCGCTAATCGGGCTTTTTTGGGTATTTAAATAAGAAGAACGCAGTTTCGTCCATACTTTCCTGACCTGATCTGCGCTTAATGGACTAAATTTATGCACAAAACCGACCCTGGAACTGAGTTGTGCATATCGTGCCAGTCTTTTTTCAAGGCCCGGCATCCCTATCAGAACAATCCCTATCCCGCCCAGATCATAAATATAACGGACTTGATCGAGACATGCCGGGCTTAATCTTTCCGTTTCATCAATGATAATAAGTTTTGTGGGATCCTTGATGCTTTTACGCAAGGTCGTACTTTGGGTTTGAATATCATAGACGGTAGGTGGCGTTTCATATTCTTCGCAGCTAGTAATCTTATTAATTTGTGATTTTTCAAACTGCTTACGCTCCCTTTCTCTTTTTATTTTAGCCTGAGCTAGCAGATATTCCTGCTCCTTGTTTAATCTGACCATTTCGGGGGAAGATATTCTGATACGTTCGCGTAAAGAGTCTATTTCCCTGGAAAGGGTTTTTGCATGAATAGTTACGGGAGCTGTATACAAGACCGTTGTACAGTGAACTGACCTTGAAGCCCTAAAATATTCATGGCACTGACTATCGGAAAGAGAAAATTTTGTCCGCGAAAATTTATCCCAGTTAGCATAGCGCCTTGCCGATAAGGTTTTTCCAACGCCAGGTGGGCCATAACATATTCCGATATATTTATAGCTGGCGCACGTATCGCAAAATTCTGAAAATAGCCTGTATTGATGGGTGTCAATAAAAGAAGTGTCACTCGTCATTGTGATACCGCTTTAACTTGCTTGGCTTCTTTAGTGCGGGGGCTGTTTTTTGTACCTCTAGCATTTCCTGATCTGTCAGGGTTCTGAAGTCCAAAAGATCATCCGTTGCCTTGGTTCTATCTTTTATCTTCAATTGATGCTCTCTAATTTGCCGTTTCCTGGCATTTTGAATTTCGCTCAAAGAAACGGTATCACCGGCTAAATCCGTGCAAACCGCGCAGCATATAAATTTGTCATGATCAAAAACGGAAATCTCGGCTACGTCTCGCGGGTCATAACGAATAGAAACTTTGGCTCCAATATATCCGGCCAATGTTGGATGAATATATTTAAAACCGGAAAAGCTGATTCCATCTTTTTGAACGGTTCGATTATCAGGAACAGTCAATAATAATATATCCAGCTCGGAAAGATTTTCCGGCATACGTGGCAAAAACCCATCTGTCGACCACCGCTTATAAGGAGAAATCTTGGTCGTGCCGTGTGCTTTTTGATGGTAGTCGTTAACTATATAATCTTCTATTCTTGCGGCCAGTTGGGGAAGTGTAAGCACTTCCTTATCTTTTGTTTTCGTACCCGGTGGCTGATACCCGGGAAGTGTCGGTAGCAAAATTTGGGATAAAGACCTAAAAAAACGCTCAATTTTTCCACGACCTCGCGGCTGCCCTATCGCTGAAAAGATTAATCTGGTTTTTAAACTGATCGTTAATTGTTCAATATGACGTGACGTGAAATCGCTTCCGTGATCGGTATAAAAAATATTCGGTATGCCTGCTACATCCCACCCTGCACGAGGTTTGTGCCATATTGCATGCCGAAAAGCTAAGGCCGTCTGGATCGCAGAGGGAGCAGAAAAGGAAACCGCATAACCTGCAATAGCTCTACTGTAGTCATCGAGAACAATGGTCAGCCATGGCTTTCTGAGCTTTTTGCCATCCTTAACCAGAACATCAAGAAATGTGTGGTCTGCCTGCCAGATGGCATTGGGTCTTTCTGCCTCTGTCCTATGAACCAGATCATATTTATCCATATATGTGTTTATTCCGTTATGTGCCAATTCGAGTAAAGACGGATCAATTGCCTGGACAACCCTATAAATAGTTGAATAGCTTGGGATAGGTTCGTTATTCTTGGCAGCAACTGGTTTGATCGCTCTCTGAATTGATGCAACTGAGAGGCGCGGAGTTTTCAGAGCGAGTCCCTCTATGATTTTTAAGAGATGCCCCGAAACATTTATTCCGCTTTTTGATCTCGTTTTCCGGGATAAGCCCGTTATTCCAAATTGGCGGCAGTTCTTTACCCATCGCCAAGCTGTGGACTCCGCGATTCCATGATTTTTGGCAATTTCTGCGATTTGCACGCCCTCTTCTAAAAAAGGCCGTATAATTTGAAACTTTTTATATGCTAGATCCCATTTTTCGTGAGAAATTCCATCTGTAATATTCTTGCTCAAACATTAATTTCCTTATTAAATATAATAAGGGTAATTTAAAATGAAATTATATGTCAAATTTACTGTGATCAGAGACGCTAATTAATGACTCTCATATATCTTGAAAGAAAACCTCTCACTTATCCTGAAAAGAATCCTCCTATTTAAAATGAAAAGTTACAGCTAAAAAAGCCAAAGGGAGCCGAAGCTCCCTTGGTAGTTAGTTCCCTTTCGGGAAGCGGACATTCTTACGAACGCCGTACATACTACTAACATAGTCCATTGCCCATTAAAAAGCAATAAAATTCTGAATTTCATTCAGTTTTAAACTTGGGCAACCAATCGAGAACAAGGGCCAAAATATCATTAAATTCCTTGTCAGCCATACGTTTAATGCCATTTTTGTCCGGTAGTAAGCGACTAACAGCTACTGTTGTTATTTTATCACAAATAGCCCATGCAGCCCTACCGTCAATGGTCGTTTCCAAAGGAAAAGCCCATTTATTACCTGGTTGCACCTGCGTCGAGCAAGGAATAACGGTCACTGCGCCATGCAAGGTTGTTTTGTAGGAAAGAACAATAACTGGCCTTCTCTTCCAAAATTCAGGTAATTGTGCATCCTCCGGAAAGTCACACCAATATAACTGCCTGATTTTAGGGGCAGATTTAAGTCGCGGCTGAACTTTGGGAGGTGGTATTTGGTTCTGCATATTATCTTTCCACATCTATACCTACCCGCATGGAAAGGCAATAAGTGAACATCAAATATAAAAAACTTCATGTAGAGATATAGTCCACGCTGATCTGAAACAATTAAAGTTCCCCATGTTGGGTGTCGTGTGGATACATTATGAAGATTATAACTTTCTGACCCTACTTTCTAAAGCATTGATTACCATGCTGCCATGGATAGCCATCGAGAGTTGCTTTATAAAGTTCGTGCAAAATAAAGTTCGTGCAAAATCATGGCTTGTAGCGCACCAAACACCAACTCCTTTCCTCTGAATATTACATCAAAGATGGAACTGCATGGTAGACTTTGAGGATGCAGATCGATATTTTTCTTTTCTAGTAAGAATATAAGGTAACTCAGATTAATTTTCACATTAGCAATAGAATCACAAATATAATACCGATCATTATTTTTTGTGAGGAATTTGCACAATGGTTTTCTCCTTGTCTCAATCTAATCTAATCTCTTTCTAAGATTTATGAATAAATTGGGCATATAAAGAGCATACAAAACAGGGATCAATATCAGCGTCAGGATTGTCGTACTGACCATCCCGCCGACCATCGGCAAGGCGATACGGCGCATAAGGTCCGACCCCGGCCCTTCGGTCAGGAAAATCGGAACGAGGCCGAGGATGATAACGGAAACGGTCATCAGTTTGGGCCGCACTCTCTGCACTGCGCCATGCTTGATGTTTTCGATCAGGGCTGCATGATCGGTTGGAGGATGGTCGCGCATCTGATGATCGATATAAATCAGCATGACGATGGCAGTTTCTACGGCGATCCCTGCCAGCGCGATAAAACCAACAGCCACCGCAACCGACATATTGTATCCCGCCAGCCACACACACCAGAACCCGCCGATGATCCCGAACGGCACGGCCAGGATGATCAGCAACGTCCTGTCCCACCGCCCGAAATGCAAATACAGCAAGGTTAAAATAATGAGTAGTGTCGCAGGGATCGCAATCGACAGCCGCGCCTTCGCTTCTTGCATCTGCTCGAACTGGCCGGAAAGTTTCAGGCTGTATCCGGACGGTAGTTTCATGGTTTTGAGCTTCGCCTGCAAATCCTCGACATAAGACCCCATGTCCCTGTCTTCGATATCGACGAACACCCATCCCTGCAGCCGCGCATCTTCGGACGTAATCATGGCCGGCCCTTCGGCCACGTGAATATCCGCAAGACTGGACAACGGTATAGAGGCACCGGACGACGAGGGTACCAGAATGTTGTCCAGGTCGCTTAACTGCTCCCTGTCCGGCCTGTCATAGCGCAGCATGATCGGATAGCGTTCGCGCCCCTCGACGGCTTCGCTTAACTGCATGCCGCCGAGTGCCGTTTGTATGACCATCTGCACGGTAGCAAGCTCGATGCCGTAGCGGGAAATTCTGTCCCGATCTGGCGTGATCTCAATGTACTTTCCGCCCTGCACACGATCCGCCACAGCACTGCGCGTTCCTGGAACTTTCCGCGCCAGTTTCTCTACATCTTTGCCCAGACGGTCGATTTCAGTCAGGTCAGGACCGGAGATTTTAATCCCTACAGGCGTACGAATGCCTGTGGTCAGCATATCGATACGGATTTTAATCGGATTGCCCCAGACATTACGCAGCCCCGGAAGACGCGCCACCTTGTCCAGTTCGGCAATCAGTTTTTCCGGTGTCATTCCAGACCGCCACTGGCCGCGCGGTTTAAGTTCCACCCATGTCTCGATCATGTTGAGCGGCGCCGGATCGGTCGCTGAATTCGAGCGTCCCGCTTTTCCGAAGGCATGTTCGACTTCCGGAATGCTCATGATCTGGCGGTTTGTCACCTGCAAGATCTCGCGCATCTTGGCGGGCGTTGCCGAAGGAACGGTCATCGGCATATAAAGCAGGCTGCCTTCATACAGCGGCGGCATGAATTCCGATCCCATGCGGCTGATGGGGATGGCCGTGCTGATCAGGGCAATCAAAGCCAGAGCAACGGTTCCTTTGGGAGAGTTCAGGGCCGCATTCAAAACAGGTTTATAAAGCCCGATAAAGAAACGGTTGATGACATTCTCATCCTCACGCCTGATTTTTCCGCGCACGAACCAGAGCATCAGCACCGGCACCAGCGTCACGGACAGCAGGGCGGCTGCGGCCATCGCGTAGGTTTTGGTATAGGCCAGCGGCGCGAACAATTTGTGAGATTGTCCGGTGAGCGCGAAGACAGGTAAAAAAGACACCGTGATAATCAGCAAGGAAAAGAACAACCCCGGCCCGACTTCTTTTGCTGCCGATAACAATGCTTCCTGCTTTTGCAGTTTTCCTGCATCAGGCGGAAGGCTGGAAATTTTTCGATGCGCGTTCTCCACCATGACAATAGAGGCATCCACCATCGCCCCGATGGCAATGGCGATTCCGCCCAGAGACATAATATTTGCGGTAATCCCTTGCACCGACATAATGATGAACGCGCCCAGAATCCCCAAAGGCAATGTGATGATAGCAACAGCGGCACTGCGGATATGCAGCAGGAAGAGAAAGGTGATCAACGCCACCATCAAACTCTCTTCCAGCAGTTTGTTTGTGAGATAATCGACCGATCCTTCAATCAGCTTGCTGCGGTCATAAACCGTGACCAGCTCCACGCCCGCAGGAAGCCCCTGCCTTATAAAATCAAGGCGTTCTTTGACACTCTGGATCACGGTGTGTGCGTTTGCCCCGGGGCGCATGATCACGAACCCGCCGACAGCTTCACCTTCGCCGTTCAATTCGGTAATGCCGCGCCGTATCGCGGCGCCTTCTACAACGCGGGCAACATCGCCAATGGTCACGGGTGTTCCGTCTTCACTGACTTTTAAAACGACTTTTTCAAGATCAGCCGTGCTTTTGACATAGCCGAAGGAGCGGATCATATATTCCGTTTCCGCCATCTCCAGCGTGCGTCCGCCCGTTTCCTGATTGGCGCTACGGACCGCTTCCATCACGCGGGTCAGGGGAATATTATAGGCATGCAGATCGTGCGGCCTGACCAGAACCTGATATTCCTTCACGAAGCCGCCAACCGAGGCGATCTCCGCCACGCCCTTGACGGTCGCCAGTTCAAACCGCACGAACCAGTCCTGCAATGTTCGCAGTTCCTGCAAATCGTGTTTTCCGGTGCGATCCACCAAGGCGTATTGAAAAATCCAGCCCACGCCCGTGGCATCCGGCCCCAGTTGCGGGCGCACCTCTTCCGGCAATTGCCCGGCCACTTGCGATAGCGCCTCCAGCACGCGGCTGCGCGCCCAGTACATATCCACGCCGTCTTCAAAGACAATGTAAACGAAACTGTCGCCGAACATCGAAAAACCGCGCACGGCCTTTGTTCGAGGCAGGCTTAACATGCGGGTTGAGAGCGGAAACGTCACCTGGTCTTCGACAATCTGCGGAGCCTGCCCCGGCCAGTCGGTGCGAATGATGACTTGCGTATCGGTCAGGTCTGGAATCGCATCCAGCGGCATTTTCTGAACCGCGATAATGCCTGCGGCCAACAGCACGAGGGAACCCAGCATAACAAAAAATTTATTGGCCACAGACCAGTCGATGATTTTGGCGACAAAGGATATTGACGGATCGTGCGGCGTATCAGTTTGCATGGTTATCACCTGTATCTTCCATGCTCGACATGCCGCCGCGCAAAGAACTTTCCGCATCGATCATGAACTGGCCGGATGTGACGACCGTTTGACCTTCTTTCAAACCGGATGCAATTTCCGTCAAGCCATGCGCTGTAATGCCTGTTTTTACTGCCACTGGCCGGAAATATCCATCACCCAGAGCCTCGATGATATGGCCGCCGTCCTTGCCATAGAGCACGGCCTCCGCCGGAACCGCAAGGCGGGGCTGGCTGCCCGCATCAAACATGACATTCACGATGCTGCCAGTTTTTAGGCTTCCATCTGGATTATCCAGAACCAGTCGCACCATGCCTTTACGGCTTTCCTTGTCTGTCATGGGATAGATGTAGTCTGTGACGGCATTGAGTGTCTCGCCTGTTTCATCAACCGTCACCGTCGCGGGTGTGCCTGCGGATAGAAAGGGCAAATCCTTTACCGGCACCTGCGCCTCGACCCAGACTTGCGAAAAATCCTGCAGCGTCAAAACCGTATTCTCGCCATCCTCGGAATCAACGTAGGAGCCTTCGCGGACATCGAGGGCCGTCACCGTCCCGTCCACCGGGGCGTAAAACGGCGTTTCCCGTGGAAATCCACCTTTTGCTCTCAATTCAGCGATGGCTTTCTCATCCATGCCGTACAATCTAAGACGCTGATCCGGTGCGCCGATGATACTGGCCCCTCTGCGTCCCGCGAGGTAATCGACCTGCGCCGCGATCAGGTTGGGGCTATAAAAGGTGAACAGAAGATCGCCTTTTTTAACAACGTCTCCTACCGCGTTGGCTTGAAGGCGGGAAACCCAGCCTCCTGTCCGCATGGCTATAACATGCTCTCCCCTCGTGCTGGGAACGATGGCACCCAACGCACGGATATTTTTTCCAAAATCTTCCCGTTTTGCAGGTGCGGTTTTGATGCCAAGGGCCTGGCGGTATCGATTGTCGATCCGGACGGAATTTTCAGGGGATTTCTTTTCCCCGCCGTCATCGCTTTCATAGAAAGGCACCAGTTCCATGTCCATGTAGGGCGATTTGCCGGGCTTGTCGAATTTCTGCCCAGGCACCATCGGGTCGTACCAATAGAGGATTTTCCCCTTGCCCTCTTTTTCTTCCGGTTGTGCCGGAGAGTCCGGCTCGCCCGCGGGCACCAGATCCATGCCGCAGAGCGGGCATTTATCTCCCTTTTTCCCATGAATATGAGGATGCATGGGACAGATATAAACCTGTTCGCCGGATGGCGCCTTGTCTGCCGCAGGCGCGACCTCCTTGCTTTGCATCGGCATGGACATTGAATCCTCGGCGGCCAGAACAATGGCAGGCGCGAAGGCACAGAACATAAAGATAAGAATAAAAATACGCATGATAAATCTCCTTTTTGAGAGTTTGACGAAAATCAAAAACCAAAAAAGGCAGATCTAGACGCGCAGGCGCTGCGTCGTCAGAAGGATAGAGGGCTGGGTTTGTGAAACATCGGGCCAGTCAGGAGGCGGGCCGCGAATAGACTGGGTATTATCAGGATTAAAAATGAGAAACGAAACCGTACTAGCCCAAACTTGGAAGATCACTTTGCCATCGAAATCAGGTGCTTTGATGGGAGCGTGATCCGCGCTGAAAAGATCAGCCTTGGAACAATCTTTGAAAAAGACATGTTCATCGTCTGTCTCTTTTTTCGGGGCCTCCATGCCCATCATGCCTTTACAATCCGGCATATCGGCCATGGCCGCAGGCTGCGCCGCCAAAGCCTGGGTTGCGGCCATAAAAGGCCCGCATGCCAGGCCGGGCGTGAGCATCACAAGCGCAAGAAAGCTATGAATGAACTTTTTCATCGCCCTTCACTATAGCATAACCGCGTAAAGAATTTATTCTTTTTCAATATTAATAATTCCTAATTTAATGGAAGCGGTGGAACCTAAAAGATTTAGGAACGTTTAATGTAAGTTAATCAACCACCAACTTATTGGAAACAGCCATGCAAAAATCATTTACAGCCCTGCTTTTCACAGCAGCATTAGTTTTTCCGCCATATGTTTCTGCTTTAGCACATGAAAAAAATAGTGCTATCCAAAGCTCCCCCCAAGCCGAGCAACAACCGTTTGATGTTCAATTTCTCGATAATATGGTCAAGCATCACGAAGACGGAATAATGATGTTTCAGATGGCTGAAGAAAAAGCAGAAGACTCAGACATACGGATGATGGCCAAAAAAATGACCCAAGATCAGGAAAAGGAAATTCCAGAACTTCAGGCATTAAGAAATGAAGTAAAGCCTGGCGCTTCTCAAGCAATTAACATGAACATGCCCGGCATGATGCCTATGGATATGTCAAAACTCGAAAAAACATCTGGATCAGAGTTCGATAAAGAGTTTCTTTCCATGACAGTCGAGCATCATAAGGGTGCCATTAAAATGGCTGACGCCGCCTTGAAAAAATCTCAAAATGTAAGTGTAAAGAACAAAGCGCAAATGATCCATGACAAGCAAAAGGGCGAAGTGGCGCTAATGGAAAATATGCTGAAAGAAATGAAGTGATATCAAACTTCCATAAAAAATAGCTGATTAAATAGGAACTGCATGCAAAATACACATGATCAGCATATCGAACATAGCAAAAAGATGTATTTAAAACTGCTCCTCATGGCCGTTTTATCGTTTGTGTCCATGTATATCTTTATGTATTCGATGGTGAATACATTGGAAGACATTTATCCCAGTTTCAATCAGTTTTACATGGCCGGCCTGATGGCTGCTCCTATGGTATTGATCGAAGTCGTGCTGATGAGCGCGATGTACAAGGATAAAAAGCTGAACGCTGTTATAGTGGCGGTAAGCATTTTAATTGGAGTAATTTTCTTTCTAGGCATCCGTCAACAGACGGCCATCTCCGACGAACAATTTCTCAAATCCATGATCCCGCACCATTCCGGCGCAATTCTCATGTGCCGCGAAGCCAATATCACTGATCCTGAAATCAAAACTCTTTGTCAAACGATCATGGAAGGCCAGCAACAAGAAATTGATCAAATGCGGGCCATCTTAGATAGAGAAAACTAAAGTTTCACGGTCTTAAGCCTCAAAGCATTCGCAATTACGGACACAGAACTGAGCGCCATCGCAGCAGCGGCCATCACCGGACTAAGCAACACGCCAAAAACAGGATATAGGATGCCCGCCGCCACCGGAACGCCGGCCATATTATAGATGAAGGCGAAGAACAGGTTCTGGCGGATATTCCGCATCACGGATTTGGAGAGTTTCTGCGCCCGTGCGATGCCCACGAGATCGCCCCTCAACAATGTCACGCCCGCGCTTTCCATCGCAACGTCGGTTCCAGTTCCCATGGCGATACCGATATCGGCGGCGGCCAATGCCGGAGCATCGTTTGTGCCGTCCCCCGCCATAGCCACGACACGGCCTTCACTTTGCAGTTTCTTGACGATACGGCCCTTGTCTTCGGGCAGGACTTCGGCTTCGACCTCGTCAATACCCAACTGACGCGCCACGGCCTGCGCGGTGGTTTTATTATCGCCCGTGAGCATCACCACGCGGATTCCGGCATTTTGCAGCTCCTTCACCGCTTGCGGCGTGGTTTCCTTGATCGGATCGGCAATGGCGAGAAGTCCCACCGCTTTGCCATCGACCGCCGCGAATATCACCGTTGCACCGTCCTTGCGTAAAGCATCGCCCTCAGCTTCCAAATCGGAAACATCAACACCCAGATCATTCATCATCTTGACGTTTCCAAGCGCGACGGCGCGGTCAGATACTTTACCCACCACGCCTTTTCCAGTGGGCGAGTCGAAATCATCCGCCTTGGCGATGAAGATGCCTTTTTCCTTTGCCGCCACGACAATGGCATGCGCCAATGGGTGTTCGCTTGCTTGTTCCAGAGACGCTGCCAAGGACAGTAGATTATCCTCCGACATACCCTGAGCGATAATACGAGTGACTTTAGGTTTTCCCTCAGTGAGCGTTCCCGTTTTATCGACAACAAGCGTATCGACTTTTTCCATACGCTCCAGGGCCTCGGCGTTTTTGATCAGAACGCCAGCCTGTGCGCCGCGCCCCACGCCCACCATGATAGACATCGGCGTGGCAAGGCCAAGGGCGCATGGGCAAGCAATGATGAGAACGCTGACCGCCGCGATCAGACCGTAGCTAAAAGCGGGCGCGGGGCCGAATGCAAACCATACAATAAAGGCCACAACAGACACAAGAATGACGGCAGGCACAAACCATGCCGCGACATGATCGGCCAGCCTTTGAATGGGTGCACGGCTGCGTTGCGCTTCCGCGACCATCTGCACGATGCGAGAGAGCATGGTGTCACCGCCCACGCGCTCGGCTTTCATGACAAAGCCGCCCGTCTGGTTCATCGTGCCGCCGATCAGAGCTGCCTCTTTTTCCTTCATGACGGGCATGGACTCCCCCGTCACCATCGATTCATCCACTGCACTTTTGCCTTCGACGACCACACCGTCAACGGGAACGGTTTCGCCGGGGCGTACGCGCAAGAGGTCGCCCGCATGGACATGATAAAGCGGAATATCTTCTTCCATTCCATCCGCATTGATCCGGCGGGCGGTTTTGGGTGATAAGTTAAGCAGTGCCTTGATTGCGCCGCCCGTTTTCTCCCGCGCCCGCAATTCCAGAACCTGCCCCAGCAACACCAGCACCGTGATCACGGCAGCGGCTTCAAAATAGACTGGAACCGATCTGTCCATGCGGCGGAATCCTTCGGGAAACACATCTGGCATGAGGGTGGCGACAATGCTGTAAAGCCACGCAACCCCTGTGCCGATGGCAATCAGCGTGAACATATTGAGATTGCGCGAGACAATCGATGCCCAGGCGCGCTCGAAGAACGGTTTCCCTGCCCACAGAACAACGGGAGTCGCCAGAGCAAGCTGTATCCAGTTAGAGGCCGCGCCCGTAACAAAATGAAGATTGGCAAGATGCGCCCCCATCTCCAGCATGAAAACCGGAAGCGTCAATACAAGACCGATCCAGAAACGGCGGGTCATATCAATCAGCTCGTGGTTCGGGCCTTCCTCGCCCGTCATCACTTCCGGCTCCAACGCCATGCCGCAAATAGGGCAAGTTCCGGGGCCAACCTGACGGATTTGCGGGTGCATCGGGCAGATGAACATCGTTCCCGCTGGCGCGTCCACCACAGGGGCTTTCGCTTGATGATCATGCCCATGCATCGCGCAGCATGAACCATGCGTAGGTTTTTCTTCCATTTTTTTATGATCGTGATGATGGTGTGAATGATCGGTCATTATTGATATTCCTTATTCCTCGAATTTAGAAAACAGGCTGGCGACTTCATTGATGGATTTTGTCCGGCTGGCCTCCTCCCCGCTTTGCATGGCGCTGGCCACGCAGGATGACAAATGACGGCGCAGGATTTCGGTTTCAGTGCCCTTGACCGCCGAACGCACGGCCCGAAGTTGCGAGAGTATTTCAGGACAATAACGGCCTTCTTTGATCATCCTTTTAATACCCTCGACTTGTCCCGCAATGCGGTTCAAACGCTTAATCTCAGCATCGTGGGATGGGTGCTTCTCGACTGTCATGGTCTTTCTCCATCAAGTTATATACCTTATAGGTGTATATAGTATCTAATCTCGCATAATCAAGCTATAAAAAAAGCCTATCGGGGCTATCGATAGGCTTTTTCGGCAATTTTTATAACAATCAGTGTTTATGGTCGCTATGGCCGTTCATTTCCGTGCCGCCGACCATCGCTGGCATCGGGCCGCTGGCGAATTTATCGAAATTTTCCTTGCTCTCGAAATAATAGGTCATGCCGTGCTTATCCGCACCGATGATCGCGCTGGCCTTGTCGACCTGCTTGCCGCTTACAGGATCCGTCGCCGTGCGCAAGGATACGTCGTTTTTTAGTTTGTCCGCGCACATCGGGCAACACCCGTAATAAGTCTTTCCTTCGACCTCGATGGCGATTTGCGGTTTATCGAACACCTTATTGTTCATCATGCACACATATTGCGCCTCGGTAGGTTTAAGCCAAGCCCCATCATGCGCGGGACTGGTCTCTGCGGCCATGGCGGGCGCGAATGCGGTCAAGACCATCATCAATGCCAGTAAAATCGTCTTCATGGGTATTCTCCTTTATCGGTTGGTTTATTTCACGGTTACGCCGAACGGCGCGAAGATATCTTTCCCACCGATCCGCACCTGAGCGAAAAGCTTCACAAAGCCAGGTTTCTCAGGCTCAATATGAAACTCCAGTTTTGGCCCGCCGCGTTCCGTGTCGCTGCTCGGCTCTTGGCCCATCGGATGGACATGGAGGACGGAATTATAATCTTCGGTAAAACCGACAACATGCGCGAAGGCGCCCATTACAGGCTCAAGCTGGGTAAAGGGCTGGCCGTCTTTGGTGACTGTCACGCTTCCCATGACAGGCGCGCCCGCTTTTGGCTCACCATCCAAGGCTAAAGTGAAGGTATAACCGTCAACCGTCGCCGTCATGTTTGTGCTTTTGTCGATACCGGATTTTTCTTTGGCGGGCGTTCCCATGTCGGTCTGCACATATTCCTGCTTATCCGTAGCTACAGGAATTACATCCGCCCAGACTCGATAGCTGTCGTTTTTCAGCGGCGTGAAGTCGAATACATACTCGCCTGGATTTTTACCAGCGACAGGATGGATATGATGATAATCAGAAAGAGATGGGTCAATCACCAGCAAATGCAGCTTTTTGGTATGGGCTTCCTTGAGATCATCGAATGTCAGCGGTTTTCCGTCGGTAGCGGCATTCAGCTTTACGGTTACTTGCGTGGTTTTTCCGGCTTCCAGAGCAGCGGCAGGCTCAAGCGCCAGCTTCACCGTATTCCGAGCGTCCACAGCCTCCATTTTTTCGCCGCCATGCCCCATCCCGTCATGAGACATACTTGTGGCGGCAGTTGGGGTGTTTGAACCGTGATCGCCAGCATGGTCGCCTGCGGCATAAGCGGCGGCACCCGTGGTCAGGATGGTAGTAACGAGCAATGTGTGAAGTAATTTCATGATTTCTCTCCTTATTTCAAAGCGGCTTCGACAAGTTTAAAAGCGCCTTGCGCCTTTTTGAATTCGGACTTCGATTTCTCGGCATCTTTGGCATCTGCAACCGTATGCAGTTTCTCAAGCTGGGCGACGAATTGATTAATCGAGGATTCCAAGCGGTCCTTTTTATCATCTGCCACGGACGCGCTGGTTTTCAAGGCTTTCGCCGCTGCATCGATTTTTTCGATCTCGGCATGCGTTAAATCAAGCTGTCCGGCATCGATCTGAGAGCCGAGCACATCCATGCTTGTTTGGATGCTTGTCAGGGCTTCTTGCGTTGTTGTCGCAGGCATTGAGGCTTCCGCAGTCGTTTCATGCGGCTGGTCGCCGTGATCTTCGTCGCCGTGTGCAAAGGCGGGTTGACTCAGCCCTGTCAGGGCAAAAATAGCGACTGTGAGTAGTAGTTTTTTCATGGTGGTCTCCTTTATTGGGTTATGGCTTGGGGTAACAGTGTTGCAATTGGCTTTTTACCGAACTTCCAGAACACGAGGGGGCGCACTGTAAGGTCGAGCAAGGTGCTGGAGAACAGGCCGCAGAAAATGACCACGGCGACCGGATGCAGCAATTCACGCCCTGGCTCGTCGGCGGCGATGACAAGCGGGATCAGCGCCAAGGACGCTGTCAGCGCGGTCATCAAAACGGGGATGATCCGTTCGGACGTACCGCGATAAACCATAGCCAGATCAAACTTCTCACCCTCATGCTCCATGAGATGGATATAATGGGCGATCATCATAATCCCATTGCGTGCGGCGATACCCGTCAGCGTAACAAAACCAACCATAGTCGCAATTGAGAACACGCCGCCAGACAACCAGACCCCGATCACCGCGCCGATAAAGGCAAGCGGAATGGATGTCATGACCTGCAAGGCCAGATTTGCGCTCTTGAAGTGAACGTATAACACCATGAACATGCCTGCGAGTGAGAACAGGCTCAAAAGCATAATCAGGCGGGAGGCGCTGGCCTGGCTTTCAAATTGACCGCCGTAAGTAACGTAATAGCCTTGCGGTAATTTTACCTTGCTATCGATGGCGGCTTGCACCTTCTGCACCACGCCGACTAGATCGCGGTCAGACACGTTGGCCTGGATCACGATCCGGCGCTGCGCGTTCTCACGATTGATGATATTCGGCCCCTTGGCGTCCTGCACGGTAGCAATCGCCTGAAGCGGCACGACATTGCCGTCTTTGGTATCGACAGGAATCTGCTTGATCGCCTCCACATCATTACGGGCGGCATCAGACAGACGCATGACGATATCGTAGGTGCGCTGCCCATCAAGCACCTGACCCACGGCTTTGCCCTGCATGGCAAGCTCGGCATATTCGGCGGCTTCACCGGACAACAGGCCATAGGACGCCGCTTTCTCACGGTCAAACAGCACATGCACCTGTGGGATCAAGACTTGTTTTTCAACAGACAAGTCGACCACGCCTTCAACCTCGCTCATGGCCTGACGTATCTCTTCGGCCTTGGCGCGTAGCACATCAAGGTCAGTACCAAAAAGCTTGATGGCCATCTGGGCGCGAACACCGCTCATCATGTGGTCGATACGGTGGGAGATCGGCTGCCCGATATTGACGGCAATACCAGGAACTTGATCCAAACGGTTACGAATATCAGCCAGAATATCGGCCCGTGACCGCTCGGATTCTTTCAACTCGACCTCAATCTCGCTCGAATGTACGCCTTCCGCATGGTCGTCGCGCTCAGCGCGGCCTGTGCGGCGGCCCGTCTCGGAGGCTTCCGGCACCTGACGGATCAGGTTTTCAGCAATCGTGCCAATTCGATTTGACTCGGCAAGGCTAGTACCAGGCGGGGTTAGGATATTGATCGTCACCGATCCTTCGTTGAATTGCGGCAGAAACTCCTTGCCAAAGAAAGGTACAAGCGCCATGACGCCAATAGTAACCAAAGCGACGAACGTCAGCACTATCCGACTATGTGGGAAGGCAAAGTTCAGGACACGCTTTTGTGCTCCTTTGATCTTGCGGATAAGCCAGCCGTCATGTTCATCGCCCATGCGCTTCATTTTAGGCAACAGATAAGAGCAAAGTGCGGGCGTCAGTGTCAGCGAGACGAACAAGGACGCAACGATGGACGTGATATACGCAATTCCAAGCGGTAGGAATATCTTTCCTTCTATGCCCCCCATCGCAAAAAGCGGGATGAAGACCAGCACCACGATGATGGTTGCGAAGACGATGGAGTTTCGCACCTCGCTGGAGGCTTCATAAATTACCTGCAGCGGATTGCGCGGTTTTTCGGCCTGGCGGTTTTCACGCAAGCGGCGGAAGACATTTTCTACATCGACAATCGCGTCATCGACCAACTCGCCAATGGCGACGGCCAGACCACCCAAAGTCATGGTGTTGATGCTCAAGCCGAAATACTGGAAGACGATGGCCGTCAAAACGAAGGACATCGGAATGGCGGTCAGCGTGATAAAGGTCGTGCGGAAATTCAGCAAAAACAGGAATAGAACGATGGCGACCAGAATAGCCCCGTCGCGCAATGCTTCCTCGACATTCTTGATCGCCCGTTCAATAAAGGTTCCCTGTTTGAATATCTCGCCGTGAATTTTCACGCCTTCGGGCAAGGTCTTTTGTATGCTGGCCAGTTCCGCCTCGACCGCTTCAGTGAGTTTGATCGTATCGGCGCCTGGCTGTTTTTGGATAGAAAGAATGACGGCAGATTGGCCGTTGACGCTGGCATCCCCGCGCTTGGCCAGCGGCCCACCCAGCTTGATATCAGCCACCTGATCGAGGGTCAGCGGTGTTGGACTCCCATTATCCTGGGGTAGCGGTGATTTTGCCAGATCCTCGACGGTCTTGACCCTGGCCACGTTGCGGATCAGGCTTTCCTGATAGTCCGAAAGCAGGAATCCGCCCGTGGCGTTGATATTCGAGCCTTCAATCGTGGCTTCAACGTCATGCAGCGTGACGCCGTAGTTTTTAAGCTTCAAAGGGTCGACCAGCACCTGATACTGTTTCAGTTCGCCGCCAATCACCGAAACTTGCGATATACCGGAAATCGAAAGAATACGGTTGCGGATATCCCACTCGGCGATGGTACGCAAATCCATGCCGCCGATCTTTGGATCCTCGCTGGTCAAACCCACCAGCATGATCTCGCCCATAATC
>QFOT01000024.1 GCA_003241285.1 Micavibrio aeruginosavorus
ACTGGGTTATCAAGGGCTATATCGTCGGACGACAGAAAATGATCGAATTTAAAGAAGTGACCAAGAACGGTATTCCGCACTGCGGACTTGTCTATGATGCCAAGATGATCCCTGTGCGCATGACACCGAGAAAAGCCTTTCAGGGTTGGCGCTATCTGGAAGACAACGACGCGCCGCCGGATAGAAAACAGGGCGATAATATGGATGAAATGCCGGAGAAGATGAAAAAAGAATTGGCGGAATTGGGGCTTTTATAATGGCAAAAGATAAAACACGGTGCAGCTGGGCTGCAAACAGCTTTCCTGAAATGTTAGATTATCATGACAAGGAATGGGGTGTGCCGGTCCATAACGATCAGCATTTATTCGAGATGCTGATATTGGAGGGCGCACAGGCCGGATTAAGCTGGGCAACTATTCTCAAGCGCCGCGACGGATATCGCAAAGCTTTCAAGGATTTTGATGTCAGGAAGGTTGCCAAAATGACGGACGAGCAGCTTGAGAAATTAATGCTGGACGAAGGCATTATCCGCAACCGATTGAAAATTTTCGGCACGCGCAAGAACGCTATCGCGTTTATCGCCATTCAAAAAGAGTTTGGGTCTTTCTCTGCATATTTATGGGGCTTTGTTAAAAACAAGCCGATCAAAAATGCCGGCAAGGGATTCCCGACCAGATCTGCAGAATCCGATGCGCTCTCCAAAGACCTCAAAAAACGAGGGATGACCTTTGTCGGCACAACGATTATTTATGCCTATATGCAGGCAGTCGGCATGGTTAACGACCATGCGGTGGATTGTTTCCGGCGGTAAAGGCATTGGTATAGATTGGCTGCTCAAGGCTCTGCTATAAATCGCCAATGAAAGAAATTCTCTCCCAGAAAGCCCTGCTTGCGAGCTCGGTCACCATTGGCCTGGTGATCGTGCTTATTTTTGCCAAGACGGTGGCGTATGTTTTCAGCGGCTCCGCGTCAGTTTTATCGTCGCTGGTCGATTCCATATCGGATATCGGCATGTCGCTGATGACCTGGCTGTCTATCCGCTGGTCGTTAAAACCTGCCGATGAAGATCATCGCCATGGGCATGGAAAAATCGAAGGGGTTTCCGCGCTTTTTCAAGCGGCGGTATTGACGGGTTCGGCAGTGTTTCTTCTGTTCACGGCGATTGACCGGTTTATCGAGCCTCAGAAGATGACCGATCATCTCTATGCGCTGATGCTGATGTTTTTATCGGTGCTTATGTCGCTGGTAATGACTTATGTGCAGAATCAGGCGCAAAAAGAAACAGGATCTCTCGCGCTGGAAGCGGATAAGGCGCATTACTCGACAGATGTCTGGATGAACGGGGCGGTCATGATCGTCGTGTTTTTCGATTACATGAAATGGGCCCCTATGTGGCTCGACACGGCGGCGACGGCTTTGATTGCTGCCCTTTTCGCCAAAACGGCCTATTGTATAGCTGTAAAGGCGCTAGATATGCTGATGGACCGCGAGGTTGAGCCGGAAACCAAGGCGCGGATTTTTAAAATCGTCACGTCACCCCAAGAAGTCAAAGGCGTTCACGATCTTCGTGTAACGCGCTCGGGCATGAAAATGTTTGTTTCTTTCGATATGGAAGTCGACGCCAATCTTCTGCTATGGAGTGCGCATGAGATTGCGCAGGAGGCCGAGTACCGCATCCTGAAGGAATTCCCGAATGCGGAGATTCTGATCCATCTCGATCCCGAAGGTGATACGGATGATACGCGGCATGGAGAGGTAACGGCATGAGTATTCTTCTTTGTGATGTCGGCGGAACGCATATACGCTTTGCGTTCAAAGGCGAAGGTCAGTTGCGGCCATATAAAACCCGTGTCGATCAGCATCCGACATTGAACCATGCTATCGAAGCCTATCTCAGCAGCCAGTCAGTCCCGCCGCAAAGTATACGGAAATTTTATTTTGCCTTCAGTAACCGCAATGAGTGGAATACCAATCCTGCTGAATTAAAAACAGTCCTGCCGAACGCGGTGATCCACCAGATCAATGATTTCGAAGCCAATGCCCATGGATTGCTGCTGGCCGATCAGGCTGACGTTGATTTGTTAAACAGGCCCGAAATCAATACGATCGAGAAAGCATCAAAGGTTATTATCGGCGTTGGAACGGGGCTTGGATTTGCCTATCTGTTCAAAAGCGAGAATGGGGATTTCGTTCAAAGATCTCACGGGGCGCATATGCTGCCGGCGTATTCGGCCGTGCACGCGGAATTATATGACCATATAAGCCGAAGCAAGGAAGATGCCCTGATTTATGAGGATATGCTGACAGGGCGCGGCATATACGAGATTTATAGATTCTTATCGATGAAGAGTCATCTGGATATAGAATATCCAGACACGGAAATTCTGATGCGCGACGGTAAAGATAATCCTGTGTTCAGGCAGGCTCTGGTCATCTTTCATGAAATGCTGGGTTTGTTCACGCACCAGGCAGTCGCCTTCGGTTATTCTTACGGCGGTGTCTATCTGACCGGCGGAGTTATTGATCGCCTGATTTTGGCCGGGCTGTTCGATCTTAAAAAATTTCTTGAATATTTTTATCAGGATTTGCATCCAATCGTCACACGCGATGTTGTATCGACGCCTGTTTACTGGATCAAGGATGAATTTATTTCCCTGAAAGGACTTCTCTATCTGGCGGAGAAAGAAAATGCATAGAGCCTATCTGACAATCGACGATTCACCGTCAAATCATACTGATCAACTAACGGATTTTCTTGTCGAGCGAGGTGTGCCCGCGATTTATTTCGTGCGCGGCGCGTTTATGGAAGAGCAGAAAAATTTTGATAAAATTGTCCGGTCGATTGGCAGGGGCATCGTTATCGGTAATCACTCTTATGCCCATGACAGAACCAGCGTTGCCGGTTTTGGATCTCAAAGCGAACAAATTTTACAAACCCAAAACCTGATCGAACGCGCTTACCGTGAGGCGGGGGAGGCTCTGCCAAATCGCTATATGCGCTTTCCGCATATGGATCGCGGCATGGGCGGATGGATTATAGATCTGGATACGGTGCCGTCCGAACACCGCGCCTATGTCGAAAATCTGTTCTGGGACGGTTTGCGCGTGGAAAGCACCGAGCGACCTTCGGCTGAGCTATTCGATTTAAGAAATAAAATGCAGGAATGGCTGAAAAGTGAAGGTTTCCAGAAATTACCGACGCCGGATGTCACTCATCCATGGTTTACGGATTCCGAGATGGCCGGTGCCATTGATGCCATGTATACATTTTCCACGTCTGACTGGATGCTCACCCCGCGCCATAAAGGCAATTGGCATTACAAAACCTTAGGTGATTTAAAAAAGAAAATTGATACCGATATCTGGTTGCAGAAAGAGAATAGTGCCCATATTATACTGGCTCACGATGACCGTGAAGACTCTTTGGAAATAACGACATCATTGATCGATTATTTTCTTGAAGAAGATTTTGAATTTCTACCCATTGCGTAAAACAGAAGGAACGCTCTCTATGACTGACAAAAATATCATCTATGTTATTGCCGATTACGGTGACCTGCACGATTTGGCTTTTGCCGAAGTAACCCAGAAAATCTATGCAGAGCTGGACGGGATGGATTGTCACTTGCAGAATTTTGCCGTGCCTGCTTTCGACACTTATGCAACGGGTTTTGCGCTGGCGCAGACGGCAATCAATTCAAAGCTTGGCGCTCGTCACAAATTCTTCGTCAACACGGCGCCGCGCAAGGATGATCTAACACCTCGCGTAAAAAACTCGGGCGAAGGCTTCGTCTATGCCCGCCTCAAGAATGGCGTCGAAATTTGCGCGGTCAATAGCGGCCATTCCCTGGCTTTCATTAAGGAAGCCGCCGAGGAAATCCGCGAAATCAAATGCGAAAAACACGGTAGCCAGTTCCGCTCGCGCGATATTTTCCCGCCGGCTTTCGCCCGCATCGTCAAAGGCGATTACAGCATTCTGGGTGATGACGTTATGGATCAGGTGCCAGATTTCCCTGAAAATGTCCTCTGCTACACGGACGGCTACGGGAATATGAAATGCTCGATCGATCCGGCCAAGCTGGATAATTTCAAGAACAAGCACCTTATTCTCGACATTAACGGCCGCCAGCAAATCGCCCGCGCGGCAGACGGTATTTTTGGCGTGGCTGACGGTGAATACTGTATCTCCCAAGGCTCGTCCGGCTGGACATTGCCATCAGGCAAGCAGGTAAAATTCACGGAAGTGGTCAAGCGCGGCGGCAATGCGGCAAAAACCTTCGGCAAACCGCCGGGTGGATTGCCGATTCACTGGCGCGAAATTCCAAACTAAAATTTGCATAAGTCATGATTTATGGATAGGCTCGTCAGGAAATTGACGAGCCTATAATGCGTATTAAGAAATTGACCATAAAAAACTGTCCGCCCTGCTTTGCCGCTTTTAACGCTGCCAGTTGGAGCGAAGCTGTCGAAATCATGGACTATGAGATGACGGTAAAGGGCAAGCAAAGCGCCATTTGGATCCGTGATGAAAAGCATAACTTGCAAGAGACGGAAACCCTCGCCGCTTCGATGATTGCCGAATTCAACTGGAAAGTTGCAGATGATATAAACTACAAATTTCTCGCTAGAGATTTATACAATGATGTCCCAAATTCTGTCGGAAAATATATGACGGAAGATGAAAGAGAAGCCATTCGAGTGTTAACCTCAAAGGGCGGTTTAGCTAATATTATTAAGCGTTTTCAGAGTTACACGCCTAATGAGACATCAATTGCACATTATGACCTGTGGAAAAAAGAAGCTTTAAGTGAGGCAGATCCCGCATGGTTTGGAAGCGGATTTTTCGGAAGTCGTCAAATAAGACTTTTAGACACAAAAAAAGGGAAGGGGCCTATTCTTTTCGAACCTCAAAGCCAGCCTTTGGAATTCGATGATGATGGCTATGTCATGAATACTGAGGTTCTTGAAAAAGCATGGCAACTTGGGCAGGGCAGTGTCGTGCCGATAGCTGGATTAAGCGACTGGTTTTCACAGGCGGTTCTGCATTCTTCGCCTGAATTTCATGCCCGGACACCCGATAAAGTACGATATTTGACGGTTTACGATGTTAATTTGTAAAACGGCTTGATTTTTATCCTCAATTCCCTTTTTATGGCGGCGCCCTGAGCGGGTGTAGCTTAGTGGTAAAGCACCAGCCTTCCAAGCTGGCTATGAGGGTTCGATTCCCTTCACCCGCTCCAAATTGCTTTTCAAAGCAGTTCGCTCAAGTTCACCCAAGTTCAATAAATACTATATAATAAGGCATTTTTGTGCAAATCCCTCACGTAGGGGTTCGCTCGGTTTTGTTTACATTCCCTCAAAGTGGGGGTACAATCTAGGGGTACGATTAACTTAGGGGGTACAGTGAAATTAAATAACACTATTTGTAAGAATGCGACTTCGACGGAAAAGCCTTATAAAATAGCAGATGGCGGCGGGTTGTATCTTCTTGTCAAACCTAATGGTTCGAAACATTGGCGAGTTAAATATAGATTTTTGGGGAAAGAGAAATTATTGGCTCTTGGACCATACCCCCTAGTATCGCTTCTAGAGGCCCGTGACGGCAGGGAGGTAGCCAAGAAGCAGCTTTTGGCTGGGACCGACCCTATGAGTGATAAATCGGGCAAGAAAAGGCAAGCAATGGAGGCAGCTCATAATACTTTCCGAGCTGTCGCACTCGAATGGCACGAAAACCAACTTGGGGGATGGTCTAAAAATCATGCCCTTAATGTAATGCGTCGATTAGATGTTGATATCTTCCCGTACATCGGAAACAAAGCAATTACGGAAATAACGGGGCCAATTTTACTCAATGACGTGATACGCCGGATTGAGAAGAGAGGCGCGTTAGATATTGCTAGTCGTGTACATCAGATTATTGGGCAGATTTGCCGCTACGGCATAGCGACCGGAAAAGGTGGTCGGGATCATGCAGCAGATATTAGAGGGGCCTTGAAAACGTCCAAAACAAAGCATTACGCCGCCCTTGAAATAGCACAAATGCCGGAATTTTTTGCGGCCTTAAGTAAGAATGAGGCGCGGTTATATGAAAGAACGAGAAGAGCGATAAAGCTTATCATGCTCACCTTCGTCAGGACTAGCGAGCTTATAAAAGCAAAATGGTCAGAATTCGACTTGATCAATGCGCAATGGGAAATTCCTGCGGAAAGAATGAAAACAGGAAATCCTCACATTGTGCCTTTATCCAAACAGGTTGTTAAACTACTCAAAGAACAGAAGTTAGACGGAAGACATGGCCCCGATGACTATGTGTTGCCTAGCCAAGTCAGACCGCGTGAACATATGTCGAATAATACTATTCTGGTTGCGATTGGTAGATTGGGCTTCAAAGGGCGAATGACTGGCCATGGATTTAGAGCGTTGGCGATGTCCACGTTGAAAGAAAATTTAGGCATTAGACATGAGATCGTGGATAGGCAGCTTGCCCACGTCCATAAAAGTAAAATTGACAGGGCATATGACAGAGCAAAGTTTTTACCAGAGCGAAAAAAAATGATGCAATTGTGGGCTGACTACATATCAGCCGTTGAAATCAAAGACCTTGAAACAATCAAAAAGCTTGAGGGAAAATATCGTGGAAAGTAAACGAAGCTCATTTAAAGCACGACCGACACCCATGTTCATCCCCTTAGATGAAATAGTGATTAAATACGATATTTCTCTTAGCAAATTGATAAGAGAAATTAGAGAAAAAGAAATTGTTTGCCAAGGTGTGGGTTACGACGATCAGGAAGGCTTTAGTAACTCTTACGCTGGAAATCTTCAGGGTTTTATTCCCATACCGTTTCATCATTGGAAAGAATTTAATTTCGGCACAACTACCGTGAATCTTGAAAAAACGGAAGAGTGCCCCTCAGGGCATAAAGAAATGAAATTTCTCTATGGGGTGCAGCCCCAGCCTGTAGGGAATAAAGCTAATGATTGGTACGACATACTTAGTGGGTACGTTTATATAGAAGTCGATGAGAAAGATTTCAAAGAGAAGGTACAGCTTCTAAAAGTGAAGTTAGGAAAGAAGAAGAATTTCTTAGAAGATTATCTATTCGAAATCTATAAAAAATATGTCAAACAGCCTAACGGTGATGTTGCAACACCTAAGAAATTTTTAGAGTATCTTGAAGAATATCATGGCGAGAACGGGAACAGCATTTACGAATTCGAAGTTGAAGAGGTTATAAGAGATCAAAAAGGTGAACTGGTGTCTATTCACTATATCTACGGTGGGGGCGCTAAATCCAAAGTGATGAAGAATAAAACCTTTTTGAATAAGTTCACAGCACTGAGAAAAAGGCATCAGGCAGTTTCCCAAAAAGCTGCTTTCCCGTCCTAGTCTAAAACGGGAGCCGACACCTCATAGTCAAGAAAGAAGGGGGAACGTTGGCGTTCTTCCAAAAACTTGTGAAGGTGAAAAAATGCACGCAATTACCATTAACATAGACGAGGCTCTGTTATTATCTGGGCTTGGAAAGACTAAATTTTATGAACTTTTGAAATCCGGAGAGATCAAAGGCAAGAAATTAGGCGCAAGGACTTTAATCCTCCGATCAGATTTAGAGGAATTTTTAAACAACCTTGAAGCCTACCCTATAAAGGGAGGCATTTCACAATGATGCCATCTGCTTTACTTGAGAAAATCCATCGTGAGGAAATAATCTCACAAGTTAGCGATTATTTCGCGATTGCTCGAACAATCCTTGTCTCCGAGCTAGGGGGCAATCCTGATAAATATGGAACCGACGAGCTTATCAAAGTCGTAGAAATTGTAGCCATTTCTATGAACACCTTAGCTACATTCTCCATCGTGACTAAAGGGGGGGCATCCCATGACTGATACTATTACAATATTAAAGTGTAACTATCACAAGTGTAGGGCTACTAAGACGTTTATTCAAAAAGAAGACGGAGTAATTGAAAAAGTAAAGTTTTCTGCAGGTAAAGAGTTTACACATGAAGAGAGGGATATTTCGTCCATCTCTGATATCGAAATGCTCCTTCGTGAACTTCAGCACGAGCCTCAAAAGCTCGTAATAAGAGGTAAGCCCAAAGAAGGCATTAAGGAAGTCGGTGTTCGCGTATGCAACGGGCCGCTGGCTAGATTTGTTTCAGTGCCTAGAAAATGGGTAATGCTTGATGTAGATGATTTTGATTTCGCAGCTGGGCTAAATATAAATAACGATACCGCACAAATAATTGCCCAAATGAAATCTTTACTGCCTGAAATATTTCGAAAATCTAAGGGTGTTTATAAGCTTTCTTCAAGCCAAAATGTCGGAGGTCACCGTGATGATCCCATTACGAATTCTTTAAGGTGTCATTTTTGGTTTATGACGGATGTTCCAATAAGGGATGATCAATGGAAAAGTTTATTGAAGGGTCAGAGGGCAAAGATTGACCTTTCTTTATTTAATCCTGTTCAAGCGCATTACACAGCTAATCCGATTTTTATCGGCATGGATGATCCAATTTCAGAGAGGATCGGACAATGCTGAATGAATTAAATGATGTTGTCGAAATCAGCACCGTTGATTTTAACGTCGCGGCTCCGCGAAATAAACTAGACACTTTTCCTTTGCCTACTCTAGAAATTGGTAAAGTTCTTAATTGGATTGATCCTAGTAGTAACTACAAAGACTGGCTTGAAACTGGTATGGCGCTTCATGCAGGCGGTTATCCGGTCGAAGTATGGGACACATGGTCAAAACGGTCCGATAAATATGTTGAAGGTGAAACGCTCCAAAAGTGGCAAAGCTTCACATCCGATCACGGTATTACAATGGGCACTTTGATCTTTAAAGCGAGGAAAGCAGGATGTCCTAAGAGTGACTTAATTTTATCCTCTATAAAGGATAGCTGTGAATTGACGCTCTTTACTTGGGAGGAGCTGATCAATCGGCCAAAGAAGAAATCTTTGGTTAAAGGTTTGATTGATGAAAATAGTTTCGTGCTTCTGTACGGAGCAAGTAACACTGGCAAATCGTTTGTGGCATTAGATATTGCACTTGCGATTACCGTGGGTAAGCAGTGGTGTTCAAGAAAAGTTGAGCAAGGTAAAGCTGTTTACGTTGCGGCTGAAGGAGGCTCTGGCTTAATCGACAGGCTTACGGCTTATAGGTCGCACCATGGGTTGGTTAAATTACCCCCGATTAGTTTCCTCACTGTCGGTATTGATATGTGTCAGGACCAGAATGAAACAAAAGCGCTTATCAAAAAAATAAATGAAATAGGCGAGGTCAGATTTATCATTCTTGATACCTTGAGCAGGTTACTAGCAGGAGGTAATGAGAATAGCCCAGATGCAATGGGCGCTTTCATTAAGAACTGCGATTTAATTCGTGAGGCGACTGGAGCCACAGTCATGGCTATACACCATACTGGCAAAGATGATGGGAGGGGTGCGAGAGGGCATAGTTCTCTGAGAGCTGCCGCTGATACAGAGATCGAGGTAAAGAAAGCCAAGGGGACGCAGCAGATTACTGTAGAGGTAACTAAACAGAGAGACTACGAGACAGGCCAAAAAATGACTTTTGATCTCCAATCTATCGAAGTTGGTAAGGATGAAGACGGGTTCCCCATTTATTCGTGCATCGTAGCTCCTAATAATGAAAATAGAAAACAGACCAAAGAACTGACACCACAGCAACGGCTTGCATTTGAAATACTTAAAATAACCATTGAGAAAAATGGTGTCATCCAACCTGAAGCGGGTGGCAATCAAAAAGTATTATCAACCAGCGAATGCAAAGATGCTTTAATACGAGGAAATATAACGAAAGCAGCTAAGCCTGGGGATGCAAAGAGCAGAGCTACTGCCATCATTAAAGAACTCGTTCTTTTAGAGCGAATTGAATGTGCTGCCGAATTTGTTTGGATATCGGATAAACCGGATATTCTCGGATAAAACGGAATTTTGTCTATGCTCCATTCGGATGGATAGGACACCCCTCTATAAGGTGTCCGTTATCCGAGAGGAACTTATAGGAGGTGTGAATGAAATTAACTGATATAAAAGCCGATTGGAGTAAGTATGATTGCCGCCCCACTTGGTGCGTAGTGAATTCTAGGGAGCTATCTTACATATTAGGCGTAAGTCATCAGACAATTAATAATTGGAAAATGAGGGGCGTTCTTCCGGAGACTAAGAAGCATAAAAACTTGATTGGAAATTGCAACTATTGGACTATAGCCAGTATTAAGTCCTTAATTGAAAACAAGACTGAAACAGATATTCATTTTGAGTGGGCAGAGCGCTGGCTGCCGAATTCACGGGAGGATTTCAAAAGTCTTGGCCAAGTCGAATATCTGGTAAATCATACCTACGACTTGTTCTCTATCAGTAAACCGCGAGTGCCTGCCGATTTTAACTAAGTCTTTATTGCTTAATCTTTAAATCTTTAATAGATTTTACTTAGAACTTGTTCAGGTGATCTGGGCAAGAACTGGGGCTTCAAAACTCCTTGATAAACCGGACTGGTATCGTCCGTGAATGATGCTTCTCCTTAAACACGAGCAAGCGTCCTAGATGCCGCTTCCTAGTCTCTTATGACTGGGTTGCGGTGGCGTATGTTCAGGGCCGTGAGGCCTAAAGGCCATTGCGCTGTTAGTTTATCAGCAGTTTTGAAAACCCAGTCGCCAGAGTGAGGATCACCCTCATTGGCAACTTTAAGATTGGGATTGATATGTTTGATACAGAACTTCAAGAAATCGCGAATTCAATAAAGTTCAATCGCTCCTGCCTTTTGTCACCAAATGACGTGAAATCTCGCCAGCAATCAAAAAAATGGATGATTGGTCTATTATCGGCCCTGATAATTTTGATATATTTATTCTCAGCAGGTTCCGGCACTTCTCCACCACGGACACAAACGATAGCTGAAAAAAACCAAGCCGATATCGATGGTATAAAGCGAGCTTTCAATGCCCGCGAAAAGCGCTGCATTGAGCAAACAGGCTTACATTGCATATACATTAAGTAGTTCTGTTAATTTTCCCAATATTTCTTACTTAGAAAGCTTTTCCCATGTTCAGAAAGACAGACTTACTCCACATGATTTGTTTAAGCGCCTTACTTTCAGGATGTCAGGGAATTCCTTTAAAAGAAATTAGAAATCGACCCACTATCAAAGAATACACGACAGCTCAATCAATTAACTCAGTTACAGCTTGCCTCACTCAAAACCCAAGCTTAGAAAAGTTACTGGAGAGATTTAAAGTCCTCACATATCCTGACGGTGAGAAAACCGAATTAAGTTTAGGTGCTATACAAATGGGCACTTTCAAAAAGTATTACCTAATTACTCTAGAAAGAGCAACTTCCTTTAGCGTAGTTTCCTTGAAGCGCTCACCCGCGAATTTTCCTCTTCTCGGTGAAGCGGACTTAAAGGCGATAATAGCTAGTTGCATCTAATTCTATAAAATCATAAATTACCAGCGCGTCAGATGCCTTCCTCCCCCGGAGATCATCTGACGCAAACTTTAGTTGCCTTTAGTAACGTTATTTTTTAACCGCTGTTGAAATACGTTTCATGCGGTCTTTCCACTCTGATGAATATTGGTAGTAAGTAATAGCATCGTCTAACAAATTCTTATTAGCTTGATCGGCTGACATAACTTCTTCGCCAGAGAAGAACATTACTTTTTCTCTAGGCTCCAATACGGTCAGTTGACCATTCTTCATATAAGCAACTTTTTGATAGTTACTTATAAAGGCTCGGGCTTCTGTAGGAGTATTATCCAACAAGTCTTTGCCAAAGAATTTTGTATAATAACTAAAGTTAAGTAATCCCAATAGAGTGGGGGCCATATCTATCTGGCTAGAAGTTTGTGTGTATTCTTGTGACTTGATAAAACCCGGAGCATAGAAGATAGCCGGAATATGATACTTTTTAGGACTAAGATCGATCTTCCCGCCCGCTCCTGCTGTATGATCAGCCACAAACACGAAGATCGTATTTTTAAACCATGGTTTCTTCTCAGCATCCCTAAGGAACTTGCCGACAGCAAAATCTGCATACTTAACCCCAGCAGATCGCCCACCCGTTTTCGACGGAAGATCAATACGATTATCAGGAAAAGTATAAGGGCGATGGTTGGAAGTCGTCATGACTTCGTACATGAAAGGTTGCTTTTTGCTGTAGGCATTATCAGCTTGCTTCATAACCTGATTATAAAGGTCTTCATCTGCTACTCCCCAAACATTGGAGAAGGTTACATCGCCGTCTGGAAAATCATGCCTGTCAACAATACGAAACCCATTCTGACTGAAGAATGCATTCATGTTGTCGAAGTATCCATGGCCGCCATATATAAAAGCCGTGTCATAGCCTCTATCCTGAAACACATAGCCTAAAGAGTACAGACCGCCATTATCTGGTCTACGCAGGATAGATTGTCCGGGCGTTGGCGGCACTGATAGAGTTATGGCTTCAAGCCCGCGCACTGTGCGTGTACCAGTGGCATACAGATCCGTAAAGAAGAGCCCCTTCTTACTTAGGGCATCCATTTCAGGTGTCAGATTTTCACGATTGCCAAAGACACCCATAAAATCGGCACTCATACTTTCCATCACGATAAGAACAACATTCTTATGAAGTTCGGGTCCATTCTTTTTAATCAGGCGCGTAATGTCATCTGGGTCTTCACTGACAAACTGGCTATCTTTATGAGCCAGCAATTGACGCATTTTGCTGCCAATCTCTTTTTCTTCATGGGTAAGATAGAATTTCTTATAGCTTAGCTCATTATTTCGATAAGCTGAAAACAGATCATAGGTTCCATTGGTAGCAAGCTCTTGGACGGCTTGATTATTGCTTAACTTAACCTGATCAAGATTTATAATAGACAATAAGATCAAGGGAATTGCGGCAAGGGCCAATCCATACACTGGAGGGAAAGGAGTAACTAAGACCACAGTATCATCAAGCCAAAGCTTTTTTTTGAATAGAAGCGTTGCGACCAATGACATGATCGCAATAGCGGCAAGCAAATGATAGAGAGGGTATGACTCTTTGATATTGCCGATAACTTCCGTTGTATAAACGAGATAATCAACAGCGATAAAATTAAAACGTGTTCCGAATTCTTCCCAAAAGAAATACTCAGACACCCCCGTGAATAGCCAAATGTAAGTGTATAGAGCAAAGAAAACTAAACGGGTTATACGGAGAGGTTTTCCTAACCAGCGCACTCTTGAAGCAAACAAATGTATGACAAGTATAGGAAGCAAAAAGAAACCAAGCACCTGAATATCAAACAGCAAGCCCCAAATGAAAACTCCAACTCCCTGAAGAACAGAAATATCGCTGTATTGACCGCTATAGATCAGAAGGCCAACCCGAGTCAGAAGCTGTATAATCAGAAAAACGGTTGCAAATGGCTTAGTAAGGTCAAACCATGGGAAAAATGAGTTTTTATTAGCGTTCATTGAAGAGCTATCCAGTGCAAGGGCTTAAAAAGCGATTTGCACAGAGTTTTCTTAAGTGAAACTTAAGATGACACACTTCATATGAAAACTTCTTTGTAGTCGCCATAATGAAACTTTGATATGAGATGGAATATGCGATTGCTCCTTGTAGAAGATGACAGAATGATTGGCGAAGGATTACAAAAAGCTCTTCGGAAAGAAGGCTTTGCTGTGAATTGGGCGCAAGATGGATCTACAGCCAATATAGCTTTAAACGATGATGCTTATGATTTAGTCATTTTAGATCTAGGCTTGCCGGATCAGTCTGGACTTGAAGTTCTTGCGAAACTTAGAAAAAGCGGTAATTCTGTACCTGTCATTATTCTTACAGCTAAAGATGCAATTTCGGATAAAGTTAGAGGACTTGACGCAGGAGCCGATGATTATCTTCTCAAACCTTTTGTATTAGAAGAATTAGAAGCTCGCATTCGTAGCCTGATGAGACGGCAAGCAGGAAATTTAGTTCCTGAAGAAGGCTGGTTAAGTCATGAAAAATTATCTTTAAATCCCAAAACACATGAAGTTTTATTTAATGGGAAAAGCGCCATGTTATCAGGGCGTGAATTTTCACTTATTTATGCCCTGATAAAAACACCCAGTGCAGTTTTATCTAAGAGGCAAATTGAAGAAAGCATTTATGGCTGGAATGAAGAAGTTGCCAGTAATGCTGTGGAAGTACACGTGCATCAAATTCGCAAGAAACTCGGAACCAACATTATTAAAAACATCCGGAATGTCGGATACACCCTAACGGAAGCAAAATGACTTCTATACGCAAACGCCTTCTTGTCTCTATCTTATCGACTATCATTCTTGTGACCGCGCTTCTTGCAATAGCCACTTATTTCGCCGTAAGGGAAGAAATGGATGAGCTTTATGACGAAAACATGAAGCAAGTAGCTATGGTTCTAGCACGGACCGGGCTTGAAGATGACCATTCAGTACTAGAAGAAGCATCAGAAAATAAAAAACTTAAAGGCGAAGAAGAGTTTCTTATCCAAATTTGGAGAGAGGGTAAAATAGCTTATACGTCACACCCTGCAATAAACTTCGCTTTACAAAAAGAAGGCCGGAAGAATTTTGGCAGAGCCATTTTTGAAGAAAATAAATGGCGTTATTATCAGTTGAAAGATAAAAACGATATTATTCAGGTATCCCAAGCCTTAGATAAGCGGCATGACGTAGTAAAAGAAATATATCGTGTCTTGGTCGTTCCCATTTTAATTCAGATGCCAGTCCTAATAACGCTAATTTGGTTCTTAGTAGGATATGGCTTTAAACCGCTTATGCTCGTTTCAGATCATATTAAAAAAAGGACAGCCGCTTTCTTAGAACCGTTGTCAGTAGAAAAGTCACCGATAGAAGTTAGAGAGCTTTTATATGCCCTTAATGATCTTCTTGTAAGGCTTAAATCATCTATGGATGCCCAGCGCAGTTTTACATCTGATGCAGCCCACGAATTAAGAACACCATTAACTGCTATAGGATTGCAACTTGATATATTGAAACGTGCCAGTAATGCAGAAGAAAAAGAAGAGGCAATAAATTCATTAGATAAAGGAATAAATCGAAGTATACGCCTAGCACAGCAATTGCTTGAATTGGCACGTCAAGAGCCGGAAAGTATAACCCACCCACTCACACGGATTAGCCTGAATGATGTTATTAAAGAGGCAATAGAGCAAGGGATGACGCTTAGCCAAATGAAATCAATTAGCCTTACTTTTGATCTTGATCAAAACCTGTCAATTGAAGGAAATGCAGCACAATTAGGAGTAATGATTGGTAATTTGATTAATAACGCCATTATTTATACGCCTGAACAGGGAAATGTGAAGGTCATTGCACGTAAGACCGACCATCAAATTTTCGTTGATGTTTCGGATGATGGAATTGGTATAGGGACAAAAGATAAAGAAAGAGTATTCGACCGTTTTTATCGTGTTGCAGGTACTGGGGCTATCGGTTCTGGCCTAGGCCTATCTATAGTTAAGAATATTGCAGCCTTCCACAAAATAGATATCGCTATACTTGAGGGCATAAATAATAAAGGCACAACTTTCAGATTGCTGATTAATTCTGTTTAATATTCTTCCTTAAGCTTCCCTTAAGTTTCATTTCCAATATTCGCCTTCATTAACATGAAAGGTCAATATTGTGATTTCGGTTGTCGTTCCGGTTCTGAATGAAGAAGATAACATTGCCAGTCTTCTTCAAGATATAGAACAAGCATCAAAAACTACTCCTATCAGTGAAATCATTTACGTCGATGATGGAAGCACTGATAAAACCTATTCAATTTTAAGATCTTTAAGAGCTGCTTACCCAGCACTGCGTGTTATTAGGCATGATTGTAGATGTGGACAATCTGCGTCATTGTGGACAGGAATTAAGGCCGCTAGTAACGAATTAGTTGTAACGCTAGATGGTGATGGCCAAAATGATCCCGCAGATATCAAACTCCTTTACAATAAGTACAGAGAGAATGAGCATATTACACCACGATTAATGATAAGTGGTGAGCGTAAAAAGCGTAATGACAGTCTTATGAGAAGAATAGCTTCCCGCTCAGCAAACCGAATTCGGTCAGCTCTACTCAAAGACATGACCAAAGATACAGGCTGCTCACTGAAGCTATTTCAGCGTAAGGACTATATTAATCTCCCTTACTTCGATCACATGCACCGTTTTCTTCCTGCCTTAATGCTAAGAGATCGTGTTCAGCTTATCCATGTTCCTGTTTCGCATCGTGCACGACAACATGGGGTTTCAAAGTATAACAATTTTGGTCGCGCCCTTGTTGGTGTTAGCGATCTTCTAGGAGTGTGGTGGCTTCAAAGCCGCCCGAACGCGCATCCCGTAATAGCTGAAGAAATTGAATAGGTAGGTAGAATGGTAATCCCTCACCTCACTTCTGAAACTATATGGATTGTAATTGGCTTCATTGGGCAAAGCCTTTTTTCTGCTCGTTTCTTCATTCAATGGTTAGCTTCCGAGAAAGCGAAAGCGAGCATCATGCCAACGGCTTTCTGGTATTTCAGTATTCTTGGTGGACTTACTTTGTTTGCCTACGCTATCTACAGGCAAGATCCCGTTTTCATTTTGGGCCAGAGCACAGGCATATTCATCTATGCCCGTAATCTTTACCTTATTCACAATAGACCAGACGTCTCGGCAATAGCGCAAAATTGATTGGTATAAGAATGCATAGATCAAAACTTATCGAAAGGTTGTGGCTACCTGCTGCTATTTTTATCTTATACCTAGCTGCTATAGCATTTAGACCGCTCATGCCAGTTGATGAAACAAGGTATATGACAGTCGCTTGGGAAATGTTCTTACATCATGGCTGGTTCCAGCCGCTGACTTTAAATTTTGAACCTTATCATCACAAACCGCCCCTTCTTTTCTGGCTTATAAATCTATCGTGGTCGATATTTGGTGTTAGTCGTTGGGCCGGATTAATTCCTATTGCCTTATCATCACTAGCATCTGTTTATTTGGCTGGAACTCTTGGAAAAATGCTATTTCCTGCTTTTGAAAAAGATAAACACCGTATCAGTCTGATAATGATCAGCTGTGCCCCTTTCTTGATGTACAGCACCCTTGTCATGTTCGACATTACGCTGATGGCTTTCGTTTTGCTGTCACTTATCAACCTCATTAAGTATAGTCGCACACTTCGCCTTCACTACGCTGCCCTTATGGGGCTATTTCTTGGTTTAGCTGTGCTGACAAAAGGGCCAGTTGCCTATCTGTACGTAATGTATCCTGTCCTGCTTGCTCCTTTATGGATGAAAACAGAATTCCCAAAACCAACTAAATGGGGCGCAGGTTGCCTGCTTGCTTTAGTCATTTCAGCGATCACGGTTTTATGCTGGCTTATTCCAGTTGTAATACAATCTGATAACAACTTTGCTTTCTGGCTTATCTGGAACCAAACAGCCGGACGAGTAACTGGAAATTTTGACGATGCACATATTCGCCCTATAACCTTTTACCTTCCCCTCTTGCCGTTAATGATAATGCCATGGATTATATTCCCTTCATTCTGGAGAAGCATAGAGCGGTTTAAATTAAAAACCTTTGATGATGAGGGTCCACGCTTCCTCTATTGTTGGCTACTCCCCGTATTCATTAGTTTCTGTTTGATAAGTGGGAAGCAACCTCATTATTTAGTGCCCTTATTGCCAGGAACAGTATTCATACTTGCTTTTGCGCTCAGGGAAACAGCCACTAAAAGTCTGGCCATCACTGCCACACTTGTCATTACAATCTTTGTGTCGGGTCAAGCTATTGCATCTCGAAGTTATCTTCAGCCTTACGATCAGAAGCCTATAGCTGACTACGTGCAATCTCACCCCCAAAACGACTGGGCCTTTGTTCGTAACTATCATGGAGAAATCGGATTTCTATCTAGGTTGGAGAAACCGATAACTAATCTCGATGATATTCAGGATTTGCCTAAATGGTTTTCCAAGCATCCAAATGGTAAAGCAGTGATTAAGTTTACTGATCAAGAGGAGGTAAAAAACTATCAAAGCATCTTGGAGCAAGATTATCGGGGCAGAAGGGCCGGGATCTTTACCAAGGGTTAGATCCGTTAATGGCCAAGCACTAAATCCAGATGATAAACGAGTTGTTAGTGAAGTTTTGGGACAATTCCACGAGACGTAATTCGAAATTAGTTTGAAATAGTCCTTCAAAATTAAACTTTCCGCGCACTCTACCTTACATGATGAAATACGGAGCGGTTTGTTATCCCCAAAAAGCATAGTACCCTTCTAGGATGATCATATTATTTTCAAATTTATTTGATTGATTACGTCATTCAAATTTATCCTTTTATCTCACCGCGATCGCAGGCAGAGAGTAGGAAAAGCAATAGTAACTTTCATTTCTGGGGGTATAATTGGGGGTACATATCATAGTGCAATTTGTCTTTAGCGAGTCCTTTCAATAGGTTAAATAGAAACAGTGATAGGCTTCACCCGCTCCATTTTCATCAAAATTACAGTTGCTTTTGGTGCCTGTTCTCAGGCATAACACACCCGATTGAATACCGTGGAATTTGAGGGGCAGCTTGCACCACGTAAAAAATGCTAAAGCGCTAGGAACTCAAAATCCTATGCCCTCAGCTAAATTTATTGAGGGTATTTGCGTCGATGTTTACAAATTCTGCAGCTATTTCTTCTGATTCAACTTTTTATCTTGAGCCGGCTCCGGTCAGCCTAAAAAAAAATTTCCTGCGGGTAGCTGGTCCGGAATTCTGTTCAAAAATCCTGCAATACCGCCACGATAACCCCCATCGCTGTGAAGACATATCCGTTTTCGAAAACTACGAGCAAGCTGAATGCTGGGTGCAGAATAACGGCGAGGCCGGTTTTGCGATTATGCCGGGTTTTGAACTGGTGAATTTGTTTTCCCGCAAGGCGGGCCTGGGTTCTCAGGCGCTCAAATTCGCGCAGGAGAACTATAATTGCATTAACCTGAACTGCCATGTCGGCAAGCTTGAAAAATTTTACACAAGTCACGGGTTTCAAGTGACGCGGCAGGAAGAAAACTGGTTCACGACGCCCGAGAAAAAGTTACCACCTGTTGTCTACATGTCCTGGGCAGGATACAGTCAGCCCTGATGACTGCAAGTCCTGTCCTTCTGCATATTCCCCATTCTTCCACCTGTATCCCGGATGAATATCTCGGCGATTACTGCGTATCGCCCGAAATCTTGGCGCGCGAGAATTTACGGCTGGCGGATTTATATACAGATGAAATTTATTGCCTGCCTGAAGCCAGTTCGCTGGTATTTCCTGTATCGCGCTTTCTGGTGGATGCCGAGAGGTTCAGTGATGATAATCAGGAGAGCATGGCGCAAAGAGGGATGGGCGTCCTTTACAAGGTCGATACGGATCTCAATGTAATCCGTCCCGATATGTCAGCTCATAGACGCCAAGAGCTGATGGACCGCTATTACTGGGCGCATCATAACCGGCTGGATGAAATGGTTGCCAGGATACTTAAGGAGCAGTCGCATTGCCTATTTATCGATTGTCACAGCTAT
Organism: Micavibrio aeruginosavorus; assembly: GCA_003241285.1. Lineage (GTDB taxonomy): Bacteria > Pseudomonadota > Alphaproteobacteria > Micavibrionales > Micavibrionaceae > Micavibrio_B > Micavibrio_B aeruginosavorus_A. Next base: position 19,581 of record QFOT01000024.1, read on the forward strand.
CCGTCCAAGGCGCTTCCTTATGAGCTGGCAAATATGGCCTTGTCGCGTCCTCAGATCGGCATAGGCATGGATAGTTTCCATACACCAAAAGAGGTGGGCCGGGTCGTCGCCACGGGATTCTCGGATCTTGGCTATGAGGTCGGCCTCGACACGCCTTTTTCGGGTACGCTGGTTCCCAATTGTGCTTATGGGCAGGAAAAGCGCGTTATGTCATTTATGATCGAAATCCGCAAAGATCTCTATATGGACGAAAAAACGGGGCTAAAGCTGCCGAGCTTCGATAAGGTTAAAAACGATGTCACAATCGTCATGCGGCGGGCGGCGGAATATTGCCGATCTCAATACCCTTGATATCATTGAAAAACCCGTTGACAGTTCTGGTTATGGCCTTATAAATCAAGCCCACTAAACCTGTCCCCTGATGGCTTAATAAGGGGCTATCAACCCTTTAAATATTGAGGACTACATAACATGTCTAAGGATAAGTTCGATCGGAACAAGCCGCATTGTAACATTGGAACTATTGGTCACGTTGACCATGGTAAAACGACGTTGACGGCTGCGATTGCGACGGTACTTGCGAAAAAAGGT
>QFOT01000025.1 GCA_003241285.1 Micavibrio aeruginosavorus
CAGTCTGATCTGGGCACGAATGAAGCGAGATATATGGGTCTGGCGGCAGGAATCGTCCGATTACAGGCAGAAGTTAAAGGCGCATCGACGGTTGAATTTTCAAAAGAAATGATGGAAAAAGCGCCGCAAAGCGTGGCGGCAGAACTTCGCGCTTTTGCGGCTAATAAAGATAAGCTCAACGGTCAGACTTTGGTTTTGGAGCAGCAACTATCTCAGCGCCGTCAGGAAGTAAATGAACTGACCCGCCATGCCAGTGATCTTCGCGGGGTTATCGCATTATCGCAAGAGCGCAAAAACATGGTAACGCCTCTCATTGCCAGAGGGTCCGCTCCTAAAATTGAAGCCGTTCAGATCGAACAGGAAATTCGCGAACGCCAGACCGAACTGAATGGATTGACTTCCGCGATTCCAAGGGCAAATTCGGCTATTGCCGAGGCGCAGGCGCGGATACAGGAATTAAAGAAAACGGCGGTCGCACAGGCGCAAATGGAGCTGGCTGCAAAGATTGCCGAGATGAATACAGTCAAACAGACGCTTGGCGCTTTGGAAGACAGGAAAGACCGCACTGAAATCGTGTCGCCTGTAAAAGGTATCGTCAAGGATTTCAAGATCAATACGGTCGGAGGCGTTGTTCGCCCGGGTGATCCGATTCTGGAGGTCGTGCCGATCGACGATCAATTAATCGTTGAAGCCAAGATCAAACCGCAGGATATCGCGCGTCTTCGTCCCGGCCTTCCGGCCACAGTTAAGTTCAGTGCCTATGACTGGGCCGTGTATGGAGGGTTGAAAGGCGAAGTCACCGATATTTCCGCCGATACGATAAAAAATGAAAAAGGTGAAAGCTTTTACCGTGTCCGTGTAAGAACTCATGAAAACCAGTTAAAGAGAAAAGGCGAAGTTCTGCCGATTATACCCGGCATGGTGACAACGGTCGATATTCTGACCGGGCAGAGAACAGTGATGCAATACCTGCTTAAGCCGGTTGCGAAAACACTGGAATATTCCATGCATGAAAAATAAGGATGAAAATATTGCTATAGTCGATATCGGCTCCAATTCCGTCCGCCTGTTTATTTTTTCTATTGAAGAAGACCGGGCAGAGCAGATATCGGCTATGAAATTTTTCTGTGGCTTAGGAAAGGACCTGGGAACGACAGGGCTTCTTCATCCTGAGGCAATCATCGCGACGCATGAGGCGCTTGCAAAATTCCGTCATGAAATCAGTCAATATTCGATTAGGACTGAGCTGGTGATCGGGACCGCTGCCCTTCGTGAAGCAAAAGATGCGACCTCTTTTATTCAGGATGCAAAAAAGCGTAGCGGATTTGATATTCGTATCGTTGCGGGAGAAGAAGAGGCGCGTTTGGCGGCGCTTGCTATTTTATCCGGCGACAGGCAAGCTTCCGGTGTGGTCGCTGATTTTGGTGGCGGCAGTCTGGAGCTGGCAAAGCTCGGAAGCGGAAAGATACTTTCAAAAGTCAGCTTAAAACTTGGGGCCCATTACTTGAAATCTTTTCCTGACAGAAATCAAATTATTGACAGCAAGTTGCAACAAACACTTCTCGATTATCCTGAATTCTCCGAACCTGAAAATCTCTACGTGATTGGCGGGTCATGGCGTAGTCTGGCTAAGGCGTATTTGCAGGATGCCGGACGGGATATTTCAAATCTGGATAAAGAAAATTTTGGGAAGGAAATAACAGGTTTTTGCCGGAAGATTGAAAAAATGAGCCCGGCAGATCTCATTGAACGCTATGCCATGGAAATGCCCCGCGCCCAATTGATGGATGTTTCCGCCATTATGCTCGAAAAAATCATTACAATTTTACGTCCCGAGCAGATAAGGGTATCCGCAGCCGGAATTCGTGATGGGCTCGCTTATGATTATATTCTGAGCCAGCGACATTAGGTTCGATATCAGCTCAAGAACGGGTTGAATTATCCCTTTTTCACTTTAAAGTAATGTTATGACGCCAATAGAAGAACAACCCGTAGCCGATGACCTAGCGCCGACCTCGGAGGCCGAGCTTATCCTTGAGCCTGAAAAGGAAGAGGATGAAGAAGGTGGTGAGGGCGAAGGCGGTAAGAAATCCGGCGGAAATGGCGGGAAAAAACCTGCCCTTCCATCAGCGCAATTATTGCAGGACGAAGATAATCTCGATGATTACGATTCAGAAACCTTAATCGAGAAATTGAAAATGCTGGTTTGGGCGCCTTTCAGCACGATGGTGCCGGGAGCCAGCTCTTTTGAATCGGAGCAGGATCTAAAACGTATTCTTTTTCTCGGCCAGATAGGCCTGATTACCAACCAGATCCATCCGGCGGATATCGCCGATCCCGACCTTATTAAAAAACTTGAGCAGCGCCACCAGATGCGCCAGGAAATCTTCAAAGCGGAAATTGCAGCAGCGACTTCCGGTAATGCGGCGGGTCTTGCCGCGGGGCTAATGGCCTCGACGCCTCCACCCGAAGCACAGCAGAAGCGTGAACAAAAGCAGCAGGCGGCGCAAGTGAGGGAAGTATCTTCCGATGCACGCCGCGAAGCCGAAGGTAAAAGACCTGATGTTGAGCAAAAAACGCAAACGCCTGTTGTGAAGCAAGACCCTCTTGCTCCTGAGGCTGAAACCAGCTATTTCGCGAAAGAACAAGATCAGGGCGACTTCGCCCGCACGGAAGCAAAAGCGGATTCATCTCTCGATACAGGCGTCGTAATCGAATTACTGGAGAATGCCAATGATCAGGCTCAATCTTCTCCTTTGTCTTCCCCGGGCATACTTGGCGCTTTGGCGGGAGCTTTTAATCTTATCGCTCAGCAGGCGGAGTACACAGCGCCGGAGCAAAAGATAGAATTTCGTTTCGCAGATCCCGCGCCGAAGATGGATGTCAGTGGCCCTATGGGCGGCGCTTAAAGCATCAAAGCTGAGCTCAAATAAAAAAGGCCGGATTTCTCCGGCCTTTTTCAATTTCTAAAACGCTGATTACTCAGCAGAGTCGTCTTTTTTCTTAGAAGCTTTTTTCGCTTTTGGCTTTTCTTCTTCGGCAGCGGCTGGTTTACCCAGAGCGGCACCAAGAATATCACCAAGTGATGCGCCTGATTCTGTCGAACCGAACGCCGCCATAGCAGCTTTGTCTTCATCCAGCTCACGCTGTTTGATCGACAAGGTCAATGACTTGCCAGTTGTAAGAACTTTCGCATCGACTTTTTCACCGACAGCAAAGCGGTCAGGGCGTTGTTCGGAGCGTTCGCGGGACAGATCGGCGCGTTTGATAGAGCCTTTCATGTCGCCAACGGATACTTCGATACCGCCTGAATTGACTTCCGTAACCGTACAAGTGACGACCTGACCTTTGGAAACAGCGCCGCCTGCAGAAGCCGGGGCTTCTTTACGGGCGCCGGAAGTCGGGCCTTTGCCATTATATGGATCTTCAGAAAGTTGCTTGATGCCAAGACCAACGCGTTCTTTCGCTGCATCGATATCCAGGATTTTCACTTTTACAGTGTCGCCTTTCTTGTAAGCTTTCAAAGCTTCTTCAGAGGCGTCTTCCCATGAGATATCGGACAGGTGAACCATACCGTCGATGTCGCCAGGCATGCCGACAAACAAACCGAATTCGGTAATGTTGCGAATCTCGCCTTCAAGCTCTTCACCTGACTTATGCTGGCCTGCAAACTGATCCCAAGGATTTTCCTGAGTCTGTTTGATGCCAAGAGAGATGCGGCGCTTGTCCATATCGATGTCGATAACCTGAACGTTAACTTCATCGCCAGGGTTGACGATTTTGTTCGGGTGAACGTTTTTCTTCGTCCATGACATTTCGGATACGTGAACGAGGCCTTCGATGCCAGGTTCGATCTCAACAAACGCACCGTAGTCCGTAATGTTGGTGATCTTGCCTGTCAGGCGCTGACCTGGTGTAAAGCGGGCTGCAACTTCGCCCCATGGATCGCTCTCAAGCTGTTTCATGCCAAGAGAAATACGCTGGGTTTCTTCGTTGTAGCGGATGATCTGAACTTTGATCGACTGACCAACTGTCAGAGCTTCTGACGGGTGGTTGACGCGTTTCCAGGAGATATCCGTTACGTGTAGAAGACCGTCGATGCCGCCAAGATCGATAAAGGCGCCGTAATCGGTGATGTTCTTCACAACGCCGTCGACGATCTGGCCTTCTTTGATCTGGCTCATCAATTCGCCGCGTGCTTCTTCACGTGATTCTTCAAGAACGGCACGACGGGAAACAACGATGTTGCCACGCAGGCGATCCATTTTGAGAATCATGAAAGGTTGCGGTGTGCCCATAAGCGGGGATACGTCGCGAACCGGACGGATATCCACTTGTGAGCCAGGAAGGAACGCAACTGCGCCGCCGAGATCGACAGTGAAACCGCCTTTGACGCGGGCGAAGATAACGCCAGTGACGCGCTCTTTTTTCTCGCAAGCTTTGTCGAGATCGACCCAGACTTCTTCGCGGCGGGCCTTTTCACGGGATAATTGTGTGTAGCCTTCACGGTCTTCCATGCGTTCAACGAATACTTCAACAGTATCTCCGGAACGCAGTTCAGATTCCTGACCCGGTTTGTTGAATTCGCGAAGGGCGATACGTCCTTCGGATTTCAAACCGACATCGACGATGACGGTGTCACCATCGATGCGGACAACGCGGCCATTAACCACTTGTCCTGTAAATTTAGTTTTGCTTCCAAGCGATTGGTTTAGAAGGGCGGCGAAGTCGGAAGAATCTTCGTTGTCCTTAATAGATGCGGCTGCATTTGCCATAGGGGTAGTTCCATTTCTTAGTCTTTGGGATAGAGAGGGATAGACATTGCCTGCCGTCCCATTGAAGGGAATTCGCGACAGGGTACCTTCCCGATGTCATGAAAAAAGTTAACCGAGTGTCCGGACCGCGATCTCAAGCGCCTGTTTCAGGGCTTGATCCGCCGTCAGGTCGGATGTGTCCAAGATGACTGCATCCGAAGCCGGTTTGAGAGGCGCGATGTCCCGACTCATGTCGCGGAGGTCACGCTCCTCCATATCCTTCAAAACGGCGTCATAAGTAGCGGAAATACCCTTGTTTTGCAACTCTTTTAAACGTCTTTGGGCACGGATGGCGACGCTGGCCGTCACATATAGTTTCATATTGGCTTCCGGGCAGACAATTGTTCCGATATCGCGCCCGTCAAGCACTGATCCGTCGTAATTGTCTGGTGGATTTTGGGCAAAATGGCGCTGGGCATCGAGCAGTATGGATCTTACCTCTGGAACCGCCGATACTTTTGAGGCCATTGTACCAACCTCATCAAGACGTAAATCGGGATGAAGCATCAGATTTTCTGTCATGTTTTGCTGCACGAATCTGGCTGCTTCTACTGCAGCAAATTCAGAGTAATCGATGTTTTGCTGCACGAGTTGAAGGGCAACCATGCGATAGATTGCGCCGGTATCCAAATGAGCGTAATTGAGCTTTTCTGCCAGTTTCCGGGCTAAAGTGCCCTTACCGCTGGCGGCAGGGCCATCGATAGCGATCACAACTTTGTTCATTGCTGCATCTCTGTGATATCGGTGCCCAGCTCATTCATCAGTTCCACGAAGCCGGGGAAGCTGGTATTAACCGGGGAAGCGTCATCAACGGCGACCGGCAGTTCCGTTGCGCTTCCCAGAACGAGGAAACTCATCGCCAGACGGTGATCGAGTTGCGTTTCGATTAAAGCGCCACCCTTAGGGGGCTTGCCGTTACCGTAAATGGTCAGCCAGTCCGGCCCCATTTCCAGTTTAACACCGCAAGCGATCAGACCATCGGCCACACATTGCAGGCGGTCTGATTCCTTGACGCGCAGTTCGGCAAGGCCTGTCATTTTCGTAATGCCCTCGGCGCAGGCAGCCGCCATGGCTAAAACCGGGAATTCGTCAATCATAGACGGGACGCGCTCTGGCGGAACCTCTATCCCTTTGAGAGGGCCTTTGCTGCGCACAATGATCGTGGCAACCGACTCACCCGCATCTATGGTTTTATTGTCGAATTGGATATCAGCGCCCATTTCAATCAAGGTTTCATACAGGCCAATACGACGCGGATTGATCCCGACGTGTGTCAAGGTCAGTTCCGATCCTTCATTCAATAACGCGGCTACAACCGGGAAAGCGGCGGAACTGGGGTCTGACGGCACATCAACGGCACAGCCCAATAGCTTTTGACCGCCTTCGATTTTAATTGCATCGATACCTTCGTCATTCTTGGAAATCTGCACATCAATGCCAAAATGGCGCAGCATATTTTCGGAATGATCGCGGGTTGGTTCCGGTTCAAGTACCGTGGTTATACCTTCCGCGTTTAATCCTGCCAGAAGAATAGCGGATTTTACCTGGGCTGAGGCCACAGGTAATTTGTAAGTTATTGATTTTGCAGGATATGCGCCCTGCATCGTCAACGGCAAGCGGCCCCCGGCGCGGCCCATGAATTTTGCGCCCATCTGTTCCAGCGGTGTTGTCACGCGTCCCATGGGGCGTTTGTTGAGTGAGGCGTCACCTGAAAATGTTGCCGTAAGATTATGGCTGGCCAGAATACCCATAAGCAGTCTGGTTGACGTGCCGCTATTGCCCATATCAAGAATAGTATTCGGCTCTTTTAAGTTACCAAGACCGAGGCCGAAACAGCGGAACAAACCATCATCACCTTTTTGTACTTTGGCGCCAAGCGCCCGCATAGCTTGGGCTGTATTGAAAACATCTTCGCCTTCGAGAAGTCCGCTGATGATTGTTTCACCCTCGGCCAGCGCTCCGAACATGATCGAGCGGTGGGAAATTGATTTGTCACCCGGTACACGGATAATTCCTTTAAGGGGACCGGATTTGGAGGATTTTAAAGGCAGAGGGGCGTGCATCATGCTGATTTTATAAACCAGCGGGAGAAGCAAAGGAACAGAAAATTATTTATTAAAGAAGGAGAAATCGCCGTTATAGCCGTTCACAAATTCGAAAAATTTCTCATCGGGAACAGGTCTGCTATAGCGGTAGCCTTGCACTTCGTCACATCCCTCAGATAACAGGAATTCTTCGTGCTCCTGCGTTTCCACGCCTTCGGCGATAACCCGCAGATTGAGAGAGCGGCCAAGTCCGATAATTGTGCGGGCAATGGCGCGGTCATCATTATTGGTAAGGGCGTTCCGTATGAAAGACTGGTCGATTTTCAGGCGATCAATAGGGAATTGGCGCAAATAAGAAAGCGAAGAATAACCCGTCCCGAAATCGTCAATGGCAAGCTCGACGCCCAGCGAGTGTAATTCCTTCAGGGTTTGCACGGTATGCTGGATATCTTCCATGAAAGCGCTTTCCGTGACTTCAAGCTCTAATAAATTCGGATTGACGCCCGTTTCTTCAAGAACCGACTTCGTCAGGCCGACGAGATCGCTTTGCTGAAACTGGACACCGGATACGTTCACGGCAATGCGGATTTCATGACCCTCATTCTGCCATCTTTTGGCTGTTTCACAGGCGTGGCGCAGTACCCATGCGCCGATCGGCACGATTAATCCTGACTGCTCCGCGACGGGGATAAATTCCGCCGGGGAGATAAAACGTCCACCGTCTTTGCTGTCATCCGGCTTGAACCAGCGCAAAAGAGCTTCGGCACCGATAATCTTGCCTGTTTTTAGGTCAAGTTGCGGCTGGTAATGAAGAGAAAGCTGTTTTTTCTCAAGTGCGTCGCGCAAATCGCGCAAGAGCAGGAATCTGGCCTGAACAGCTTTGTCGAAATCTTCCAGATATTCACGGATACAATCGCGGCCGTCTTCCTTGGCTCGGTTAAGCGCGATATCGGCATTCTTCATAACCTGATCCGGATCGACGGCATCATCCGGAAAAACGGAAATACCGATAGAGGAACGGATCTGGAAATTCTCGTTAAAGATCTTAAAGGGCTCGGTGCGAATGATGGTTTGGACGGTTTCTCCAAAAGAGCGCTGCGTTTCGTGTTCATCTAAAAGAGGATACATAATTGAAAATTCGTCTTCTCCTGTCCGCGCGACAACGGCGGTTTCCGGAAGGCTGGATTGTAGACGCTTCCCGACCGCGCGAAGAATGGAATCCCCGACGTTATGTCCCATCGAATCATTTACATCCTTAAAATGATCAAGATCGAGGGTGACGACGGCGACCCGTTTTATTTTGGCATCTGCATCGTCGGAGGGAGATTTAACGTACTCGGATAGTTTTTGTACGAATAACGTCCTGTTTGGCAGGCTTGTCAGCGTATCATAATAAGCAAGTTTATGGATCTGGCTTTGTGCGGCATTTTTAATAGCGCGCATATTCTTGGCATTTTGCTTTATCAAATCCTGCGCGATGGATATCGCGCCGCCAATTTCATCCCGCGGATCATAAGGAGAGCGAATGATATTCGGTGTTTCAGGATTGGTCGACGCCTGTTCAAGATTGCTGCGAAGGAACAGTATCGGCTCCAGCAGCCATTTACCCAGTGCGATCATGAGCACGGCTGTTACAAACGCTGATAGCAAAAGCATGACTTTAATGCTTTGCTCGACATAATATGCCACTTCATCCATGACTGTCCGTGAATCAAGTTTGACAACTATATAATAGGGAATGCTCAAATCGGACGGCCCTAAAATGGCCTCATAAGAATTTCCGCTTTCACTGAGGAAAGTTTGTCCGATATCGGATTCATCCCTGATTTGAGTAATGACCGGATTTCCGCCAACATCCAAAAGATTGTAATCCTGAGAGTAAATCGACATTCCGGTGATAATGGAATGATTAAGAATTCTAAATTCCTGTTCGGGCGTTAGGGGCGATTTCAGGTAATCATCTGGATCGGAATAGACCACAGGCAAAAGCGCGGTCCGTGCAAGGCGTTTTAATTCGTTAAGTCTTGTTTTTTCATAGCTGCCAAGGGTGAAGGCAAGAATAGTCGCCTGCACAGCCATAATTGTCAGAAAGACGGCTGTCGCTATTCGCCAGCTTATGCGGCTTCTCCACATGGCGGTAGATTTTTTGAATAAAAACGATGATTTGGATTGCACCAGCGTTTCCGAAGTAATGGTTTCGGGGGAGGACATGCTGCTTTCAGTTTCACTGGTCATTTCAAGGACAGACATTTAATCCGCTTTATATTTTTTAAATCAAACTGCGAGCAAGAATTCCCCGTTCCTGCTTCTTAATCAGATTACGCTTCCAGAGTTAATAAATCGTATAAAGCTTAAATAAAAATCTAATAAATTTTTCAATAAGTTATAGGTAATTATATTGCCATATTATTGATAAAATTTTAGACGATTTTTAGCTATTTCAAGGGCCCTGTAAAAACAGCTTCGCCGGCCCGTGTGACAGGATTTTCCGCCCATTTGTTCAATTTTGAGTATTAACGCGTCCTGATCACAATCCACCAGTATCTCGTGAATTTTCTGAATATGACCGGAAGTTTCACCCTTTTTCCAAAGCTTGTTTCTTGAGCGTGACCAGTAAACGGCCTCACCGGATGAAAGCGTAATATCCAGCGATTCCTTATTCATATAAGCCAGCATCAGGATTTCATTGGTTTTATAATCTTGTGCAATCGCCGGTATTAAACCGCTCTCATCAAATTTCGGCTCAAAGGAAAGCGTTTCGTCAATCTTCATAAAGTTTCCCGGAATTTAACGGTTTCGCCGATTGGCGTGCCGATCAATTCACCATCCTGCATAACGATATGGCCGCGGATAATTGTCATCATCGGCCAGCCTGTGACGGTCTTGCCGTCAAAGGGTGTCCACCCGGCTTTGGATTTTTGCTGTTCATGCGTAATCGTCATTTTCTTTTTCAGATCCACGATGGTGAAGTCGGCATCGTAACCATGCGCGATGCGGCCTTTACCGGCGATGCCGTGAATACGCTGCGGACCATAGGCGGTTAAGTCAACGAAACGTTCCAGCGTCAACCTGCCTGCGTTTATATGATCGAGCATGATCGGCACAAGCGTTTGCACACCGGGCGTTCCGCTTGGCGATTTCGGATATTCTTCCGCTTTTTCAGACAGGGTATGCGGCGCATGATCGGAGCCGATAATATCGACCGTGCCATCTGCAATACCTTGCCACAGTGCGTCCTGATGATGTTTCTCGCGAATCGGCGGGTTTTGCTGGGCGTGTGTGCCAAGCGTATTGTAACAATCCGGCGCGTGAAGGGTTAAGTGATTGGGCAATACTTCCACGCTGGCGATATCTTTATAATCTGCCAGAAATTCCATTTCTTCCTTGGTTGAAATATGCAGGACATGAATGCGCCGCCCGTGTTTCCGCGCCAGTTTTACAAGGCGCTGGGTCGCTGTCAGACAGCCTTCCGGCGAGCGCCATTTGTGGTGCATGGCAACCTCATGAGAATCGCCCAGAATTTTTATCTTGTTCTCGCGCATCATCATTTCATCTTCGGCGTGAACGGCGAGCACGCGTTTGCCGTTTTTGATAACGGCTTCGACTTCATCATCACCGATCACCAGAAGATCTCCTGTGCTGGAGCCCATGAAAATCTTGACGCCGCAAACTCCGGGCAGGTTTTCCCACTCGCGTAGGTTTTCCGCATTTTGCGCCGTACCGCCGAAATAGAAAGCATAGTCTACCCAAGCGCCTTTGGCGGCGCGGCTAAGCTTGTCGCTCAATGCTTCCGGGGTAGTCGTCAGCGGCGATGTATTCGGCATTTCGAAAATAGCCGTAACGCCTCCGGCGGCGGCGGCCATCATGCCTGTCTCTAAAGTTTCCTTTTGCTCCATCCCCGGTTCGCGGAAATGAACCTGAGTGTCGATAACGCCGGGAAGGATATGCAGGCCCGTGCAATCAATAATTTTCCCGCTATCACTAAAGGAGCCAAAAGCGATAATTTTTCCGCCTCTGACCGCTATATCGGTCTTTATTGTCTGGCCGGGCAGGACGGCGGTCCCGTTTTTAAGAATAAGGTCGAAATTTTCCATGGGGCAAAAATAGCATCGACCATTCTTTTCTGCTATACTTAAACCTCAATAAATCAAAGGAGCGGAAGATGTCCCACGATTCCTGCGGCTGCGGAGCCTGTCACTGCAAAAATTGTGACTGCGGCGGTCAATGCAAAGAAAACTGTGCTTGCGAGTGCTGCAAGTAGCTTTTACCTTGGCCGGATAAATAACTTTTAAATTTTTGGCCAATATGACGACTTTAAAATTATATAATTCGCTTAGCCGCGAAAAAGAAGAATTCAAGCCTTTAAAGGAAGACCATGTCCGGCTTTATGCCTGCGGACCGACAGTGTATGACTACGCTCATATTGGCAATGCGCGGATGGCGGTTATCTTTGACCAGCTCGTCCGGGTCTTGCGGCATCTTTATCCAAAAGTTACCTATGTCTCCAATATCACGGATATCGAAGACAAGATTATCGCGGCGAGTGCGGAAAACGGTGAAGCTATTGAAATTCTCACCCGCAAATTCGAGCGGATCTATAACGAGGATCTGGCTGCCCTCGGCGTAAGCGCTCCTGATATTCAACCCCGCGCGACGGAACACATCCCTGAAATGATCACCCAGATCGAGCAGATTATAGATCAAGGCCATGCCTATGCGGCGGACGGCCATGTATTGTTCAACGTTCCGTCTTTTGATGAATATGGCGGTCTGTCAGGCCGCAGCCGCGATGACCAGATCGCCGGAGCGCGTGTCGATATCGCGCCATATAAAAAAGACGCGGCGGATTTTGTTTTGTGGAAACCATCGACCGGCAATCAGCCGGGCTGGGACAGCCCTTGGGGTTATGGCCGTCCGGGCTGGCATATAGAATGTTCAGCGATGGCGGAAAAACATTTAGGATTACCATTCGACATTCATGGCGGCGGGGCGGATCTGAAATTCCCGCATCATGAGAACGAGATCGCGCAAAGCTGCTGCGCCCATGGCTCGCATGATCTGTCGTCTTTCGCAAAGACATGGGTGCATAATGGTTTTGTCACCGTCGAAGGCGAAAAGATGTCTAAGTCCTTGGGCAATTTCACCACCGTTCACGACCTGATTGAAAAAGGCGTGAAGGGCGAAGTGATGCGGTTTGCGTTATTGTCGTCGCATTACCGCGCGCCACTGGACTGGAGCCAGAAATTGCTGGATCAAACGAAGGCGCAGCTTGATGGGTTCTACAGCTTACTGAAACACTCCCTCTCCCTTAATCCCTCTCCCTCACATGTGAGGGAGAGGGAAGGAGCGCAGCGGAAGGGAGAGGGAGTGTTTCAGTTTCTCGAAGCTCTCCTTGACGATCTCAACACCGCAGGCGCGATCAACGAGCTCCATGCTTTGGCCAAAAAACTATCGCAGCATAAATCGGGCGAAAATCTCGACGCATTTCTCTCCGCCGCCAATATGCTCGGTATCCTACAAGAAGATCCCGATACATGGCTCGGCTATAAAGTTGAAGGTGACACGCAATGGATCGAGGATTTATTGGTCGAGCGTACTAATGCTAAGAAAGAAAAAAATTTCAAACGCGCCGATGAAATTCGCGATGAGCTGAAAGCCAAGAATATTGAGATCGAAGATACCCCGCAGGGGCCTAAGTGGCGGAAAGTTTAGCGAGCGATGAGAACTCTTATAAAGAAGTTCTTATTAGTCAAAGTTCCTGGAAGACAAGTTCCTGTTGAGGAGCTTGACTTCATGCAAAAGAAACTTTGTCCATTAATAGCTACGTCTGAGCCGCTGCCACCACCTAATCTATGGCTACCGTAACTTATTGATCCTGTAAATTTTTGAAACACTGGCGCTAATGTATGCATAGGAATTGGGGTGCCGGAGCTTGAAATGTTAGCTTTCATATTTATTTTCTCACATACTTTCTCATTCACTTCAGGCAAAACCATTAATAATTCTGCTCCTGTGAGATTGTTGTTAGTCCCTACATAAGTAATTTTCGCGCCGCCGTAATAACACCAAGAAGTCCCGTTATTTGCTCCTGGTGGCGGAGATGCCCAAGTCATACCTCCCCCATTAGGGGCAAAAACTTTACAATCATCTTGAGTACAACCAGCGTTTGTATAGCCTGTCACGCTAGAATTCTCGAAACTGATATTTGTATCGCCGATTCCTTTTAATCTAAGTTTTGAAACAGAATCACGTATGGCGGAAGATTGAGCGATTAGTTCATCTGCTAAGAGGCTAGCTTTTTCATCACTAATCGCCTGCGCTCCGCCCGTGCCGCCACGGGAGAACGCATAGCCTAGCGCCGCGAAGAGCGCGATACAGAGCAGGATGTAAAACAGGACGTTGCCGGATTGCCTTTTCAGGATCGAGGGGTGTGGGGTCATGGGGATATTATAACTGAAATTAAACGCATTGTCATTGCGAGCGTAGCGCGGCAATCCAGACGATGACGCCGCTTCACTATTGTCTGGATTGCCGCTTCGGCCAAGAGGCCTCCTCGCAATGACAACTAACGCAAAAACAATTTGAACTCATCCGCATGAGATTTGGGGATATGAACCGAAACCGTATCTTGTGCCAAACATGCCAAAGTCAATAACACATCTTTGCCACTGCCGATCTCGACTGAATCCGTGATACCCAGACCCAGAACAGGTTTGACGAGCGGACGGCCTTCTTTAATGGCGGCCTCGACGTCGAGTCGTTTCTGGCGGTTGGCATCGTTAAGTTCGGACAGGGTTTTCAGGCTGCCATCCGATTTCAGCCATTCATGGGCAAAGAGGGATTCCCGCCAGCTGGCCACCACCAGCGAAACCGCCACGTCGTGGCTGAGGAATTTATCTTCACGGCCTTTGATCGCCGGATTGTCGATGAAGGATGCCATAGTTTTAACCCTTGGTATGACCTCTTGTTTTATTGCCCTTTCAGTTTATAAAATAAGTCGTAAATATAAAGTTCACGAGATTTAACGTAATGAATGAAAAGCCCGCTTTAGCTCCTGCTCCTGAAATAATCGCTGTCGACGATCATGCCGACCAGGTGGCCTGCGATGGCGGCGGCTCCTTAGGTCACCCTTTAGTATATTACACATTCGACGGCAAAGACCGCGTCGATTGCGGCTATTGCGACCGGGCTTTTATCAAAAACCGCGCTTTGCCTGCAAGATAAGTTATTGTTTTTAAAGCGACCAATCTATCATCTTGAAAATTAACAAGCCTGTTTTATATTGTTTATAAGGCCTCGCTGCATGGTGCGGGTGGCCGTTAATATCTTACTTGCTCATATGAGGAGTTTGACCAATGACTACAAGACTATCTTTATTTGATTCTCCCCTTTTTCTTGGCTTTGATCAATTTGAACGGACTCTGGACCGTGTCAAAAAACATGCCCAGGAAGGCTACCCTCCCTACAATATTGAACAGACAAGCGAGCAGGGGCTTCGCATCACACTGGCGGTTGCCGGGTTTACGATGTCGGATCTCGATATCGAGGTCGAGCAAAACCAATTGGCGATCCGCGGGCGTCAGGAAGATGATTCCAGCAAAACCTATCTTCACAGGGGCATCGCGGCGCGTCAGTTCCAGCGGACATTTGTACTTGCCGATGGCATCGAGATTCTCGGGGCCTCGCTCGATAACGGTTTGCTGCATATCGACATGAAGCGTGTCGAGCCTGAATCAACTGCGCGGAAAATCGAGATCAAGACAGGAACGAAGCTTGCCAACGGCAATAGCGATCACAAAGCTATCGACGTGCAGGTAAAAGATTCCGAATCTGCAAAAACCAAACAGTAATTCTTAACCAATTTCTGTGCACACTAAGACATATATTAGCGTGCACGGATATGGTAGAATGGAGTATGAAGAACATGCCAAATAAAATTCAGTCTATTGATGTCGGACCTTTGGATATAGAACGGGGTCGACATATCCTGCGAAATCTCTCCAATCAGGATTTTCTCGCTTTCGGTGTCAACCAGATCGCTTACATCAAGCCGATGAATGTCATGGGCAAGCCTGTCTATACATTGCATGGCGCCGACGGGTCTGCGCTGGCGGTGATAGACGATTATAATGCTGCCGTGATGGCCGTCCGGCAAAACGATATGGAGCCGGTAACTCTGCAATAATTTTAAGCAGCTAATAATGATTTCCCCGCGAAAGCGGGGATCTTTCTTTATCGAGGTTCCCGCTTTCGCGGGAAAAGCATTCGATCCTAAGCCGCGAGAATTTCCTGTTGCTCAATTCTCAATATTGATTTCATCTCATCTTCGGATGTTGCGCTTCGCAGGGCCTCGATTATTTCAGGCTCGCGCAGCAGGCGCGTCACGCGCGACAGGCGGCGCAGGTGAAGCGGTCCATCCATTTGCGGCGATAATACAGCGCAGACGATATCAACGGGAAGACCATCGAGTGAATCGAATTCTACAGGCTGGTCGAGTTTTGCAATGACGATAAAAGGCTTCTGCAAAGGGGTGGATTTCAAATGAGCGATGGCGATGCCGTCACCGATGCCGGAGCTTTCATTTTCTTCCGATTTTAAAAGCTGATCAGCGATCCATGTCATGTCGGCATTCGTCTGACGTCCGATCTTCCATGATATGTTCTGCAGTATTTGATTCTTGTCAGTAGCGCGAAGGCCAAGGATGAATTCGTTGAATTCAATGTGCTCGTTTTGCATGAGATTTCCGTACTCCCAGTAAGTTTCTCAAGTCATTTTCGTGACCTGAATACACGCATATTTGAGTCGTGCCCAGAAAAAACATTTCCGCATGGCAATAGTTCCCTAACTTATAAAAAAACCCGCTTGGGCGCGGGTTTTTCTCAATTATTAGGAATGCTGAATTTATTCGGCAGCAATAGGCTGGTCCTTTTTTATATCGTCCTGGGGCTCGACCCAGCCGATATTTCCATCGGCGCGTTTGTACACCATGTTCAAAGAATTGTTTTTCGGATTGCGGAACAGAAGCGCGGTGTGTCCGGCAAGGTCGAGGCGCATCACGGCTTCAGACACGGACATTTTTTGGATCTGCATCGGCATCTCCGCAACGATCAACGGATCGGAACCTGTTTCCGCCGGCTCTTCCTGCGGCTCACTGACGCCGTCAAGCGTTTCGCTGGCGATTGTGTAGTCGCGTGCTTTCAGCATTTCGGTTTCAGGTGTTTGCTCGATACGTTCATGGTGATCGCGCAGGCGGTTTTTATACTTGCGAAGCTGCTTGGCGATTTTCGCGGCGGCTGCATCGAAGGAAACGTAGGCCTCTGTTTCGACGGACGTGGCGGTAACCATGATATCCTTGCCGACTTTCAGGGAAATATGAGTCTTAACGAAGCCATGACCTTCAGGGGCGAATGTCACGACCGTTGCAAAGGCGCGATTGAAATATTTGGAATCGATGTCGCTCAGCTTTTCGGTGACATGGGTACGAAGGGCGTCGCCAACGTTCATTTGTTTACCGTTGATTGTCAGATCCATAAATTAGCTCCTTTGAAAAATTAATAGGAATTCGCCTTGAGCAAAAAACCCTGATGAAAGGTTTCGCCATCGCGCTACGATAAAAAATCATATAAGTAATTGTATCACCCAAATGTCTTAAAAAAAGTGTTAAGAGAAAAAATAAATGCCAAAAAATTTGGAACCAATTGGGGTTTTTGATTCCGGTATAGGCGGCCTGACCGTTTTAAAGGCTTTGCAGGAAAAATATCCAAATGAGTCTTATGTCTATATTGGCGATACGGCCCGTCTGCCTTATGGCACGAAAAGCCCGGAAACTATTATCCGTTACTCACAGGCGCTCACGCGGGAAATATTAAAGCATAATATCAAGGCAATTGTCGTTGCCTGCAATACGGCCTCGACCCATGCTTTAAGCGCTGTCCGGGAAATGGCGGATGGCATTCCCGTGCTTGGCATGATCGATCCCGCCAGCCGCGCAGCTATCGCGGCGACAAAGAACGACCATATCGCGGTGGTCGCAACATACGGCACGGTAAAAAGCGGCGCTTACGAGAAAGCTATCAAGGACATTAATTCTTCCATACAAGTGTCATCGCAAGCCTGTCAGCTACTGGTCGCGCTCGCCGAAGAAGGCTGGGCGAGTGATAAAATTGCAGAAGATGCTTTGCGCAAATATCTGGAGCCGATTTTCGATGGTCAGAACCGTCCTGATACGCTGATTTTAGGCTGTACGCATTTCCCGTTATTTGAAAAGCAGATCAGGGATATTCTCGGGCCTGACGTAACGCTGATCAATAGCGGCGAGGCGGCGGCAGCGGAGTTGAATATTTCACCTCATATTCAAAACGGGACATGTCAGTTTTTTGCCACCGATGATCCGGCAAGATTTGCGGCCAATGCAGCAAAGTTTTTTGGCAGTGAAATTTATGCCGCCGATGTCGAGTTGATCGATATCTAGATTTTCTTGATCCGCCGTCTTTGCACGGAAGACGGAATTCCCATTGCTTCGCGGTATTTGGCAATCGTGCGCCGCGCGATATCGATGCCGTCTTTTTGCAGCAGGTCGACGATATCATCATCGGACAAAATGGCTTTCGGTTCTTCCGCATCGATCAATGTCTTGATCTTGGACTTCACGGCTTCGGACGATACGCTACCGCCGTCGCTGCCCTCGATAGAGGAAGTGAAGAAGAATTTCAGCTCGAAAAGCCCGCGCGGCGTGCCGATGAATTTCCCGGTAGTGACTCGGCTGACGGTACTTTCATGCATGCCGATAGAATCGGCTACTTCGCGCAGCGTGAGCGGCGCAAGATATTCGATCCCGAACAGGAAGAATGCGTCCTGCCGCTCGACGATCTCGGAGGCGACTTTCAGAATGGTCTGCGCGCGCTGATCAAGAGCTTTCGCCAGCCAGTTGGCGTTATTGAGCTGGGTGACCAGATATTCCCGCTCGCCCTTGTCTTTCGTGCGGCCTGTGACATCGGTGTAATATTGCTGGTTCACCAAGACGCGCGGGAGGGTGTCGCTGTTCAGCTCGACGCGCCAGCCGCCGCCCTTGTCTTTAGGAAGCTTGCGCATCAGGACATCGGGTATCGCGGTCTGCGCGATGGAATGATCGAAAAGCGACGCGGGTTTGGGTTGCAGCGTCCGAAGCTCCTGCGCCATTTCTTTAACGACATTGGGATGCACGTCGCAGATTTTAGCAAGCCCCGCATAATCATGCTGTCCCAGAAGATTTAAATTCTCGAGGAGAATTTTCATCGGCGCATCGAGAACGCCCCTGTCTTCAAGTTGCAGCATCAGGCATTCGGACAGGTTGAAAGCGAAGATCCCCGCAGGATCGAATTTCTTGAGGCGGGCCACCAGTTTCGTGATGCGCTCTTCCGAGACGCCGAGCTGGGCGGCGAGCTCTTCAGGACTTTCGCGCAGATATCCCGCTTCATCTAGGCGGTCGATCAGCAGCGTGCCGATGGTTTTATCGAGCGCGTCCTGCGCGCTGATCGTGAGCTGCTCCATCAAATGATCATGCAGGTTCTTCTCCTTGGCATGTGTGCTTTCCAGCGTGCGCTCGTCTTCGCTGAAATCTGCGCGTCCACCCGGCGTGGCATTCGACATGCTCGACCCGGCATCGAAATCATTCTCAGGATCGTCTTCGCGCTCGGGTTTTTCCTCAGGCCGATGATCGTCGTCATCCGATCTTTCGGTTTCTATTTTTTCCAGAAGCGGATTCTGGGCAATCTCCTCATCCAGATAGTCCTGAAGTTCGACATTGGAAAGCTGCAGCAACTTGATCGCCTGCTGCATTTGCGGCGTCATAACAAGGTTTTGCTGCTGGCGTAAATCGAGGGTCTGGGAGAGTTTGTTTCCGGCCATATAAAAAGTATAGCAGGAAATTATTAAAGGCTAAACCCTTCGCCTAAATAGACGCGGCGAACCTCGTTGTCATCGACGATCTCTTCCGGCGAGCCTTCGGTCAGGACCTTGCCGTCATGGAGGATATAGGCGCGATCGACAATGCCCAGCGTATCGCGGACATTGTGATCGGTGATGAGAACGCCGATACCGCGGTTTTTCAGGTAGCCAATCAATGTGCGGATATCGTTCACGGCAATCGGGTCGATACCGGCGAGCGGTTCATCGAGCAGAATAAACTGGGGGCGCGAGGCGAGGGCGCGGGCGATCTCGACGCGGCGGCGTTCCCCGCCCGATAGGGCGATGGCCGGGGTGCGGCGCAGGTGAGATACCGAGAATTCGACGAGTAAATCCTCGAGCAGGTTTTCCTGTTCTTCGGGTTTCAAATCCTGTGTCTGAACAACGGCGCGAATATTTTCTTCAACCGAAAGACCGCGGAAAATCGAGGCTTCCTGCGGCAGATAGCCGATGCCAAGGCGCGCGCGGCGATACATCGGCAATGTCGTGATATCCTGTCCGTATAGGGAGATCGTGCCGCCATCGGGCGGGATCAGGCCGGTGATGATATAAAAGCAGGTAGTCTTACCGGCCCCGTTCGGGCCGAGCAAGGCGACGGCCTCGCCGCGCTGAACCGTGACCGACACATCCCGCAACACGGGGCGTTTTTTATAAGATTTTGAAAGATGCTCAACGGTTAATCCGCTGGTCACTGGTTTCAGATATCTTTTCGGAGGGTTTTCGGGCAGGGGTGACATTACGTGTATAAATTAAGCCATTGCAGCGCAAAAGGCAACTATTTGACGTAAGGAGATTTCCTTTTTGCTTATTTTCATTTGTTTTCCCCGCGAAAGCAGCGATCGGGCGGAGCGCCGGGGTCAAGGCCCCCCGTTTTCTGCCTTCGCCAAGGCTTCGGCGGACAAGTCACGGGGGAAGCAGGGATTTTCGGAAGGGTTTAGACCCGAGCTCCCATTTCGTTCGTATAATTTTTTATATTTTTCCAGCGTCATGCCTTTTCTGAGCATATCCATCACCATGCGCCGGCGCAGCCGCTCGATACGGTCGCGGATTTTATATTCCTTGAGAAGCTTGCTTTGCAGGCTTAAGAGTTTTCGAAAAGCCATCGTCTGCCTACTTCGCATGCCGTGCTTGCGC
>QFOT01000026.1 GCA_003241285.1 Micavibrio aeruginosavorus
GCCAAACCCGGCAACGCTGTCGACCAACATACCCCGCGCCTCTTCCCGTTTCAGGATGACAGACGAGTTGTCTGAGACGTTGGTGATCTCTTCCTGACCGAGGGCGTAACGCAGTTCGAGGCGAGAGTATTCGCCGACGGGAAATATAAGCCCCGAACGAAAGCCTGCGATATTGGTGTCGTAGAAAGAGTTTTGGTAATTCGACTCGCGATAATAGACCGAAAGCCGCAGGCCCAGATCGCGTCCGAGGAACGCCGGTTCAAAGAACGACGCCGTTCCGGCAGCGTTATCGGTGCCACCGGTGATGTTCAGGCCAACGGTCTGGCCACGGCCCAGGAAGTTGGTCTCCTGGAAACCGATGATAAGTGCAATGCCATCGCTGACGCTATAGGTTGCGCCAAGCGTCAGCGAGCCTGTGGGCTGTTCGGTGACATCGACATTGACCAGAACCTGATCCTCGGAACTGCCCGGCTCGGTCGTGACCTCGGCATCCGAAAAGAAGCCAAGCGCACGTATGCGTTCCGCTGCCCGGCGGATTTCGCGCGGGTTGAACGGGTCACCTTCGACCAATTCCATCTGGCGACGAACGACTTTGTCAAGCGTACGAACGTTGCCATTGATATCGACCCGCTCAACAAAGACGCGCGGACTTTCATTGATATTGAAAACGATATCAACCATTTTCTGGTCACGGTTTCTAACGACATCAGGCACGACAGTTACAAACGCATACTGCATATCGCCGAGTTTTTTTGTCATCAGATCGACCGAGTTTTTTACTTCCTCGGCATTGTACCAGTCCTTGACCTTGAAGGTTGCCTGATCGGTCAGGCTTGCAGGATCCAGATTACGAATTTGGGAATTAATGCGAATATCGTTGACTTTATAGCGCTCACCTTCGTCAACGGTCATAGTGATAAAGAAGTTTTTCTTATCCTGCGAAAGCTCAGAAACCGCTGATAAAATACGGAAATCCGCGTAGCCTTCTTTAAGGTAGAACTGGCGAAGTTTCTCCTGGTCAAATGACAAACGGTCCGGATCATAGCGGTCAGCGGTTGTCAGAAAATTATACCAACGTGCTTCCTGCGATGTCATTTCGCTGCGAAGCTCATCATCGCTGAAACGTTCATTACCGACAAAGCGGATCGTACTGATATCTGTTACCGGGCCTTCAGAAATTTCAAACACAAGATTAACGCGGTTTTGATCGAGCTTGATTACTTTTGGCTCGATCTCTGCTGAATATTGTCCTTTACGGCGATAGATTTCATACAGACGCGCAACGTCTTCCTGAACTTTTGTACGAGTGAACACCTGGCGAGAGCGCAGCTGGATTTCCGCCTGCAATTCTTCATCTTTTATTTCGTCATTGCCTTCAAAAGCAATGACATTGATTACCGGATTTTCAGCAACATTGACCGTTACAACGCCATTACTCTCAGACAGAGTTACATCGGCAAAAAGGCCTGTCGCAAACAAGCCCTTTAATGCACTGTCGAGCGCTTCCTGAGATGCATCATCGCCCTGTTTAAGCTCAAGATAGCTCATTACAGTAGCTGGCTCGATACGCTCAGTACCCGTAACACGAATTTCCCTAACGGTCGCGGCCCACGAGGCCGGGACAGCGGTAAGGATGATAGCAGCAGTTGAAAAAAGGTAACGGAAATATTGCCGCATGGGAATAATCTCTGGCTCGGTAAATGATTGTTAGATTTGGTAAAATCAGGAGAAAATTACTCTGCCCAGCATGCCCTAGCAAGCATTATTTGACAAGGGCCAGACGCTGGGCAGAGTATATTATGAAATCAGAATATGAGCTGGACGATATCATTCAGATTGGCGAAGACCATCAAGCTAACCAGCACGACTAGACCGAAACGGAATGCATATTCCTGAACTTTTTCGGATAATGGCTTACCTTTCAATGCTTCCAATGCATAAAACACTAAATGACCGCCATCCAGCATTGGAATAGGGAAAAGGTTAATAAGCCCCAGATTGATCGACAACAAAGCCGTGAAAGTCGCAAGCGCAATCATGCCCCTCTCCGCCATGTCCCCGGCAATGGCCCCGATTCGAATTATGCCACCCAGTTCAGACGCGCTTCTGGTGCCGGTAATCATCTGCCCCAGAGCCTTGAGTGTGTCCGAAATAATCTGGCCTGTATCGACAACCGCCTCGCCAACTGCCATAAGCGGATTCATTTTACGGATTTCATCACCCGGACGAACGCCCAGAATAAGGGCATTATGCTCTGGGCTTTTTTCATCGCCGATTTTCTTATTTAAATCGGCAGGCGGTCGGACGCGCATGCTCGATCCCGGCTTACCGCCCGTCATCTCTAGAACGAGGTCTTTATTCATATTCTCGACTAGAGCCTGACGTATCACATTGACGTCTTCACCCGTTTCGCGGCCATTGATCTTGGAAATAGCCGTTACATCAAGGCCATTGGCTGGACCGATCAGCCCAAGGAAACCAAGCTGATGTTTAAATCCAAAACGGTCCTCTTCCTCGACAACTTTCGGTGTCGCCTTGAGCTCGATTTCCTTGCCATCGCGCTCAACGACGAAATTCATTTCGGTATCTAAAGCGATCATAACCTCGCGCTTAATATTATCGAAACTCTCGATTTCACGGCCATTAATAGACTTAACGATATCATGCGGCTGGAAGCCTGCCTTATCGGCGGCCCCGCCGACTTCAACTCCCATCGCCTGAGGTGGCGTAATAGGTTTCCCGACAAAGATATAGAGAATGGCCAGAACAAGGATGGCAAAAATAAAATTAATGGCCGGACCGGCAAAAACCACGGCGGCACGCTGGCCCACGGGTTTGGCAAAAAAGGCCACTGAACGCTCACCTTCAGTCAATTCCTTGCCTTCCACATGCCCTGCGCTTGCCGGGTCAGTGTCACCGAACATTTTAACATAGCCGCCAAGCGGAATTAAAGAAACTTTCCAGCGTGTCCCGTGCTTGTCGTTAAAACCCCAGATTTCTTTACCAAAACCAATCGAAAAAGTATCAACTTTGACGCCACAGGCGCGGGCAATGATATAATGGCCCCACTCATGAACGAATACCAGCAAGCCTAAAACAGCCAAAAAGCTGACCCCGAATAAGCCTATATTGGTGGCCGCCATCTGGGCCCAGTCAAGAATTTGGTTCATTAAATATCCTTAAGGTTCGAGATACTAAAGTATATAGGATTTCGTTTGCTCGCGCACAGATTTATACGCCAAAAGGCGTAAGTTTTAAACACGTGTATTTATTTTTTTATGAATAAATCCATGATATCTCTGACATTTATAAAAATCATACATAGAAAAAGAAAGATAAGGCCAACGCCGTAAATATAACCTTTTGTTCGTAATGAAACAGGTTCCCCTTTCAGGGCCTCCAAAAATTGAAACATCAAGTGCCCCCCATCTATCATGGGAATTGGAAGCAAATTAACAACTCCGATGTTAATGGATAATAAAGCAACAAAAACCATGAAAACAAAAAAGCCGTGTCCAGCCATATCAGCAGTCATTTTGCCAATTCGGATTACACCTCCCATTTCGGATGGTTTTTTAGAGCCTGTAAAAATTTGAAAAATAACACCCAGCGTCTGGTTGATTCCTTTCCAGGTCATATCAATAGATGCCTTTATCGCGGAGAGAGGGTTTAGTTGTACCATTTTTTGAGCTGAATGGCGGTCCAGTACCAAAACTCCGAAATCTTTATGCTTTGAATTTTTTAAAGAGCTGTTGAATTCTTCATTCAGAAAAACGATCAGATTATCTTTATTTTCATCTCCAAATCGAATAGTTACTTCCCGGCCAAGATTTTTTATCAAAATCTTGCGGTTCATTTCTTCATTGCCAGCTGTATCGATCCCATTGATTTGATCTATCTTTGAAAGTTTCAAGCCATAGGATGGCCATAAAACACCCAGATACCCACGATCAGCTGAAAAGCCGTATCTGTTTTTTTCCTTGAGACGCTTGGCGACGATATTAAAACTAAGTATTTTATCACCACGCTTAATATCCACAATCACTGCCTGGTCAATTTTATCGGCAACAATCTCCCGGGCTTCTTCAAATGTAATTAAATTTTTGCCGTTTATGCGTACAAACAGGTCTCCGATTTTTATGCCTGCTTTATGTGCGGGCGATTCAACTTCAAGACCTGTCACAACGGGAGCCAGGGAAGGCTTTCCTATCATCATATAGAGAGCCATAAGCAAAGCAGCACCGAATAATAAGTTTATAGCAGGCCCGGCAGCAGTAATAAGAGCACGTTGATATATGGGCCGCGTGAAAAAAGCTTGATGCGATAAGTTGGGCGTCTGTATCAAGTCATTGCTTGCATTGACACCGAACATTCTGACGTAACCGCCTATGGGCAAAATTCTAAGACTCCATCTCGTTCCAGAACTATCCGTATACCCCATAATTTCACGCCCAAAACCTAAAGAAAAACTTTCGACTTTGACTTTGAAGATCTTGGCCATCAGGTAATGGCCTAGTTCATGAACAAAAATGACGACTGTAAGGACGATAAGAAAAAGAATTCCGTAGAGCCAGATATTACTGAACAGTGTCTGTAAATAATCCATTGCCCTACCTGCTATAAAAATGCTCGCGTTTGCTTGCGCACTTCGCTGTCGTAGGAAAGTATATCGGTAATCGTTTCAAACCCACCTGTATGACTTGTAGGTAATATGGAACTAATGATTTTAGGAATACTTGAGAAAGAAATTTTTCTTTCTAGAAAAGCTTCAACAAGTATTTCATTGGACGCATTCAATGCAATACAAGCGGCTGCCCCAGATTCTAGCGCCTCGTAAGCCAGTTGCAGGCAAGGAAAGCGGATTAAATCTGGCGTTTCAAATTCAAGTGTTTTAAGTTTTGCCAGATCAAGTTTTGAACCTGATGTTTCCATACGCTCCGGCCATGCCAAGGCATAGGCTATGGGCGTACGCATATCGGGTGCTCCCAACTGAGCGAGTACCGAACCGTCAGTATATTCTACCATGGAATGGATAATCGACTGCGGATGAATTATAACTTTGATTTTATCGGAAGGCATTCTAAACAAATGATAAGCCTCGATAATTTCAAGGCCTTTGTTCATCATAGAAGCGCTATCGACGGATATCTTAGCTCCCATACTCCAGTTAGGATGCGCTACTGCCTGCTCGGGAGTGGCATTGGAAATTTGCTCCGCAGTCCATTCTCGAAACGGGCCGCCCGAGGCGGTTAAAATTAGGTTGGATATTTCTTGACGGTTCTTGTTTTCAAATACCTGATAAATAGCATTATGTTCGCTATCGAGCGGCAAGATTTTTGTCTGTTGTTGCCTGGCGGCTTCGAGAAATAAATTTCCAGCACTAACCAACGGCTCTTTATTTGCGATAGCAATAGTTTTTGCGTTGCCCAGAGAGGCCATCAGGGGTCTTAAACCGCCCATGCCGACAATCGCTGCAATAGATATATCGACGGGCATGGATGCAGCCTCAAGAATACCCTCTTCTCCAGCAATAACTTTTACACCATGGGCGGATAATGCCGATTTCACTTGTTGGAATAAAGATTCATCACCAATAGCAACCAGCTTCGGGTTGAACTGCAAGGCTTGCTCGATCAAAAGATCGGCATTTTTATTGGCTGTCAGAGCGACAACTTCAAATTTATCGGAATGAAACTTTAAAAGATCAAGTGTGCTTTTGCCGATGGACCCGGTGGAGCCTAGAACCGTAATCGTTTTACAGGACATATTCTGCAATAAACACAAATACGGGTGATACAAGTAAAATGGAGTCTACACGGTCCAGCACGCCGCCATGACCGGGAATAAGTTTACTGGAATCCTTCTCTCCTGCTTTTCTTTTCAGGAAAGATTCCAGAAGATCGCCTGCTTGCCCTATATAACCGAGTATTGCGCCGGTAATGGCGAGCATTAGAAATCCAGGTCCTGCATCTGAAGTGAAAACATACATCATCAGGACAATCATCATAAGCGCAGAAAAAAACATCGCCCCGGCAAGACCCTCCCAGCTTTTATTCGGGCTTATCGTTGGCGCCATTTTATGTTTGCCGAATTTCCGGCCCACGAAGTAAGCGCCTATATCCGCGCTCCAGATAATTAGAAGCATAGAGATGACGAGATACAAGCCATCGCTAAATCCGGTGCGCAAATTATAAAATTCATAAAAGCAGAGCGGCAGATAAATCATACCAAATACCAGGAAACCGATTTTATTCTGGGTCTTTAAAGACAGTCTGGCCCATTCATAAACAGCCAGAATGAAAATAATCGCCGTAAACACAAGAAACGGAAAGCCGCCCATAAATACCGCGCCAATCACGAACGGAAGCATCACCAGAGCAGAAATTATACGGAGCTGTAGATTGGACATTATTTGCTTTCGCTGTCTTTCAACGCGCCGAAACGTCGGTCACGGCCAGAATATTCATGAAGCGCCGCTTCCAGATCGGCTTTTTGGAAATCAGGCCAGAGCACGTCTGTAAATACGAATTCCGTATAGGCACATGACCAGATCAGGAAATTTGAAATCCTTTTTTCTCCGCTAGTTCGGATCATCAAATCAGGATCAGGTATGCCTGCAGTATAGAGGAATTGAGGAAGCAGGGCCTCGACTTCTTCCATCGTCAATTGATGATTTTGTCGCCATGCATGATCGGCGAGTTGCTTACTCGCCTGCAAAATATCCTGACGTCCCCCGTAGTTCAATGCAATGATAAGATTGAGTTTAGAATTATCCGCCGTCAAGCGCTCCGCATTCTCAATCATTTCTACAATGTCAGGCGCAAAACGCGCCCGGTCGCCAATCACGCGCAAACGAATACCACTTTTGTGGAGGTCGGCTGTTTCAGAACGCAGGTAATAGCGAAGAAGGCGCATAAGTTCTGAAACTTCATCCTGCGGACGATTCCAGTTTTCAGATGAAAATCCAAACAAGGTTAGATATTCGATCTTCAGCTCGATAGCAGCTTCAATAGAACGGCGAACGGATTCCAGACCTTTTTGGTGACCTTTTGTACGATTCATGTTCCGCGCACGCGCCCAGCGTCCATTGCCATCCATGATGATGGCAACGTGACGCGCATTTACTGGAACAATTGCCTCGCTCATTAAACTTTCATCACGTCTTTTTCTTTTTGCGCCAGAATCTCGTCGACTTTTTTAATAAAGCCGTCTGTCGCTTTCTGAACATCTTCAGACTGGCGTTTTGCGTCATCTTCAGAAATCGCTTTGTCTTTCTCAAGCTTCTTGATCGCGTCCATACCATCGCGGCGAATATTGCGGATAGCAACGCGGGCCGCTTCTGCATATTTACCGGCAACTTTAACAAGCTCCGTGCGACGCTCTGTTGAAAGTTCAGGAACAGGCACGCGGATCAACGTACCTTCGGCTTGGGGGTTTAGACCCAGCCCCGCATCACGGATAGCCTTTTCAACGGCCTTGGTCTGGCTGGCATCCCACACCTGTACAGTTAGAAGACGCGCTTCTGGAACGCCTACAGTTGCAACTTGAGTAAGAGGCATGCGAGCGCCATACACATCGACCGTTACTGGATCAAGCATAGCAGTCGAAGCACGACCTGTACGAAGACCGACAAATTCCTTCTCAAGATTTTCCTGAGTGGATTGCATACGTTGTTTCATTTCATTGATATTGAAAGACATTTGATCCTCTTAAAAATTAAGCTTTATCGCTGACGATGGTGAATTCGCCCTGACCTTGCATGACCTTGGCAAAATTGCCCTTCTCGCGGATCGAGAAAACCATGACAGGAATTTTGTTCTCACGCGCCAAGGATACGGCAGTTGCATCCATGACTTTCAAATCCTTTGTCAGGATATCCATATAAGTCACATGATCGTATTTTGTAGCAGACGGGTCCTTGAAAGGATCAGCCGTATAAATACCGTTGACTTTGGTTCCCTTGGCAATCAGATCGCAATTCATTTCCGATGCACGAAGAGATGCGCCTGTATCAGATGTAAAGTAAGGATTGCCTGTACCGGCAGCAAAAATAACGACACGACCTTTTTCAAGGTGGCGCATGGCTTTACGGCGGATATAGGGTTCGCAAACCTGATCCATCTGGATCGCAGATTGAACGCGGGTTTTGATGCCGATTTTTTCCAACGCGTTTTGCAGGCAAAGCGCGTTGATTACGATACCAAGCATACCCATATGGTCCGCCGTCGTGCGGTCCATACCTGATGACGCGCCGGACACGCCGCGGAAAATATTTCCTGCACCGACAACGATGCAAACCTGCACTCCCATATCGATGGCTTCTTTGACGTCATCCGCAATTCGGGCAACCGTGTCGGGATCAAGGCCGAATTCCTTAGAGCCCATCAAGGCTTCGCCGGAGATTTTTAAAAGAACGCGTTTATATTTTGGGACGGCTTCGGACTTGATGGCAGGTTGTGCAGACATATAAAGGACCTCTTCCATGTTATTTTACTGGCAGGACAAATCCCGCGCAAGGCGGGATTCAATAAAAAGCCCCTTACTCAGGGGCTTTTAAATTAAGCGTTGGCCGAGGCTTTCGTCGCCGCAACTTCCGCTGCAAAGTCGGTTTCTTCTTTTTCGATACCTTCACCGAGAACGTAGGATACGAAGCCAGTCAATTTAACTGGTGATCCTGCATCCTTGCCGGCTTTTTCAAGAAGAGCGGCAATCTTAGTCTCACCGTCCATGATAAATGTCTGCTCAAGCAGAACGATTTCTTCATAGTATTTGCGCATACGGCCCTCGAGCATTTTCTCGATAATATCGTCAGGCTTGCCGGACGCCTTTGCTGTATCGCGGTGGATCGCTTTTTCACGCTCTACCGTCTTCGGGTCAAGGCTGGCGACATCCAAAGACTCAGGTTTTGCTGCGGCGATATGCATCGCTAGTTGCTTACCCAAAGCCTGAAGAGTTTCTTGTGAAGCCGTTGACTCAAGAGCCACGATCACGCCGATTTTGCCGAGATTTGGCGCAACGGCAGAGTGAACGTAAGTTGCAACGACACCGTCAGTAACAGACAGGCTCGTTGAACGGCGAAGGCTCATGTTTTCACCGATCTGAGCGATCAGATCCGTCAGCGTATCTTTTGTATTTTTGCCGGAGCCGTAAGCAGCTTCAGCAACAGCATCGATATCTTTTTCTTTAAGCGCGATTTGAGACGCTTGCTTTACGAAGCCCTGGAAAATTTCATTGCGGGCAACGAAGTCAGTTTCGGAGTTCACTTCGATCAGGGAGGCTGATTTGCCATCTGCTGCGGATGCAACGCCGATCAAACCTTCAGCCGCAACGCGACCGGATTTCTTTGCCGCTTTCGCAAGGCCTTTCTTGCGCAACCAGTCCATGGCGACTTCCATGTCACCATTGTTTTCAACCAAAGCGTTTTTCGCGTCCATCATACCGGCGCCGCTTTTCTCGCGTAGTTCTTTTACCATCGCTGCTGTGATATCAGCCATTTTATATTCCTTTTATTGAGAGTTTAGAAGGCCCCCGCTTTCGCGGGGACATGATAATTAAGCGTTTGCTGCCGCTTTTACTTCAGCATCAGATTCATTTGCTGCTGGTGGCAATTCGACTTTAACATCGACTGCTGCGCCGGTATCTTTACCGGAGCGGGACATTTCTGCGCTGATACCGTCGAGGATCGCGGAAGAAACGAGATCGCAGTAGATTTCGATAGCGCGCAAAGCGTCATCGTTACCTGGGATCGGGAAATCAACGTTGTCAGGGCTTGAATTGCTATCAAGGATCGCGATAACGGGAATACCAAGTTTCTTGGCTTCAAGAATGGCAAGATCTTCCTTGTTTGTGTCGATGACGAACAGAGCGTCAGGCTGACCGCCCATATCCTTGATCCCGCCGATAGCGTTTTCAAGCTTTTCACGCTCGCGCATCATCATCAGGATTTCTTTTTTCTTATAGCCAGGCTTTTCCATGGAAAGGATAGTATCGAGCTCTTTCAAACGTGCGATCGAACCGGAAATAGTTTTCCAGTTGGTCAGCATGCCACCGAGCCAGCGGTGGTTGACGTAATATTGACCGCAGCGCTTAGCGGATTCTTTTACTTTTTCCTGAGCCTGACGCTTTGTACCGACGAACAGGATGCGGCCACGATTGGCAGCGACTTCGCGAACGGCCTGCAGAGCGGTTTCGAGCATCGGAACTGTTTGTTGAAGGTCGAGGATGTGAACGCCATTACGCACGCCGAAGATAAATGGGCGCATTTTAGGGTTCCAGCGACGTGTGTGGTGACCAAAGTGAACGCCTGCTTCAAGAAGTTGGCGCATAGAGAATTCTGGCATAGACATATAAATATTCCTTTCGTCCGGTTGAGCCTCTACAGGATAATCGCCCTTTTTGGTTATTTGGGTGACCGGTCAGGCACTGGAAACTCTCGAATCCGGAACCTTGTCCTGTATGTGAATTTGAGTGGGTTATAGGGTGTTTTAAGGGTGAAAGTCAAGAAAGTTAATTGTATTATCACGGAAATTATAATTATAGTTCTTGGACTCTTTTAATGCCCTTAGTCTGGAAAAGTATGTTTTTCGTATCAGGACTGACGGAATAAAGCCCCGGCAACCTGATCTGCACCTGCCTGCCCTGTGTCGTCAAAGTAACTAGCACTTTTGCCCCGCCTTTTTTTTCGTTATCGAGACGGGTTTTAAGAATATCGAGCGCTTCCGCTTTATCTACTGTAATTTCTATTTCACGGACTTTATCTGCCAGTGCCTCCTCAAGCGGTTTAATATCCTGAACCGTCATCCGCAGGGCATCTTCGCGGATTTCAGCATCGACTGTCATGAGTAAGCCCTTGCCCTCTTCTAGATACTGGCGGGTTCTGGCAAGGGTTTCGGAGAACAGTGCAACTTCGTAAACCCCTGTGCTGTCCGACATAGTAAGGAACGCGAATTTATTACCGCTCTTAGCGGAGATTTTTTCGACCTTCTTAATAAGTACGCCCGCCATTTGCATCCGCGCAATCGGCTTACCCTGAAGATGGCCTTCTATCTCCGCGTAGGAAATCATGCCGAGGCGTTCAAGCTGCCGCGCTTTACTATCGAGCGGGTGTGCGGAGAGATAAAATCCGATGGCGTCAAATTCATGCGCCAGTTTATCGAGAGGTCCCCATTCAGGGATATCGGGCAGATGCTGCTGTGCCAGATCGCTGGCAACCGTTTGCTCCATGGCGAACATGCTAGCTTGCGATGAATTACGTTCATTTGCCAAAGCTTGCGCGTAATGGATAAGCTTTTCTGCACCTTCGAATAATTGCGCTCGGCTCGGGTGAATGGATTCAAACGCGCCCGCCGCCGCCAGATTTTGAAATTGCTTTTTATTGATGTTCTTTGGGTCGATCCGTTTCAGGAAATCTTCCAGCGATTTATACGGGCCGTTTTTCTCGCGCTCGGCAATGATATTGGCAATCGCATTTTCGCCAACGCCTTTGATCGCGGCCAGAGCATAACGCACCGCCTCACCTTCAACCGCAAATGTGACGAATGATTTATTGATGTCGGGCAGCAGGAGTTTCAGCTCCATACGATCCATCGCTTGACGGAAGATTGCCAGCTTGTCCGTATTGCCCATATCGAGCGTCATCGACGCAGCAAAAAACTCCAGCGGGTGATTGGCTTTCAGCCATGCCGTTTGATAAGCGATCAGCGCATAAGCGGCGGCGTGAGATTTGTTAAAACCATAACCGGCGAACTTTTCGATCTGTTCAAAAATAATCTCGGCGCGTTCAGGTTTAACGTCTGAAAATTTTCCTGCGCCTTCAACGAACAAGGCTTTCTGCGCGTCCATCTCGGCCTTGATTTTTTTACCCATGGCACGACGAAGCAAATCCGCACCGCCGAGCGTGTAGCCTGCGAGTAGCTGCGCGGCCTGCATGACCTGTTCCTGATAAACCATGATGCCGTAAGTTTCCTCCAGCATCGGCTGAAGTTTCGGGTGCAGGTAATCGGGTTCGGCCTTGCCGTCTTTAACGAGACAATATTGCGGAATATTATCCATCGGACCCGGGCGATAGAGCGAAACGAGCGCGATAATATCTTCCAGCCTGTCCGGGTGCATTTTACGCAGCGTGTCCCGCATGCCCGAGCTTTCAAGCTGGAACACGCCGGTACTTTCCGCACGCGCGATCATCTCATAAGACGGCGCGTCATCAATAGGGATTTGCAAAATCTCGACATCGACGCCTTTGTCTTTGATCAACTCCACCGCTTTTTGAATGACGGTCAGCGTTTTCAAGCCAAGAAAGTCGAATTTCACAAGGCCTGTTGATTCAACATATTTCATGTTGAATTGCGTTGCCGGAATGGAAGAGTTTGGATCGCGGTAAAGCGGCGACAACTCCTGCAGCGGCCTGTCACCGATAACGATACCAGCTGCGTGCGTAGAGGCATGGCGATACAGTCCTTCAAGCTGAAGCGCGATGGTCAGCAAACGGTCAACCGTATCATCGTCGCGCATGGCGCGGAAATCTGCGTCATTTGCCAAAGCCTCCGCAAGCGTGACAGGATTTGCCGGATTGTTCGGAATCATTTTAGAAATACGGTCAACCTGGCCATAGGGAATTTGCAAAACCCGCCCGACATCGCGCACGACCGCCCGGGCTTTCAATTGACCAAAGGTAATAATCTGCGCAACGCGGTCATAGCCGTAGCGTTGCTGTACATAGGCGATGACTTCATCTCGGCGGTCCTGACAAAAATCCACGTCGAAATCCGGCATGGATACACGCTCGGGATTGAGAAAACGCTCGAATAGAAGTCCAAATTTTAGCGGATCCAAATCCGTGATAGAGAGTGCCCATGCAACAACGGAACCTGCGCCCGATCCCCTGCCCGGCCCGACCGGAATATTGTGATCCTTCGCCCATTTGATGAAATCGGAAACGATCAGGAAGTAGCCGATAAAACCCATATTGATAATGGTGTTAAGCTCAAACTCAAGTCTCTCCTGATAAGGCTTGGCAACTTCTTTCTTTTCGGCTTCCGACATTTCCGGCGTAAAGACAAAATTTTCAAGACGGTATTTAAGCCCGGCTTCAGTCTGGAATTTTATCTCGTCCAGCTCGCTCCGCCCGCTATCGCTTTCGAATGGCGGCAGGATCGGCTTTACGGTTTTCAGGAAGAAATGGCAACGCTGCGCGATCATAACCGTATTGGCAATCGCTTCCGGGATATCCTCGAAAAGATCGATCATCTCTTCGGCGGATTTAAAGTAATGCTCTTTCGTTACGCGGCGCCGGTTATCTTCGGTAACGTAACGCCCCTCGGCGATACAGAGCAGCGCATCATGCGCGTCATAAAAACTCTCATCAGGAAAATAACAATCATTGGTCGCGACCAGGGGAATGTCGAATTTATATGCCAGCTCAATGGCATCGCTCTCAATCATATCTTCGTCGCGCTGACCATGACGCTGCAGCTCCATATACAAACGGTCGCCGAAAATATTTTTGAGCTTTATTGCAAAATTTTCAGCCTCCTCAATACGGCGTCCAAGCAGAGCATGGCCGATCGGCCCTTTCAAGGCACCGGACAGACAGATCAATCCATCCGCTCTTACTGAAAGATCTTCCCATTCAATAACAGGCTTGTGGCTGCCGTCGCCTTCAATATAGGCTTTGGATATAAGCGCGGAGAGGTTTTTGTATCCGGCTTCCGACTGCACCAATAAAGCAAGCTGGCAATCTTCCGTGCCGATATTTACCTGACAACCAAGAATTGGCTGAATGCCCGCTTTCGACGCTTCCAGAGAAAACTCCATTGCGCCGAATAAATTGGAGGTATCCGTAATCGCCACTGCAGGCATTTTAAGCTTATACGTCTTCTTAATCAGGTCTTTGACCTGCAAAGCGCCTTCCGCCAGTGAATAGGCGGAATGGACATGAAGATGTACGAATTGAGTGTCGGGCATGGAATGAGTTTAGAGAATTAAAAGCTGAAAGAGCAAGAAAAGAAAAAGCTTTTACAGGCTTTTCAGCTCTCCGCCCTTGATCTCCAGAATACGGTCCATGCGTTTGGCAAGTTCCATATTATGCGTCGCGATAATCGCGCCGATGCCTTTTTCGCGTGTGCGCTTGATCAGCATTTCAAACACTTCATCTGACGTTTTGGGATCAAGATTTCCGGTCGGCTCATCCGCCATAAGGATTTTAGGATCATTAGCGAGAGCACGCGCAATCGCCACGCGTTGCTGTTCCCCACCGGACAAACGCGCAGGGCGATGATTATAACGATGGGACAGCCCCATCTCATCGAGCATCTGCCGGCCTTTTTCTTCAGCTTCTTTCTTCGGCACTTCTTTGATCATTTGCGGAATAACCACATTTTCCAAAGCCGAGAATTCCGGCTGCAAATAGTGAAACTGGTAAACAAATCCCAGATAATTCCGGCGCAAACGGGTACGCTTGTCATCATTCAAATCCGAAACATCATGACCACTGACAAATATTTTTCCTGTTGTCGGCTTGTCTAGAAGGCCAATCATCTGCAGTAAAGTTGATTTACCCGCACCCGATGAACCGACAAGCGCAACAATCTCGCCGCTGTTAATCTGCAGATTTATATCGTGCAAGATCCGCAGATCTTCATCGCCCTGATGATAGGTTTTACCAAGATTTTGCGTTTCAAGAAGAATTTTACTCATACCGAAGCGCCTCTACTGGATCGAGTTTTGCCGCGCGCCATGCCGGATATAAAGTCGCCGCAACGGAAATAACAATAGCCATCCCAACAATCACACTCACTTCATCCCATTTTACTTCCGCCGGAAGTTTCGAGAGAAAATAGATTTCCGCCGAAAATAATTCAGTATGGGTCATATTCTGAATCCACTGGCGAATGCTTTCGATGTTGACCGCAAATAACGTCCCCAAAATTGCCCCAGTTGCCGTGCCGCCAATGCCGACACTTGCCCCTGTCAGCATAAAGATTTTCATCATGCTGGAACGGTCCGCACCCATAGTCCGCATGATCGCGATATCCCTGCCTTTGTCTTTAACAAGCATAATCATCGACGAAATAATATTGAACGCCGCGACGACGATAATGAGCGTCAGTATCAGGAACATGACATTTCGTTCAACCTGAACCGCATTCATAAAACTGGCATTGGAGTCGCGCCAGTCATAAACCTCGGCACGGTCTTTAACGATCAATTGCAATTTTTGTTTCAGGACATCAACCTCTTCAGGACTCTTGCCCATAACTTCCAGCATGGAAACCGTATCAGAAGGCAACTGGAAGAATGTCTGCGCAGTATCGAGCGGCATAAAAACATAGCCCGAGTTATATTCATGCATACCTACATCGAATACAGCCACGACTGTATAAGACAGGCTTCGCGGAATTGTACCAAACGGGCCGCTGCGACCTTTCGGAGCCATTAACGTGATTTGCGAACCAACGCTTAAATTTAAACGCTCTGCCATTTTGACACCGACAGCAATGGCATTGCCTTGAAAGTCTCGGATATTTCCTTTTTCAAAAGAATTCGCCAGTACAGGCTTCGTCTTCATATATTCCTGCGTAAAGCCACGCGCGATGGCGCCTGTCGCCTGACCGTTCGCCGTAATCAGAACCT
Source organism: Micavibrio aeruginosavorus (assembly GCA_003241285.1). Taxonomy (GTDB): domain Bacteria; phylum Pseudomonadota; class Alphaproteobacteria; order Micavibrionales; family Micavibrionaceae; genus Micavibrio_B; species Micavibrio_B aeruginosavorus_A. Next base: position 15,631 of record QFOT01000026.1, read on the forward strand.
GACTTTCAACCACCGGTGAAACGGATACAACGCCGCTCACCTGTTTGATATCCTGCTCGATCGGTTCATACCCCATCAATGATCCGCCCGGCTGATAAACGCTCATGTGGCCATTTAAACCCAGGATACGCCCGATCAGTTCAGTGCGAAATCCATTCATGACCGACATGACGATGATCAACGTCGCGACACCCAACATAATCCCCATAAAGGAAAATCCGGCGATTACCGACACAAAACCTTCGGCTTTGCGCGCACGCAAATAACGAAAAGCCATCATTCTTTCAAAAGGAGAAAACATCAGTAGGATTTACCAATCAAAACTGTCTGGCCCTCATCTTCAAACGGCAAGCATCTTGAAGACAATGAGTACTCCTTGCGCACGGCTTCATAAGCTCCATCCGTCAAAACCGATATAGGCGCTTTCGCAAAGCCTATCTCGGATTTAAAGAATTCCTGGATCTCGGCAATCGTTTTGGTTTCCTTGACTTTCGAACGGGTAAAATCATAGGCCCGCTTGTAAAGATAATTATGGCTCTGACTCAAGACATCCTGAATGCGGGCGACGAATTCGTCAGGCGAGCAAGATTCTTTTGAGTCGCGCCCTATATCGCGGCGAACGAATGTAAGAGCATTTTGCTCGACTTCTCTCGCTCCGATCTCAACGCGCACCGGAACGCCTTTCTTGATGGCATCCCACATTTTATCCGGCGCTCTTGCGTCAGATGTATCGACCTTGGCGCGGACGCCGATTTCCTTCAGGCGCTTGGCGAGTGTTTGTGCATATTCCAAGACAGGCCCTGCACCGCTTTCATCCTTGATAATCGGCAGGATCATGACCTGTGTCGGCGCGAGTTTTGGCGGCATGATTAAACCATCATCATCGCCATGGCTCATAATCATTGCACCTATAGAACGCGTCGTTAAACCCCATGACGTCGTCCAAGCCAATTGCTCTTTTCCGTCCCGGCCTTGAAATTTTATGTTGCAAGACTTGGAAAAAGTTTGCCCTAGGTCATGCGATGTGCACATTTGTAAGGCTTTGCCATCCTGCATCATGCCTTCAATAGTATATGTATTTACAGCGCCGGGGAATTTTTCTTCCGGCGTTTTTTCGCCTTTAAAACCAGGAATGGCAAACCAATTTTCATAGAGGTCATTATAAACCTCTAACATTTTACGGGCGTCACGATTACCTTCTTCTGCCGTTTCAAAAGCATTATGACCCTCTTGCCAGAGGAATTCAGATGTGCGCAGGAACAGACGCGTGCGCATTTCCCACCGCATGACATTAGCCCATTGATTTAAAAGCAAAGGCAAATCGCGATAGCTTTGTGTCCAGCGGGCCATTGCATCGCCGATAATCGTTTCCGATGTCGGGCGAATAACGAAAGTCTCTTCAAGCTTGGCATCCGGTGCCGGAATAAGCTTGCCATCCGGTCCGGCTTCAAGGCGGTGATGCGTAACGACCGCGCATTCCTTGGCAAAACCATCAATATGCTCGGCTTCTTTGGCGATAAAGCTCAAAGGAATAAGCAAAGGAAAATATGCGTTCTGAACGCCCTCCGCCTTAATTAAATCATCGAGCGCACGCTGGATATTTTCCCATAGCGCATAACCATTCGGCTTGATAATCATCGAACCGCGAGTTGGGGAATTTTCCGCAAGGTCCGCAACTTTGACGACTTCCTGATACCATTCAGGAAAATTTTCTTCCCGTGTTGGTGAAATCGCAGATTTGGAATTTTTTCCGTGCGCTTTTTGAGCCTGATTTGGCTGATTCATTTTACTAGTCCTGTATAGAAATTTTATTTTTTAGCGGGCTGGCATTGTCGATGATGGTGCGGCGGTTCCCGGCATTGGTACTTCCGGCGTTGACATCACATTGACGTTTCTGGGTGGCACCGGAACATTGGTCGGAACCGGAGCTTCGCCTGCTCGCCCGCAAAGAGAGTTTACATTGCTGCTGATATCCTGACCGTTATAAAGAACACGGCCATCGTTATAAACTTTCAGATTGCCGAAATTGCTTTCCATTACGGCAGGCTGTGAAAGGTTCAGCTTCTTTGCAAGGTCTATGTTCAAGGGAACTTCTGTATATGTCGATGAAACGATCTGCGGCGCAGAATTTATATCCGCCGGAGCAACCGCATTTCCATTCACATCCACGCCGCCTTGATAGGCAACATCACTGGATGGCGTATGAACCATGGCGGGTTTGCAGATAATACGCTCAACCGCAACGGAAGAGCTGATGCCATCCGTAGGATCTGCGGCCTGAGCTGCTGTCGACAAAGATACGAATGCTGAAATTATGTATATAAATCTTTTCATCTTAAACCGTCCTGCTTTTCCATGTTTCGGGCCATTGCGTAAAAATCTAGGACATTCGCCTCTATAAGTCCATAAACGATCAGAAAGATAATGACGGAAAGCCCTGTAGTAATTAGGAATTTTAGCGCCAGACGTGGTTTTGCCGGAACATTTCCGGTTTCGCCCGCTACCGGATCTTCCGAAGGCGCATTCCCCCATGGTAATACGCAGAATAAAAACGTCCACCAGATCAGCGTAAAAGTGACAATTGCCTGAACTAAAGTCATTTAAACCTTTAAAATATGAACGGAAACCTTTGGTTTAATTCCCAAAATCTGGTTTACCATGCGGCGGACTGAAATACGGATTTCTTCTTCATGTTTTTTGACATCAAAAATATTCTCGTTTTTAAGATCGTAAATTGCGTCTTCAACCTCCTGACGAACCTCACCGATTAATTGCTTTTCAGCACTATCATGGTCGATCAAGCCAATCAGGGTAATTTGCGGTTCCATGATCAGGTCGAATTTCGCATTCATTGCCAGTGAAATATGAATTGCGCCACTGAATTGCAATTTCCGGCGCTCGGTGATTCCTTTGTGATCCGACCGGACAATACGGTTCGGCTCAACCGCCAACAAGCCAGTCCTGACATGATCGACGACTTCTACATCTCCGGGCGCAAGCTTGATTACGGCGCCATTCGTAGGAAGAACGGTTTTTGCGCCAAGACTGCGCGCGATTTCCGCTTGCGCTTCCAACATCACGCGCTCGCCATGAACTGGGATAACATATTGAGGCTTCAGCCATGACAACATGTCACGCACCTCATCCGCATACGGGTGGCCGGATACATGGATCTTGTGGCTGGCATTATCCGGATCGATAATACGCACCTTCGCCGCCGTCAGGTTGTTTTTAACATCGTTAATTTCTTTTTCATTCCCGGGAATAGCGCGGGAAGAAAAAATAACCGTATCGCCCGTACCAAGTTTAATTTTTGGCCATTCGCCGCGCGCCATTCTTGCAAGCGCCGCCATCGGCTCGCCTTGCGATCCGGTGACAATCATCACCACATTGTCGGTCGGGATATAGCCGAGATCGTCTTCCGATACGAATTGATCGATATCTTTTAGATATCCATTGGTTTTTGCCGCCGATGTCATACGGTGAAGCGAGCGGCCCATGATACAGGTACTGCGCCCCGACGCTTTTGCCGCTTTTACGATACTGTTGATACGCGCAATGTTGGAAGCAAAAATCGTGATCGCGATACGCCCATGGCAATTCTTGAAAACAGACACCAAACCTTTTTCAACG
>QFOT01000201.1 GCA_003241285.1 Micavibrio aeruginosavorus
GTGGTCAACAGTTACGTCCATTTTAGATCCTAAATTATTGATTTTGAGGAGCTTAAAATAAAAGCATAAGTTCGTCTAGTTTGAGCGAAAAATTCTTGCTTAATATAAGACATTGCTAATGGATAGTTTTGAAGAATATCGGAGGTAAGGTATAGATTTGCCAGAATATATAATTTGCTAACGGGAACATACCATCGTTTAGAATCAATAGTTGGAGTAAAAATAGTTTGTTAATACAATCAAGCACTAGCATGATTACTTAATAAAATTATTTTGAATTATTAGGAGGAAGAGTGGCATTAGTATTAACAGTTCGTCATGGTGAAAAACTTTTTATTGATAATGATTGTCTTACTGTAATCGAGGTCTCTGCAACGGAAAGAAAATCAAAAATTCAGATTAGAAATAAAATTTTTGATTTGGATGATCAAAACTCTGTTGAGATTTTACCAAATGTTTTTTCATTCATAGGCAATTCTGATGACAGTGTTTGTAGAATAGGTTTTGATGCTCCGCGCTCCGTCAAGATCTTACGTGAAAGTTTGTATCGTCAAAAAAAATAATATATAAAAATTTATTTTAGATATTTTAAATATGCTTACGCCTTATCTATTGACACTAAATCTTGGCTCGCCAGCTCATCGCTAAACATTCTAAAGTATCTAGAACTTCCTAATTCTTTTTATAAAAACAAGAGTATCAAACAAGAACCTTGACGCTAACACGTACTTTTAAAGACATATTTCAAAGCGCCTATTTAATGGTCGTCAGTTCAATTCTTGTTTTGGCATCCGATTACAGCGAAATTTTTTTAGGGTATAAATGAGGGTATCAAATCGCTCTGTCCCATGGGACACTCATGGGACATTTCTGAATAAAAAAGGGTAATATTAGACAATCAAGCAAAACTCGCTGTAACAATTAAACTACTGATGTAATTGTTATTTATTGCCGTGGTGATTTATAGATTTTTTATAAAGTGGGTCTCATAACCTGAAGGTCGTCAGTTCAAATCTGGCTCCCGCAACCAATAAAATCAATGACTTAGCATTGATTTCTTTTCTCTTTATTAACCATAATATGCAATAATTGTCTTACACGGTACTTACACGTTTTACCCTGTGGAGCTTTTGTTATGGAGATACAAACCAATCATCCAGTATTAGGCGGTAAAGCCTATGTCTATAAACGCGACGACAGCCAATTCTGGCAATGCGCCACGTACCTTCGAGGATACAACTACCGCACGACCACGAAGGAGACATTCCTTCATGAGGCCATCAACTATGCTGAAGACTGGTATATCAACCTGCGCGGCCAAGCCAGCGTTGGTGTGCTGGAAACACCTTCAGAGAAACAAGAGAAACAAAAAGAAATCACTTTCCGCGAAGTCGCGGATCAATTCATCAAGGAATATTCTGTCATCACTGAAGGGCAGCGCAGCCCATTATGGGTTGAAGGGCATATAGGCCGCTTGCGTGTTCACTTGCTACCTTTCTTTGGAGATATGCCGATCTCGCAAGTCACAGGCAGCAAGGTTCAGGAATATCGGGTCACGCGCATGACGCCTTTGAAAGAGAAAAGCCCTCACGCAAAAGACAATCGTCCCTTCAGTCCTAAAACGCCTGCGCCTAAGACTCTGCATAACGAGATAGTAACACTCAGGCAGGTCTTAAAAACCGCCCAGCGCCATGCTTGGCTTGCTTCCATTCCTGATCTGTCCATGCCCTATAAACTTTCGGGGAAAGTTTCTCACCGTCCGTGGTTCAGCCCGGCTGAATATAATCAGCTCTACAAAGCGACGCGTCTCAATGCGAAGACAGCGTCAAAGAAATTCAAATGGGGTGCAGAGCAACTGCACGATTATGTTCTTCTTATGGGGAATACAGGACTTCGCCCAGATGAGGCGAAGAATTTACAGCATCGAGATATAGAGATCGTCGAAGATGCAGCAACTGGGGAAAGGATTCTTGTTATAGAAGTCCGCGGCAAGCGCGGACGAGGCTATTGCAAAAGTACAGCGGGGGCGGTGCGCCCATACGAGCGGCTTTTGGCAAGAGCCAGGCCTGAAAAAGATAAACTTGGAAATACA
>QFOT01000202.1 GCA_003241285.1 Micavibrio aeruginosavorus
CCTGCTCTCCCAAGCTTAACCATGCCCGTGTATCCCTGTTTTTTGCCCATCATGGCTTTGCTGAAAAGCTTAAAATTACCGACCAGAACTATAATAAATATGTAAAAGATAACATTGAAGGCACAGGTAAACTAAACCGTCTGTGTCAGGCCGCGAATACTGATTTGCGCCTGTACGAGCTTGATACGACCACCCCGACCATGGATTGCTTAGGCGGTGATTCTTCCTCACAACATTCTATGGACACGGACGATATGGTCAAAGCCATTGCCTATGGCATGATGTCCGTCGAACCGGGGATCGACATGATTTCCGCTACTGCCTTCGGCCACGGCTCCGAAGCATCCGCCCGCGCTTTATATTATGTGCACAGCAATATTTCATGTGACGACCTGACGGTTGCACGCCTTTTGAAACCGAATGGGGGGCGTAAAGGGTTCGATGCTCTCCAGCAAATAGGCGGCTTTGAAATTGCCGCCCTTTGCGGCCTTGTGATCGCGGCGAAGCTGGCCAATGTCCCTGTTTTGCTCGAAGGTGAAACAGGCGCGGCGGTTCTCTCTATCCTTAAATATGAGAATGCAGGTATCACCGATCATTGCGCTTTGACAGGCTGGGATGAAATTAAACTTGGTGATGTTCCATTTTTTGCAATGTTTCATGCCGTACCGAAAGAACCGGGACTGGCAGCTTCCAGCATCATTCCTCTTTTAAAAAACCAGATAATCCTGCAAGGCGCGAATTGACTATCAGAAGTAAAACTCTTGTTACCGCCAGATGGGTCGCGATTGCCGGACAAACGCTCGCCATTACAATTGCACATTACGGCATGGGTTTGACGCTTCCGGTGGCCGCTTGTTTGATGACGGTCGGCGTATCCATTCTACTTAACATTTATGCCACGTTGCGCGATCGCAAAACCGGAATTTCAACATCCTTGGCCTGCACCTATTTGTCTTTTGATATTGTGCAAATGAGTTTGCTACTTTTCCTGACAGGAGGTCTTGCAAATCCTTTTTACATGCTGCTGCTTTGTCCGGTCGCGATTGGCGCAACCATGCTCTCGCTGCGCCAGATTATATTCCTGATTTTCTTAAGTGTCTTTGACATTGTCCTTCTGGCACATTTCTTTGTGCCATTTACTCTGCCGCCGGCCGGCGCAAATTCTCCGCACAATTTAATTCTAATGGGACATTTTATCGCTTTCTCGATGACGGCTATATTTGCCGCCTTCTTCGGCTGGCGCGCCTCCAGCGAAAACCGCGCCATTCAAAAAGCACACGAAACAATCAAGGCCATTATCGCCCAGAAGAAGCATCTTAATTCACTAGGCGCACAAGCCGCCGCTGCCGCGCATGAACTCGGGAGCCCATTAAGTACAATCGCCGTTGCCGCCGGGGAACTTTCCCGCGATGCCGGGCGCAATTCGCCGCTGGCCGACGATATTGACCTGATTATTTCGCAAGTTGATCGGTGTAAACGTATCTTGCAGAAATTCGGCGAAACACCCGACGCGGAGACGACGGAATATATTCTGGCCCCACTGCCGCTTACCAATCTGATCGAAGAGATTGCCGATAATTTCGGCCATGAAAATCCGGGCGTAACGATTGAGATTGAAGATCATTTGATCGATCCCGTCATCGTACCGCAAAAACCTGAGATCGTTCACAGCCTTGGCGTTTATATTCAAAATGCGATCCAGCGCGCCGACGGCTATGTCCGTATTACCTGTTCCGAAAACAAGGATATGGTTTTGATCAAGATCCAGGATGACGGCGAAGGTTTCGATCCGGAAATTATCTCCCTGCTCGGCCAGCCGCTTTCCCAGCCACTGAAAGAATATAAAGAACAAGGCGTCGCCCATAAACGCCTTGGTATATTCATCGCGCAAAATTTGCTGGAAGAACTCGGCGCGCGCACTGTTTACTCAAATGATCTCAATACCGGCGGCGCGATAGTCGCCATCCATTGGGCCAAGGATAAAATGAAATGACCGAAGCCGATACTATAATCACCAAGGGCAATCTCCT
>QFOT01000203.1 GCA_003241285.1 Micavibrio aeruginosavorus
CAAAAACACCTATTTACTTGCCGATGAAGAGTCCTGCAGCGACACCTAAAGTTAACCAATATCTCTGATAGTTTTTATAAATTTGGGATGTTGGAAAGACCAACATGGATGAAAAGAAAAGCGCTATCTCAAATAAAAAGGGTACATCGACTATGTAAATACCATACAGTCTTGCATAAGAGTATCATCAAGAGTATCCAGATTTTATGCTGCCCTTCATACTGTCGCCTAATGACTATCGTCGCCTTGCCACGTTACTTCGTACGTTAGCCCCCACTACCGCACGACCTGCTTTGGTGTGGCTAGGGCTCCTCCGCACTGCCACGGCAATTGAGGCAGATGAGAGCGTGTTATACGAGGGCTTTGTCGCTGCTCTTGAGGCGCTCGGCCCCACCTTTGTGAAACTAGGGCAGATCATGGCAACCCGGTCGGATCTTCTTCCGCCAGAGTTGACGGAGCGACTTGGTCGTCTCCACGATAATGTTGCTCCGGTGCCTTTCGAGGAGTTGCGCGAACAGCTGACTATCGACCTTGGCGGTGCCCCGGAAGAGCTTTTTGCCGAATTCTCATCAGCGCCGATTGCCGCCGCATCAATTGCGCAGGTCTATGCAGCACGGCTTAAAACTGGTGAAGATGTCGTCGTGAAGGTCCGCAGACCCGGAATCGAGGCGGTCATGCGTGCGGATCTTCGGCTGCTAGCGGCAGCGGCTCGCGTTGTGGAGCGTCGTGCGCCAGCACTGCGTCGACATCAGCCTGTGCGTGCTGTGGCGGAACTCAGTGAAGCCCTTCTAGAGGAGATCGATTTTCGCATCGAGGCTCGCAATCAGACGGAGATTCGCAAGCGTACGACTGCTTTCCATGTGCCTCTCATACATGAGCGGTTTACAACTGAGAGAACCATGGTTAGTACGCGGGTCCGTGGTCGCAGCCCCAATGCAGCTTTCCGCGCCGAGCAGCCTGCCTTGGCCCGCACCTTGGCGCCGGAAGCCGCTAGGGGCCTATTAGGCATGATTCTAATCGATGGGGTGTTCCACGCCGACCCTCATCCTGGAAATATCCTTGTGACTTCCGACGGTCATCTGGCGCTATTAGATTTCGGCTCGGTCGGGCGTCTCTCAGCCAAGCGGCGAGAGCAGGTCCTCGTAGTTCTCGGCTCTTTGGTAGATGCCGATGTCGCAGCGGTGTCCGACGTGCTGATGGAATGGGCTGGCCGCTCTGGGCCCCCACCGCCTGCCCTCGAACAGGGTGTCGAGCGATTCTTCCTGCGTTATTCTCCCGATTCAGGACGGCCAATCAGACTTGCTGAAGCAGTCAGCGAATTCATTTCTATCGCCCGTGACAACGCACTGACCTTGCCGCCAGATCTGCTGCTCTTGATGCGCACCCTAGGCATTGCTGAAGGGCTGGCGAGGACGCTCGACCCTGACATTGATGTTGTAGCCGCGATCGCGCCTGTGGTGGTTCGGGCTTTCGCTTCCAGGTTTGAGCCGAAGGCGCTGGCTACACGCGCCTTGCGGACTTTCAAAGAACTTGACCAAATCCTCGCCATCGGGCCGGAAGCAATTCGGCGCGGCATTGGGCGCATTAGCCGTGACGGTCTTGTCATCAAGGTGTCGGTTTCGCATTTAGATGAGTTGCCTCGCGCTGTTAAACGTGCCGGTGAAAGTCTTTCACTCGGGATAGTTGTTGCGGCCCTCATCATCGCTGCTGGCATTGTCACCATCGGAAACGACGACCAGTTAGCCTCGCTTGGACGCTTGGCGATCCTTATCCTCTCAGGCGTTGGATTGATCGCCTTCTTGGTTCGCCTGTCCCGGCGCGACTAAAGGCTCGGCGCAACAAAGGTTTGAGCCCGCAGGTGTGCATGAGAACCTAAGACTTGCGCCTATGGTTGCCGTCTCAAAAATCTTCGGCGATTTTATGCCTCGAAAAACTTTAAACAGGCGACCCCGTAGACGCGGGCTTCTTTAACACTCCGCGCGACCATCTTTCAAAACTGTGGACAT
>QFOT01000027.1 GCA_003241285.1 Micavibrio aeruginosavorus
GAAAAACTGTAAGAATAATTGCAATTTTCAAAAAGCCTCTGCTATGTTTTGAAAAAAACAGCAGGGGCTTTTTTAATGAGTAAACTAAATCTTTTTCTGTGTTCTTTTATTTCTACTAATCCTTCACCGCAAACCAACGGTATATTGCTGCAAAAAGCGCTTTTTAGCATTTATAACCGGACCTCAGACCCTCTGCAGTCAGAAACCAATTTCAAGGCTCGCCTTCGCGATATTTATGCCGAAGCCAAAGATGGAAATGTTATTTATATCAATGAATTCACCAGCGCCCTGAAACAGGGACGGCGTGCCTATGGGCCGAAATTTATGGGCCATTAGCCTAATAATCCTTGCTTTTATAAAGCTTTTCCATCTATAAACCGTCCCAAGTCTTAAAGTTTAAGACCTTCGTGGGAGGCTGACTGTCAAAATACTGCCAGACAGGGCCATCTACACCACGACCCTTCAACTCTTCTTAGGAGGATATCATGGCCAAAAAAATTAAAGGCTATATCAAACTGCAGGTTGGCGCTAACTCCGCTACCCCATCTCCGCCAATTGGTCCGGCTCTCGGTCAACACGGCGTCAACATCATGGAATTCTGTAAGGGTTTCAACGCGAAAACTCAGGAAATGGAAAAAGGCATGCCGATCCCGGTCGTCATTACCGTTTTCGAAGACCGCTCTTTCAACTTCATCCTGAAAACACCGCCGATGACTTACTTCATCAAGAAAGCGGCTAAAATTACCAAAGGTCACCAGACTGTCGGTAAAGGGTCAATGGTCGGTTCGATTACCCGCGCGCAAGCCGAAGAAATCGCAACTGCAAAAATGCCTGATTTGAACGCGAAAGATCTTGAAGGCGCTGTTCAAATGGTAATCGGTTCCGCACGCTCGATGGGCGTAGAAGTTAAGGGAGCATAATCGCCATGGCAAAACGTATGACAAAGGCGAACGCTCTCGTTGACCGCAGCAAAATGTACTCACTTGCAGAAGCTGTCGCCATCCTGAAGAAAGCAAAAACAACCAAGTTTGATGAAACGATCGAAGTTTCCTTCAACCTGGGTATCGATCCACGTCAAAGCGATCAAACGCTGCGCGGTATGATCGAACTGCCAAACGGTACGGGCGCGACTGTGCGCGTTGCCGTTTTCGCAAAAGACAAGAAAGCGGAAGAAGCGAAAGCTGCTGGCGCTGATATCGTCGGTGCGGAAGATCTGGCAGACAGCATTCTGGCCGGTAACATCAATTTCGACCGTTGTATCGCAACGCCTGATTTGATGCCTCTGATGGCGAAGCTCGGTAAAGTTTTGGGTCCTCGCGGCCTGATGCCAAACCCGAAACTTGGCACGGTCACTATGGATGTCAAAAAAGCCGTTGAATCTGCCAAAGGCGGCTCCGTTGAATTCCGCGCTGAAAAAGCCGGTATCGTTCATGCAGGCGTTGGCAAGATCTCGTTCGACGATCAGAAACTGGTTGAGAACATCAAGGCTTTGGCCGATGCGATCGTTCGCTCCAAGCCACCAGGCGCAAAAGGCACCTACATGAAGAAAGTTTCCGTTTCTTCAACGATGGGTCCGGGTCTGAAAATCGACCTAAGCAGCCTTGCTGCATAACTAATAAGTATAAAATTCAAAACCCGCCCAAGTTTTAACAACCGGGCGGGTTTTTTTATTGCAACAAAAAAAGAAATTGATTATAGAAAATGAAAATTGTTTCTTTGTAAATAGATTGAGTAAGATGACTGCGTTCAAAAAAATCCGTCCCCATTTCTCCGATACTCTACTGGATAGTGCCTCCATTCTGTCAGGGCAGAATAGTTTTTATCTATTTCTAGGTGGCTTGCTTCACGTCAATAATATTGAGAATGGCAAAGGTTTATCAGGCACGCTTGGCCAGATCTGTGAGCGGAGTGGCACTGACTTCCCAATTTACTCGCTGATTTTAAACAACGAGCCTAATGTTTCCCATACAGCGTCTCAAATGTATGCTTACCAAAATGAAGAACTTGTTACAAAAGAGGCGGCTGCTCTCGTAAATGAATTGTTCCTGCCTGACTCGCTGCTGGATCAAGTTGGAAATATAAAAGAGGGGCGCCGAAATCAAATTCTTGCACAGCATTTCCGTAGATTTAATCTGGTCGGTTACTCATATGGGACAAGTCTTATTCAACAGGTTGAGCAAATTCTAGAAGACCGATTTGGCCTGCTTGGATATGATACGGTGGCCCTGAAAGAAATAGCGGCAGTTAATATTGGCCCTGTTGCGCAGCCGCGTATCAGATTGCTGGATGGCTCGGTTAATCGCCTTTCGACCAAAGCGCCCACAGAAGAAACGTCTTCTCTTTTCAAACAATTATTTGTGATGGGACATACTGATAAAGTTTCAAGCGAAACTATCGGGAAAGCATTTCTGCATCAGGATAACGATGATCTCAGCGTTTTTGGCAATCGGGATATACGCGTCCTGACGGATTATGCCGGAGATGACATGCTTAGGCGCGCTGGTGTTACCGTGTACGCATCCGGTCTTAAATCACCGAGGATTGATTATAATCTGGATTTTGAAGGGCATGCCTTACGTTTATACACAAATAAGCTGGAATTACAGGAGTCGGGTAGTGGTGCACTAATGATCTGCTTCCCGAGCAAAGCTGTATCCCCTGTCATTACTAAAGCCGTAGAAATGATGGCAATCGAAAGCCTCTCTGGTGTTGAGTGCAGGCGTGATTTCCATCTTGCGGCAACAGGGGAAAAAAATATCCTTGATGCTAGTGCAGAATATACGAAATTGTCGCAGGAATTTAACGACATACTTTCTCATCACAGGAATGGCACATTCCATGAGTCACTGGATAATCTAGACAGAATTATAAGCGGCTTTCCGAATTTCTCCGCTCGTTTTCCTCTCTTTACTTAAAAAAGGAAAGTTCTCCGCAGGCTTTTATCATATCGCCTGCAAGCATATCGTATCCTTCGGCGTTGGGATGAAGTCCGTCACATAGAAGCGCTGCGTAATCGCGTTCCTGCCATTCATCGAAAAGATCGACATAAGTATAGCCATAAGTTCGCACCAGTTTACCCAGCATTTGATTGTAAGGTTTTATGAGGTCGTTATAGGCGCGGATGCCTTGATCCTGATCGTCGGCAGGCATGTAAATAAGCGGCATCATTGTTTCATCTACCGGAAGCTGACCAATGAAGACGGTTTCGATATCAAGTTTTTTTAATATCTCAAGGATAGAGGCCCAGTTCACCCGGGCCTGATTAATATCGACCTTGCTGCCAATCCCTTCCGGCCATAGTTTTTTAATAGTGTCATTGACGCCGCCCGCGATAATAAGTTTCCGGGGTGAGCGGTACAGGACTTCTGATAAAAGCCGGTGGTGCAGGCTGAAGGAAGTATCTCCGGCAACACCTAAGTTGTTGATATGCCATTTATCGGGGTATTGTTCAGCCAGATATTGGCCGAGCCTCCCAGGCCATCCAAGATTCCGGCTGTCGCCGATGCCTTCGGTGATGGAATCGCCTAAACATATGATGCGTTCTGACATAAAGACCTCTGATTTCATTATTTATGCATGAATACATGATATTTTATTGACAAGCCATTGGCCAGACCATATAAACACCGCAATTCCTGTCCAAGACTGCAGGTCTTTTTAAGATAAAGAAGACATTCGCCTGCATAGATAGTGAGTTGGTTTAAAGGCCTAAGGGTCGGTCACTGGCACACTTCACGTTTTGGATAGGCGGCACTCGAAAGAGGGGCCGCTTTTTTATTGAAGAATTTTGACCTTTGACCTGGAGATACGCGTATGCATCGCTCACGTAAAGTTACCGAACTCGAAGCCCTTAATCAGGACTTCGCCAATACCGAAACCGTTATTGTTACCTTGAATAAAGGTTTGACTGTTGCCCAAGCCAACGAACTTCGCGTCAAAGCCCGCGAAGCCGGCGCAAAATACAAAGTGACTAAAAACACTTTGTCTAAAATCGCACTGAAAGGCACAGAATTTGAGCCAATCTCCGATTTGCTGTCAGGCCCGACAGGTCTGACCACATCTAATGACGGTCTGGCCGCGACGAAATTCATCTATGAGTTTGCAAAAACCTCTGGTGATAAACTGGTTATTCTGGGCGGTTTTTATGCCGGTCAGAAACTCGACGTGAAGGCCGTTGAAGCGCTGGCGAAACTGCCGACCTTGAACGAGATCCGCGGCAAACTCGTCGGCATCCTGTATGCACCGGGCGCACAACTCGCTCGCCTCGCATCTGCCTACGCGACAAAAGAAGCTTAATATTATCAATACCAATCACATCTAAAGGAGAACTAAAATGGCTGCCAATCTAGAAAAAATCGTTGAAGAACTGTCAACACTTACAGTTATCGAAGCTGCTGACCTTGCTAAATTGCTTGAAGAGAAGTGGGGCGTTTCCGCTGCTGCTCCTGTTGCCGCTGCCGGTCCTGCCGCTGCTGCCGTTGAAGAGAAAGACTCATTCGACGTCGTTCTTGAAGCAATCGGCGATAACAAAATCAACGTGATTAAAGCGGTTCGCGAACTGACATCACTTGGTCTTGCTGAAGCAAAAGCTTTGGTTGAATCCGCTCCAAAAGCGATCAAAGAAGGCGTAGCGAAAGCAGACGCAGAAGCGATGAAGAAGAAACTGGAAGAAGCCGGCGCAAAGGTTGGCCTGAAGTAAGCGACGAAGTCATCCCTGCGAAAGCAGGGGGTTTTGTCCTTCAAAAAATTTAAAAATCCCGGGTTTGTCGCCCGGGATTTTTTACTTTTAAGTTCGCACGGGGGCTGCAGCAGTTTGCGCGAGAATATGCGCTACTCGCATGCCTTCGTTTGTACGGTCTCCCGCTTTAATAAAAGTCACGGATTCCATGCGATCAATGGCCTGCAAGGCCTGGTCGAAAGGGCTCTTCAAAGCATGCCTCGTTTGGGGCTTACCTCTCATTTCCCGTTTCTGCAACCAGTCGATTACGTTCTGGCAATCAGAACGCAAACATACGACCGAACCTTCAGGAATTTTACGAAGGGCAGCCGTGATGGCAAATATCTCGACAAAATCTGAAGCGAAAGGAATTGTCCCCGGGCTCAGGGAGGGGAGATGGCGAGAACCTTTATGAGTTTCACCGTCATGTCGAATAACATAGCCAATGCCTGCCAGATTGCCTTTATGACGATAGCTGCCATCGGTCCAAACATCGAATTTTTGTTTTAAGTGCGTTTTTGTACTCATGTAGGGGAGCGTAGAGGAGGGGCTGAAAGATTGTCAAGAAAAGCGAACACCATTCAAGTCTTTTTAAAAATTGTTTTTATATCTTCAGAGCTCGGTATAACTCTTTAAACTTCATTCCTATGCCCTAAATATATTAAATATGAAAAATAAAAACAATCTTGCCAATTCTTAAGATTTTGTTTATAAAGCGCGCTCTAATCAAATTGCGGACGGGCAAAAGACAAGATTTCACACAAGAATGTTACTCAAATAATCGGGCTTCCGCGGGTTCGATGTATCTGTAACGAGAGTGTAAATCCAGAAATTCCCATACTAAATAACGAAGCTTTTTAACAAAGGTTCCCGAGTGGGAGCCTATTGTCACATCAAAGGTGAAAGACGAGCAATGGTCGCTAAGAAAACTGCAGCAGCTAAAAAGAATCCCCAAACTCCAGCCGAATTCGTGAATTCCTATACAGGTCGCAAGCGTATTCGCCGTTCCTTCGGAAAAATCCGCGAAGTCGCGTCGATGCCGAATTTGAACGATGTTCAAAAAGAATCCTACGAACAATTCCTGCAAGCCTTTATTCCGGCAGATGACCGCATCATGCGCGGTCTGCACGAAGTTTTGTCTTCCGTATTCCCGATCAAGGATTTCGCCGACAAGGCCGAGATAGATTTCGTCAAGTACGAACTTGAGCAGCCGAAATACGACACGGATGAGTGCCGCCAGCGCGGTATGACATTCGCAGCGCCGCTTCGCGTTACGCTTCGCCTGTCCGTCTTCGATGTCGATGAAACAACAGGTCTTCGCTCCATCCGCGATATTAAAGAGCAGGACGTCTATCTGGTCGACATGCCGCTGATGACAGAAAACGGTACTTTCATCGTCAACGGAACAGAGCGTGTTATTGTTTCCCAGATGCACCGTTCACCAGGTGTATTCTTCGACCACGATGGCGGAAAATCTCATGCGTCGGGTAAATACCTCTTCGCATCCCGTATTATTCCATACCGCGGTTCATGGCTGGATTTCGAATTCGACGCGAAAGACATTCTGAATGTTCGTATCGATCGCCGCCGCAAATTGCCCGTGACGACATTCCTGCGTTCCCTGTATTCAGCGGAAACAGAAAAATACATCATTGAGTGCCAGAAAAAAGACAAGCCGATCGATCCATTGCTTATTCAAGGGATGAGCAATGAAGAAATTCTAGCAGTATTTTATGGCCGCGTTATTTACACGCAAGACAAAAAAGGCTGGAAAACAGCTTTTGATGGCGAGCGTATGCGCGGTGCGAAACTGGCTTACGATCTCGTCGATGCAAAATCAGGCAAGGTTATGGCGGAAGCCGGCGCGAAGGTAACGCCGCGCATGGCCCGCAAGCTTGCTGAAGATGGCCTGAAAGAAGTTATAATTCAGGAAGAGCAGCTTGTTGGCTCTTACCTGGCGGTGGATATTGTCGACCTGAAGACAGGCGCGGTGATGTTCGAGGCCGGTCATGAACTGACGGCTGACGATATCGAAAAGCTGACAGATGCCGGTTATAAAGAATTGCCGATCCTCGGCATCGATCACCTGAACACAGGCGCTTATGTTCGCAATACATTGATTGCCGATAAAACCGATACACGCGAAGAAGCGCTGATCGATATTTACCGCGTTATGCGCCCGGGTGAGCCGCCGACAGTTGAATCGGCCGAAGCTCTGTTCCACTCATTATTCTTCGATCCAGAGCGTTACGATCTCTCTGCGGTCGGCCGCGTTAAAATGAATGCGCGTCTGGATTTGAAAGCGTCCGACGAATTCCGCGTTCTCTCTAAAGACGACATTCTCGCGATTCTAAAATACCTCCACGAACTGAAAGACGGCCGCGGCGAAGTCGATGATATCGACAATCTAGGCAACCGCCGTGTTCGCTCCGTTGGCGAATTGATGGAAAACCAGATCCGCCTTGGCCTTCTTCGTATGGAACGTGCGATCCGTGAGCGTATGTCTTCTGTTGATATCGACACCTACATGCCGCACGATCTGATCAACTCCAAACCGGCTCAGGCTGCGGTTCGTGAATTCTTCGCGTCCTCCCAGCTCTCGCAGTTTATGGATCAGACCAACCCGCTGTCCGAAATCACCCATAAACGTCGTCTGTCGGCTCTTGGTCCCGGCGGTTTGACACGGGAACGCGCAGGCTTTGAGGTCCGTGACGTTCACCCGACCCACTATGGCCGTATCTGTCCGATTGAAACACCGGAAGGTCCGAATATCGGTCTGATCAACTCGCTCGCTACTTTCGCCCGCGTCAATAAGTACGGCTTTATCGAAAGCCCGTACCGCAAAGTGACAAACGGCAAGGTAACGGACGAGGTTATCTATATGTCGGCGATGGAAGAGGCGAAATACACGATTGCGCAAGCAAACACGCCGCTCGATAAATCCGGTAAATTTACAGATGATCTGGTTTCCTGCCGTCAGGCTGGTGAAAACCTGATGTCGGCGCCAGACGCGATTGAATATATCGACGTTTCGCCAAAGCAGATCGTGTCTGTTGCCGCTGCTCTCATCCCGTTCCTTGAGAACGATGATGCGAACCGCGCGTTGATGGGATCGAATATGCAGCGTCAGGCCGTGCCTTTACTTCGCTCCGATGCTCCATTGGTCGGAACCGGTATGGAATTAACTGTTGCGCGTGACTCTGGCGCGGCTATCGCAGCCCGTCGCGGCGGTATCGTTGCTGAAGTTGACGCAACACGTATCGTTATCCGGGCAACGGAAGACCTCGATACATCCGAAGCGATCGTCGATATATATAAATTGATGAAGTTCCAGCGTTCGAACCAGTCGACCTGTATCAACCAGAAGCCTTTGGTTAAGGTTGGCGATATCATCAAAGCCGGTGATACGATTGCGGATGGTCCGTCCACGCAGCTTGGTGAACTGGCGCTGGGCCGTAACGTCCTCGTCGCGTTCATGCCTTGGAATGGTTACAACTTCGAAGACTCTATTTTGCTCTCCGAGAAAATCGTATCCGATGACGTCTATACTTCCATCCACTTGGAAGAATTCGAAGTCATGGCTCGCGATACGAAACTGGGTCCTGAAGAAATCACACGCGATATTCCAAATGTCGGTGAAGAAGCCCTGAAACACCTCGATGAGAGCGGTATCGTTCACATTGGTGCGGAAGTCGGACCGGGCGATATCCTCGTCGGCAAGGTGACGCCGAAAGGTGAATCGCCAATGACTCCTGAAGAGAAATTATTGCGCGCGATCTTTGGTGAAAAAGCCGCTGACGTAAAAGACTCCTCTCTCCGTTTGCCACCGGGCACTGCCGGAACCATCGTCGAAGTGCGCGTGTTCAATCGCCGTGGTATCGACAAGGATTCCCGTGCGATGTCCATCGAGCGCGAAGAGATCGAAAAACTGGCGAAAGACCGTGACGATGAACGCAAGATTATCGAAGACGGTTTCTATGCGCGTCTTTCCGATCTTCTGTCGGGTGAAAAAGTAGCGAGCGTGCCGAAGGGTGTGTCTTCCTTGTCCAAAGGTGACAAGATTGCCGCCAAGGATCTGGATGGAATCGAAAAACGTGGCCTGTGGAGACAGATCGGCGTCGAGAATGAAAAAGTCATGGCGGAAGTTGAAGCCATCGGCAAAACATTCGACGAAGCGGTCGATAACCTAAAAGAGCGTTTCGAGCAGAAAGTTGAAAAACTGCAGCGCGGTGACGAACTTCCACCGGGCGTGATGAAGATGGTTAAAGTCTTTGTTGCGATCAAACGTAAAATCCAGCCAGGCGATAAAATGGCCGGACGTCACGGTAATAAAGGGGTCGTTTCCAAGATCATGCCGATCGAGGACATGCCGTATCTTGAAGATGGTCGTCCGGTTGACATCGTTTTGAACCCGCTCGGTGTTCCATCGCGTATGAACGTCGGTCAGATTCTTGAAACTCACCTTGGCTGGGCCTGTGCTTCTCTTGGCCGCCAGATCGGTGAAATGATCGACAGCTTCAATAACCGCAAAGAGCCGAATGCTTCAGAACTTAAAGACCTGAAAGGCAAGCTTTTGGATGTTTACGGCGAGTCCGAATATAACTCGAAGGTAACGCTTCTGGATGACAAGCAAGTTCTCGAGATGTCTGAAAACCTTCGTGGCGGTGTGCCGATGGCAACACCTGTCTTCGATGGCGCGCATGAGCCTGACATTTCAGTTCTGCTGGAGAAAGCCGGTCTTGCAACCTCCGGGCAGGTTACCCTGATCGACGGTCGTACAGGCGAGCGCTTCCACCGCGATGTAACCGTCGGTTACATGTATATGCTGAAACTTCACCACTTGGTCGATGACAAGATCCACGCCCGTTCGATCGGTCCGTATTCTCTTGTCACGCAGCAGCCTCTCGGCGGTAAAGCGCAGTTCGGTGGACAGCGTTTCGGTGAGATGGAAGTCTGGGCACTGCAAGCTTACGGTGCAGCTTACACTCTACAAGAATTGCTCACGATTAAATCCGATGACGTTGCGGGCCGTTCGAAAGTCTACGAAGCGATTGTTCGCGGCGAAGATAATTTCGAAATCGGCGTGCCTGAATCATTCAACGTTCTAACCAAGGAATTGAAGGCCTTGGGACTGAATGTCGAAATGAAACAGACAGACGGCGAATAAGACAGCGAAGAAATAAGAAAAGGTATTAAATCATGAACGAACTGATGAACCTCTTTGGTCAACCGACCGGCCCACAAAGCTTTGACGCTATCCGTATTTCGGTGGCATCGCCTGAGCAAATCCTGAGCTGGTCTTTTGGCGAAGTGAAAAAGCCTGAAACCATCAACTACCGGACTTTCAAGCCGGAACGTGATGGTCTTTTCTGTGCGCGTATTTTCGGACCGGTTAAAGACTACGAATGTTTGTGCGGTAAGTACAAGCGTATGAAATACAAAGGAATCATTTGTGAGAAATGTGGCGTTGAAGTCACCCTCACGAAAGTCCGTCGCGAGCGCATGGGCCATATTCAACTGGCGTCGCCTGTTGCACATATTTGGTTCCTGAAATCTCTGCCATCCCGTATCGGCCTTATGCTCGATATGACGCTGAAGGATCTGGAGCGCGTTCTTTACTTCGAAAACTATATCGTTATCGAGCCGGGCCTGACACCTCTGAAGCCATTCCAGCTTCTGTCAGAAGAAGAGTTCATGGACGCTCAGGATGAGTACGGCGATGATAATTTCCGCGCCGGTATCGGTGCTGAAGCGATGAAAGAAATTTTGTCTGCCATCAACCTGCCGGAAGAACTTGTCAATACAGAGCAAGCTCTGCGCGACACCAATTCCGAAATCAAACGCAAGAAACTGGTCAAGCGTCTGAAACTGATCGAAGCATTTATCTCATCAGGCACACGCCCTGAATGGATGATCCTCGATGTGGTTCCGGTTCTGCCGCCAGAACTTCGTCCATTGGTTCCTTTGGATGGTGGCCGTTTCGCGACTTCCGATTTGAACGATCTGTACCGCCGCGTTATCAATCGTAACAACCGTTTGAAGCGCCTGATCGAGCTTCGTGCACCAGACATTATTGTGCGTAACGAAAAGCGTATGCTGCAGGAAGCTGTCGATGCGTTGTTCGATAACGGTCGTCGTGGCCGCGTGATTACAGGCGCAAACAAGCGTCCGCTAAAATCACTTTCCGATATGCTGAAAGGGAAACAAGGTCGTTTCCGTCAGAACCTTCTCGGTAAACGCGTCGACTATTCAGGTCGTTCGGTTATCGTTGTGGGTCCGAATTTAAAACTGCACCAGTGCGGTCTGCCTAAGAAAATGGCGCTCGAACTGTTTAAGCCGTTTATCTATCACAAGCTGGAACTCTACGGTCTCGCTACAACCGTTAAAGCCGCGAAAAAAATGGTCGAGCGCGAGCGTCCGGAAGTCTGGGATATCCTGGAAGAGGTTATCCGCGAACACCCGGTTCTTTTGAACCGCGCGCCGACACTTCACAGGCTTGGTATTCAGGCTTTCGAACCGATGCTGGTCGAAGGTAAAGCGATCCAGTTGCACCCACTCGTCTGTACAGCGTTCAACGCTGACTTCGATGGTGACCAAATGGCCGTTCACGTACCATTGTCGATCGAAGCTCAGTTAGAATCACGCGTTCTGATGATGTCGACCAATAACATCCTGTCCCCTGCGTCTGGTAAGCCGATTATCGTTCCATCTCAGGATATCGTTTTGGGTCTGTACTATCTCTCTATCGCCCGCGATGGCGAAGTGGGTGAAGGTATGATCTTCCGCGATCTGGGCGAGATTTATCACGCGCTTGAAGCAAAAGTCATCACGCTGCACTCGAAAATCAAATGCCGCTATAAAGGCGTGGATGCAGAAGGCGAGCCATCTTCCAAAGTTGTCGAAACGACAGCGGGCCGTATGCTGATGGCGGATCTTCTGCCACGCAACAAAAACGTGCCGGTAACTGTTCTCAACACGATCCTGACGAAAAAGGAAATCTCCAACCTGATCGATACGGTTTACCGTCACTGTGGTCAGAAAGAGACGGTCATTTTCGCTGACCGTATGATGAAACTCGGTTTCAAATATGCCTGTATCGCGGGTATCTCCTTCGGTAAAGATGATATGATTATTCCTGATGCTAAAACGACCTTGGTCGAAGAAGCAGAAGGCAAGGTCAAGGAATACGAGCAGCAATATCAGGACGGTTTGATCACCAAAGGTGAAAAATACAACAAGGTCGTTGATATCTGGTCACGCTGTACGGATGATGTTGCCGATGCCATGATGAAAGGAATCTCGAATGTCACGTCCGGAAAACTGAACGCCGTTTACATGATGGCGCACTCAGGAGCGCGGGGTTCTGCGGCGCAGATTCGTCAGCTTGCGGGTATGCGCGGTCTGATGGCGAAGCCATCGGGTGAAATTATCGAAACGCCGATTATTTCTAACTTTAAAGAGGGATTGTCGGTTCTTGAATACTTCAACTCTACGCACGGTGCGCGTAAAGGTCTTGCCGATACGGCGCTCAAGACAGCTAACTCGGGTTACCTGACACGTCGTTTGGTTGATGTTGCACAGGATGCTGTTATCGTAAACGACGATTGCGGCTCTGAGAAATTCATCACGATCCGTCCGGTTATGTCCGGCGCCGATATCGTGGTTGGTCTTGGTGAGCGCGTTCTCGGACGTTACGCAGCAACTGACGTTATCAATCCGCTCGATGGTAAAGTCATCGTCAAACGTAACGAGCTGATCGACGAAGTTCTGGCCGAAGCGATCGATACGGCTGGCGTTGCCGAAGTTCAATCCCGCTCGGTTCTTGTCTGTGATACAGACTGGGGCGTTTGTGCGAAATGTTACGGACGCGATCTGGCACGCGGTACAACAGTGAACATGGGCGAAGCAGTCGGCGTTATGGCTGCCCAGTCCATTGGTGAGCCGGGTACACAGTTGACCATGCGTACATTCCACATCGGTGGTGCGGCTCAGCGCGGCGCGGAAAAATCTTCCGTCGAAGCGACGATTGCGGCTACTGTCGATATCAAGCATTACAACGTTGTTAAAAACTCCGCTGGCGTCAACATCGTCATGGGCCGCAACACTGAAATCGTGCTGAAAGACGCGAAAGGCGTAGAAAAAGCCATTCACCGTCTGCCATATGGCTCGCGCCTGCTTATCGAGAATGGCGCGAAAGTTACACCGGGCACGAAAATGGCCGAGTGGGACCCGTTCACCATGCCAATCATCACCGAGAAAGACGGTGTGGCGCATTACTTCGACCTCGTCGAAGGCGTGTCGATGTCCGAGAAAATGGACGAAGCCACAGGTATTTCCTCGAAAGTGGTTATCGATTTCCGTTCGCAGCCAAAAGGAAGCGATTTGCGTCCGCGTATTTCGCTCCTCGATAAAAAAGGCAATGTGATCAATCTGCCGTCAGGTCTGCCAGCTAATTACTACATGTCGGTTGATGCGATTTTGACAGCTGAGAACGGTCAGGAAGTCAAAGCCGGTGATATTATCGGTCGTATTCCTCGCGAAACATCCAAGACCCGCGATATTACGGGTGGTCTTCCACGCGTTGCGGAACTCTTCGAAGCGCGCCGTCCGAAGGACGCGGCGATCATTTCCGAGATCGAAGGACAGGTCGGCTTTGGTAAAGATTATAAAAACAAACGCCGCCTGATCGTTCAACCGGTTGATGCGACACAAGAGCCAAGAGAATATATGATTCCCAAAGGCCGCCACCTGGCGGTTGCGGAAGGCGACTATGTCCGCAAGGGCGACCGTCTATTAGACGGTGCGATGGTTCCGCATGATATTCTCGACGTTATGGGTGTCGAAGCTCTCGCTGATTACCTGATCAACGAAATTCAGGACGTCTACCGCCTGCAAGGTGTTAAGATCAACGATAAACACATCGAAGTTATCGTTCGTCAGATGCTGCAGAAAGTCGAAGTCATGGAAGTCGGCGATACGACCTTCCTTGTCGGCGAACATATCGAGCGCGACGAATTTGAGGCCGAGCGTCAGAAATATCTGGCATTGGGTAAACGTCCAGCTACGGGCCGTCCGATCCTGCAAGGTATCACGAAAGCCTCTCTGCAAACCCGTTCGTTCATCTCGGCTGCTTCCTTCCAGGAAACAACCCGCGTTCTTACCGAAGCGGCAACACAAGGCAAGACTGATACGCTGAACGGCTTGAAAGAAAACGTAATCGTCGGTCGTTTGATCCCGGCTGGTACAGGCGCTTACGTGAACTCGCTCAAGAAAATGGCCGCCGGCCGTGACAAGATCGCCATGGCAGCCCAGCAGCAAGCTTCTGCTGATCTTCCGGCCAATGATGCGGCTGAAGGCGCGGAAACAGCAGCGATTGAGAAAAAGTCAGCGTAAGTTGATTTGAAATAGAAAATTTAAAACGGCCCTTCGAAAGACGGGCCGTTTTTTTATCCGCGTGAAGCGATATGGATTAAAATATTTTTTTCATTGCGTGAGATGCCTTCGGGGGACCATATATCTTTCATGGGCAGTCTGCCTGATATTTTTCGATACATGAGGAGGGCATAGAGATAGCTTCCCTCAAGACTGGGATGGCTGCCATCGTCCTGATAGAGATCGATCTCCGGATAGTTGACCATGGCATAGTGCCAGTATTCACCGAGCGGCAGAAAATCAATTTTCAGCTTGGTGGACTGTCCGCTATAAAATCTATGAAGCCGATTTGCCATGGCGGCTGGATTTGTGACGGCAGCGAAACCGGGCTTTGATTTTCGTGAATAAAATTCATGTCCGGCTTTGCGTGGCCATGTGCTGACAACGATGGGTAAGCCGCCGCGCGTCAGGATTTTATTTTTTATTTTTTTCATTGTGGCGACAGACTCGGATGTTTCGTCAGCGTAAAATGCAGCTGTGCTGTATTCCTGAAAAAAGATGCGAGAATAACTTGTTTCGCCTAATGCCTTGTCGACAGCGCCTGATTTTATGTGATCTGAAAGATGTGCGCCGCCTTTAGTAATTTTATCAATCTTATATTGATAAACCCCAGAACGAGCATTATTCAGCAGGTGTGCAAGCATAGAAGGCATATCGTTGGTAAAGATATAACTATTGCCAATCAAAAGTATTCTTTGCTCCTCACGCGTAACATCTGCGGAGACGATACCAGACGCTAGCAGGAACAAGATAATTAATATGAGTCTAAGGCAATTCATGAAGTATTTCCGAAGGAATTTTTTTATGGCGGCAGCTGAGCATTTTTGCTTAACTGACGAAAGACGATTTTTGAGTTTATAATATTTTGAGTAGATGATGTATGCGTAAAGATAAAATATATGCCGCGCAATTGCGCAGGGATTTCGGTTCTGTTTCTATCGAGCCTGTCGCAAAGGGCGTTTATAAAGCGAGCATTCCCAATCTGTTTTTTATGCGGGATGTAAGCGCTGGGCTGGCCGGTTTATTTTCGTCTAAAGTAAAAATCCTTCTGGAGCAGCCTTGCGGTATCGCGCTCGATGAACGCCATTGTCTACGCACGCTATATGCGAATATTGAAAAATACGGCGCTGAAAACTTGTATGCCCATCTTCCCAAGCTTGACCAGGATCCGTTGGCTTTGCGGCATGGGGAGCAATACGAACGAATCCATAATACTCACCCGCACCATAGCCATAGCGATCCGGGCCTATATGACTTTGTTCGCCTTAAAAGGGAGGGTGGCAGTCTTGTTAAAGAGGCTTTTGATATGCGCCATTTTCATTTGCGAAATCTGAGCCGATAAAGACATCAAGATTGAGGTAGCTGAAAATAACATACCGGACATGGGAACAAAATTTAAGAAAGCTTTAAAATAAGCGTTGACTCTTGGTAGTCCCCTAACATATAGTCCGCCAACTTGTTTGGATGATTTGGCCGCAGGCCTGCATAAAACCATTGAAATTCAATGACTTAGGCAGACTGAACGCAAGTCTAAAAATTCCCTCGGGAATGTCCGTGATTGACACAAGGCTCAAAGATCAAGGCTTATAAGCTCTTGACTTGGCCCCTCATGTCCCTTACGACACCACTCATCCACAACAAATATAGATATTAAGATTTAAAAGGTCGCAGAAACGTATGCCAACCATTCAACAGCTTATCCGTAAACCGCGGGAAAAACAGGTTGCCGGTAAAAAGAACCGCGCATTGAAGCAAAACCCACAAGTCCGTGGCGTTTGTACCCGTGTTTATACAACAACGCCTAAGAAGCCGAACTCCGCTTTGCGTAAAGTGGCAAAAGTTCGTTTGGCAACTGGTCACGAAGTGATCTGCTATATCCGCGGTGAGGGTCACAACCTGCAAGAACACTCAGTCGTTCTCGTGCATGGCGGGCGGGTAAAAGATTTGCCTGGTGTGCGCTACCGTATCGTTCGTGGTGCGCTTGATACGCAGGGCGTTAAAGACAGAAAACAATCCCGCTCCATGTACGGCGCGAAGAAACCGAAATAAGGAATTTGAAATATGGCTCGTCGTCGTAGTGCAGAGAAACGTGAAGTTCTTCCAGATCCAAAATTTGGAAACGTTCAGCTGTCTAAATTCATCAACGTCGTCATGACGCGTGGCAAAAAATCTATTGCCGAACAAATCGTGTATGGCGCGATTGAGATCGTTGAGAAAAAAGCAACGGCTAATGATGATCTGAATGCTGATCTTGCCCGCGCATCTAAGGGTCTGGCTGTTCTAATCGCCGTCCTTAACAAAGTTAAGCCAAATATCGAAGTCCGCTCACGCCGCGTCGGTGGCGCGACATACCAGGTTCCTGTCGAAGTTCGTCAGGATCGCGGTTATGCCCTTGCAATGCGCTGGCTTCGTGATGCTGCCCGTAAGCGTGGCGAGCCGACAATGAAAGAGCGTCTGGCGGCTGAGCTTTTAGAGGCTGCTAATGACCGCGGTACTGCGATCAAAAAGCGTGACGATACACATAAAATGGCTGAAGCGAACCGCGCGTTTGCTCACTACCGCTGGTAATTTAGGAATAAGAGAATAACATGGCACGCGAATATCCATTAGACCTCTACCGTAACTTCGGAATTATGGCTCACATCGATGCGGGTAAAACAACCTGTACTGAGCGCGTTCTGTATTACACAGGTAAGTCCCACAAAATCGGCGAGGTGCACGAAGGTGCGGCGACGATGGACTGGATGGAGCAGGAGCAGGAGCGTGGTATTACAATTACCTCTGCTGCGACGACTACTTTCTGGGAAGGCCCGAAAGATGGTATTACCAAAGGCCAGAAGTGCCGCTTCAACATTATTGATACACCTGGACACGTTGACTTCACAATTGAAGTCGAGCGTTCCCTCCGCGTTCTCGACGGCGCTGTCTGCCTTCTTGATGGTAACCAGGGTGTTGAGCCGCAGACTGAAACTGTATGGCGCCAAGGCGACAAGTATAAAGTTCCGCGTATCATCTTCGCGAACAAAATGGATAAAATAGGTGCTAACTTTTATGATTGCGTTGACTCCGTTCAAAAACGTCTCGGTATCAACCCGGTTGTTCTGAACCTGCCAATCGGCGCAGAATCCGAATTTGCCGGCGTTGTAGATCTTCTGAAAATGAAGGCCATTATCTGGTCGTCTGACGATCTTGGTGCGTCTTTCACTGAAACGGATATCCCGGCGGACCTCGTTGAGAAGGCCAAAGAATACCGCGCGAAACTGGTTGACCAGGTTGTCGAGCAAGACGACGCGACGATGGAAGCTTACCTTGAAGGTAAGGAAATCGATATTCCAACGCTTAAAATGTGTATCCGCAAAGGTACGATCAATTCGACGATCGTTGCCATGATGTGCGGTTCCGCATTCAAAAACAAAGGGGTTCAGACGCTGCTTGATGCTGTTGCTGACTTTCTCCCATCCCCAATTGATAAGGGTGCGGTTAAGGGCAAGAAAATCGACTCTGATGAGGACGATTCTCGTCCAATGACAGAAGATGCGCCGCTTTCCGCTCTTGCGTTCAAGATCATGAACGACCCGTTCGTCGGCTCTTTGACCTTCGCTCGTATTTACTCCGGTAAAATGGAAGCTGGTTCTTATGTCGTCAACACGGTTAAGGACAAAAAAGAGCGTATCGGTCGTATGCTCTTGATGCACGCGAATAATCGCGAAGAAATCAAAGAAGCTTATGCCGGTGATATCGTCGCGCTTGTTGGTCTGAAAGATACAACAACTGGCGACACGCTGTGCGATCCGGGCAAGCCAATCGTTCTTGAGCGTATGGA
>QFOT01000028.1 GCA_003241285.1 Micavibrio aeruginosavorus
CAGAGTGATAATCTTTGTTATGTATAATTAAGAATAATATTGTTTATTATCAGTGTGTTATGATGATATTAATCAATGAGATATCAATATCGGACAAGTTGCACAGTTGAGCATATATTCTGTTGTGCCGCCAAATATTACTTCAGATAACCGATTCTTTGTATATGTCCCCATGATAAGGATGCTTGCATTGGAAGATTTTGCACTTTCAAGCAGAGTTTCTTCCAAATCTCCGTCCATAACTTCGGCCCATATTGTTTTTACATCCACATCATGAACCGCAAGAGCATTTGCGATCTCTTCGGGATCTATGGGAAATTCTTTAGCATTTTTAGACATAGCCGTAATAACAGAAACAGAACTCTCACGTATTAAAGGCATAGCAAGCGCAATGGTCTGGGTTACCTGAGGGCTGCCATCCCATGCTATTGCAATTTTGTTGTTCAAAGTGATTGCGTGATCGCCTGGAGGCACGGCCAGAACCGGGCGGCCTGTGTTGAAAAGGCAATGCTGGAGAATTTCAGATGCTTTTCCTATTCTCCTATCCCACATCCGGGTCAGAACAATAAGATCAGCCAGACGCCCTTTGGTTTGCAATATTATTGACGCATCGCCTGATGCAGTCAGGAATGAAGCTGACGCTTTTCCTTGTATGCGAGAGCTACCAATTTCGATTTCGTGGTTAAGGGCTAATTCTTTGAATTTTTTTTCTGCCGCGATCTTTGCCTGCTCTACAGGTTTTTCCAGAGCATCAATAACCATCTCATCATAGAATGGCCCGACATAGCCCGATCCAGAATATTTTGTAATGATATCCACTGGATGCTCCGAAATATGCCAGACATCTATGTGCGCGTGAAATCGCTTAGCCAATTGAAAAGCCACATCGAGCGCACATATTTCTTCTTCATAACCGCTATAGGCCACCATTATTGATTTTATGCTCATGTTTTCATCTCCAATTCAGAAAAAATTATAAATTAGCGTTTTTAATTTTGCATTGATCTAAATCAAGTTCCTAACCAAGCGCATTATATCCATTGTCAACATAGATGGTCTGCCCTGTAATATTCCTGGATTTATCAGAAACCAGAAAGGCTGCCGCCTCACCTATTTGCTCCACTGAAACCAGACTTCTAATCGGCGCTGTCTCTGCGGCTTTTTCCATTAGCGCGTCGAAATGGGCTAGGCCAGACGCTGCGCGGGTTTTTACCGGCCCTGTTGAAAGCGCATTCACGCGGATCTTCTTCTCACCCAACTCTCGCGCCAGATAACGCACGGATGATTCCAGTGCCGATTTAACTGGCCCCATCAGGTTATAATTTTCAAT
This sequence comes from Micavibrio aeruginosavorus, assembly GCA_003241285.1. Lineage (GTDB taxonomy): Bacteria > Pseudomonadota > Alphaproteobacteria > Micavibrionales > Micavibrionaceae > Micavibrio_B > Micavibrio_B aeruginosavorus_A. The sequence goes on from QFOT01000028.1 coordinate 1,331, forward strand.
CGCTTTTTCCGCGCCGTAATAACTCATTGTCAGAATGGAGCCTCCATCCGCCATCAACGGCTCTGCCCTCTTCACCAGACGCATCAATGAATGACAAGACACATCCATCGCGATCTTAAACCCTTCGGCAGAGCTATCAATCAACCGGCCTTGCAGATCTTCCTTTGGCGCAAAAGCGATGGAGTGCAAGATAAAATCAAGCTTTCCCCATTTTTGAGAGATAGCAGAGAATACGGAATCCATCTGCGCATCACTGGTTACATCAAGGGGTAGAAACAGAGGCGCATCTACGGATTGCGCCAGTGGCTCGATAAAGCCTTTTGTTTTTTCATTCACCCATGTGATGGCAAGCTCCGCGCCTTGCGCACGAAACGCCTGAATACAGCCCCAGGCAATCGACTGCTCATTCGCAAGCCCAACAACTAAACCCTTCATCTTAAAAATCCTTTCTAAATCGCTCGAATATTTCCAAAGCCATGCTGCGCTCTTCATTGGCAGCGATGACATGATGCTCAAAAGCAGGAAGAAACGATAGATGGCCTAAAATTTTCTGCCGAATATCCGGTGCGTTTTCGCCGATTCCGCCGGTGAATATAAGGCCGTCTATCCCGCCAATCGAAACCGCCATCGCGACGATATGCTGCGCCGTTTTCAAGGAAAAATAATCCAGTGAAAAAGCGGCGCGTTCGGAATGGCTGCCGGACAGCGTTTTGACGTCATTGGTTAACCCTGACAATCCTTTTAAGCCGGAATCTTCATATAGAAGACGCTCCACCTCGCCCACATCAAGCTGCAAATCGCGGATCATATAAATCACAGCGCCCGCATCTATCGCGCCGCATCGTGTGCCCATAGGCAAACCATCAAGCGCCGTCATGCCCATGGTCGTATCAATGCTTTTTCCATCTTTCATGGCACAAAGGCTTGCCCCGTTTCCAAGATGCGCGACAACGATTCGTGCTTTTTCCAGATGCGGAAGATCTTCTTTTATCTTGTGCGCGATCCAGTCATACGAAAGCCCATGAAACCCGTAACGCTTAACCCCTTTGCCACGGATATTTTCCGGCAACGCAAAGGTGGAAAACAACTCTTCATGCCGTGCGTGAAAGGCCGTATCGAAACAGCCATATTGCACAATATGCGGCATCTTGCGTTGAAGGATATCGACGCCTGATAAATTATGCGGCTGATGCAAGGGCGCCAAAGAATTAAGGCTACGCAGATACTCTATGGCCTTATCATCCAGAAGAACAGGATCGGCATAACGATCGCCGCCATGCACAATGCGGTGTGCCACGGCGTTGATTGATTTTATGGCTGATTGATCCAGCCATGAAAGAACGCGGAAAATCGCCGTTTCATGCGTTGTATCGGCGGGAAGCTTTTCCGATAACTCCGCGCCACCTTCCAGCTTTGCCTTAAAAGACGCATCCCCGCCGATCTCCGTAATCTTGCCACCCGCAATCAACGGCAAATCATCCGAAATCCCGAACAAACGAAATTTGACGCTTGAAGAGCCCGTGTTCACAACAAGCAATCTCTTCATGGCCGCTTTTGTCACGATCAACCGCTCACAGATGTTTTTAAAACAACAGGCACATTGCCTTTGACCGCGTTGGAGTAAGGACAAACTTTATGCGCCTGCTCGACGATTTTTTCAGCCTCTTCCAGAGATACGCTGGCGATATTAACATCCAAAGTGACGGCAAGGCCAAAACCACCATCCGCGTTCTTTTCCATCGAAACGGTAGCCGTAACCGTAATGGCATCATCCGTGACCTTGTGCTGCGCGTTGCGCGTTATATGGATGACGGCATTTCCAAAGCAGGCCGCATATCCGGCTGCGAACAATTGCTCAGGATTTGTGTGTGCGCCTGTTCCACCCAATTCCTTTGGCATCGAAAGATCAAGGGAAAGGATACCATCCTCGCTTTGAACTCTTCCCTGACGGCCACCGATTGCGATAACTTTGGTTGTGTATAGTGACATGCATTTTTCCTTTACTTGATATTTCCGTTTTTACGCGCATTCGAAAGCGCCACCGCCACGCAGCAGGACAAAAGCCGTGTGCGCGTGCTATCGGCGCGGCTGGTCAAAATAATCGGAACGCGGGCACCAAGAACAATGCCGGCGGCGTCCGATTTTCCAAGGAAGATAAGCTGCTTCGCCAGCGCGTTTCCGGATTCAATGTTCGGCACGACCAGAATATCTGCATCGCCCGCGACGGAAGAAACAATCCCCTTATCCGCCGCCGCGCTCACATTAATTGCATTGTCAAAGGCAAGAGGACCATCCAGATTGCCGCCCTTGATTTGCCCACGATCAGACATTTTGCACAAGGCCGCAGCATCAATCGTTGATGGCATACGGCTTGTTACCGTTTCAACCGCAGACAAAATGGCGACCTTCGGATTTTCATTCTGCCCAAACAAAACATGCCACAGATCAATGGAATTGCGACATATATCGGCCTTTTCTTCCAGCCCTGGCGCAATATTGATAGCGGCATCCGTGATAATCAACGGCTTGTGATAGGTTGGAATGCTCATGATATAAGCATGCGAAATCCGCCGCTCCGTCCGTAATCCAGAGGCTGAGGACACAACTGCCGCCAGCAATTCATCTGTATGTAGAGATCCCTTCATGATCGCATCGACTTCGCCCTTTGCGGCAAGGATTGCCGCTTGTGCGGCGGCCTCATGGCTGTGCTCTGTATCGACGATAGTGAATGTATCGCTTTGAATGCCGAACTCCGTACACGCCGCCTCAATCCGTTTGCGCGGACCGATCAGAACAGGATCAATCAATCCTTCATTCACGGCCTCCATCACAGCCTCGATCACATTCGCCTGCACCGGATGTACAACCGCCACCTTGATTTTGCCAAGGGTGCGCGAGGCCTTCATCACATCCCTGTAATGATCCTTCGGAAGAACCACAGCCGATGGCACATCGGATTTTTCAACGCGTATCTTTTTCGTCGGCGCCAGAACCGTTGACGTCCCCTCCAGAATTTTTTCACCCACATCGTTCAGACATACGCAATCCAGCGTCACGATGGGTTTATCTTCACGCTTTGATTTTACGGTCAAACGCACCGTAATGTGGTCGCCAATTCTGACAGGCTTTTCAAACCGCATCTCCTGTCCCAGATAAATCGTACCCGGCCCCGGCAACATCGTGCCCAGCACCGTGGAAATAAGACCGCCCGACCACATGCCGTGACCAATGACACCCTGAAAAAGACTATGTTCCGCATAATCCGGATTCATATGCGCAGGGTTTACATCGCCCGACACCGCCGCAAACAAATCAATGTCTTTTTGCGTTAGCGTCCGGACAAGTTCCGCAGACTGCCCGATCCTCAACTCATCGAACGTCACATTTTCAAGCATATCGTTGTTCATGGAATTCCTCATTTGGATTTGACATACGCCCCCGGCGCATCGCCTATCACTTTGTATGTTACGTTACCGGCCTTTTTGGGCGCAGCGATTTTTGTCTTTGAACTCTGATCCCCCAGCCATTGGCCCCATGCAGTCCACCACGAACCATCCTTCATAGCAGCGCTCTCTTCCCATTGATCGGGGGACTGGTACGCTTCTCCCGATTTTTTGTGCGCGATTTTAAAGCTGCGGCGCTCATGCCCGGGCTCACTGACAATGCCTGCATTATGGCCGCCAACGGTTAAGACAAAGGTAACATCCCCGCTCGCCATAAGATGTATTTTGTAAACGGATTTCCATGGCGCAACGTGATCTTTTTCCGTACCAACGGCAAAAATAGGCAGATTTATGTTTTCCGGCGCAACAGTTTTGCCAAGGACCGTATAATGCCCGTTGGAAAACTCATTGTTCAGATAAAGACGCTTCAGATACTCGCTGTGCATTTTATACGGCATGCGCGTGGCGTCCGCATTCCATGCCATGATATCAAACGGTCTGGAACGCTGACCAAAGAGGTAGTCCTTGACCAATCGTGACCAGATCATGTCATAGGATCGCAGCATCTGGAACGCGCCCGCCATCTGTTTGGTGTCAAGATAGCCCTGCGCCCACATCATGTTATCCAGATAAGAAACTTCACTGGGCGTTACGAACACCATCATCTCACCGGCTTCGGTAAAATCACCTTGGGCCGCCAGAAGCGTCAGTGTTTTCAGGCGATCATCACCGTCATGCGCCATTAGCGCCGCCGTAATCATGGCCAGCGTTCCTCCAAGGCAATACCCCGCAAGATGAATGGCCGCGCCATCGCAAATTGATGACACAGCATCAATCGCCGCCAATGCGCCATCCTGAACATAATCATCCATGCCCAGGTTACGATCGTCCGCCGTGGGATTTTTCCACGACACAATAAAGACCGTATGCCCCTGCTCTACCAGCCATTTTATCATTGAATTCTCAGGCGACAGATCAAGAATATAATATTTCATGATCCAGGCCGGCAGGATCAAAACAGGCTCTTTGCTGACATCCTTAGTCACAGGGTCATATTGAATAAGTTCAATCAAATCATTGCGGAAAACAACCTTACCCGGCGCGGTCGCAAGGTTTTCTCCAACCGTGAAATCCTCCATCCCCGCCGCCTGTTGCCCGGACATATTACGCGTAATGTCTTCGAGCGCATTCATGGCGCCATCTCGCAAATTCTCTCCGCAGCGGCTTATCGTCTCAAACAGTAATTCCGGGTTGGTCGCCATGAAATTGGCGGGCGAAATGGAATCCAGCATCTGACGCGCAGCAAAAGATGCAGCCCGTTCGGTTTGCGGGGAAAGCCCCGGTATGTTCTTGGTTGCCAGATCCCAGAATTCCTCGAAAGCATGGAACGTCTCTACATAGTTGTTCCAGGGAAAGTTTGACCAGTCTTCCGCTTTAAACCGCGGATCGGGCTTTATGGCTTCGGGGTTTGCATTGATGGCGTGTTCGGCCATCGTCTTGAAATGATGGAAAGGGAAAGTGGCCAGCGACACCATTCGGCCCGGGCACAAGGCAAGATGCGCCAACCACGAAGCATAAATTTCTACCAGCCCCGCCGGTGATAAGCCATATGTAGAACGCGACAGCTTCGCCTGAAAAAGACGATCCACCTCGTCGGCGATCTGAACAAAAGAGTGAGTGGTTTCTTTTTCCATGGCTACTTCTAACCCCTTATGAAGGACGATTTACATTCAACATGATCTTTATACGCGCCCAAATCACAGGCCAGAACGCCGCAAGCGCAACAAACACGACAAAAAGAAGCATCGCTGCAACAAAACTTATAAAATGAAATTTATTTGCATCTGGCGCAACAAACCAGCTGGCGATTACACCGCCCAGAAACAACATAATTCTCACGACCCATGCCAATTTATATACCCCCGCCCAAAGCTTTGCTTAGATCAATACTAGACTGGAGCTTTTGTTGTTTAGCCTCAATCTTGGCAATTTCAGAATCAAACAGGCTGCGCTCCGCATCCAGAACATCAATATAACCAGAATAACCCGCATCGAAACGCTTGCGCGCAAGCGACGCTGATTCACGTAAAACAGCCACTCGCTTATCCAGAATGGTGGATTTTTCTACCGTTTTCTCACGCGTCACAAGGGCATCCTTGATTTCACGAAATGCAACACGCACCGTTTTTTCATAGCCTATATAGGCCTGCTTTTCCCGTGCCGAAGCCGCATCGACCTGGGCCCTTGCGCGGCCAAAATCCAGAAGAGGAACCGTGGCATTCGCGCCCATGTTCCAGCTCTTTGATCCGCCATCGAACAGAGCATCCCAATCGCCCGTCGCAACACCCAGAAGACCAGACACGGACAAGCGCGGCAAATAAGCCGCTTTTGCAACACCTATATTGGCATTCGCTGCCGTCAACCTATGCTCCGCCGCGATAATATCGGGCCGGGCCGCAATCACATCACCTGCTTCCGCTTGCGGCAGGGATGGAAGATCAGGAAGAATTGTTTTATTAGCCCCTGCAAAGACCTCAGACTCCATGATTTGCTTAGGTGTTTTACCCAGCAGAACAGAAAGGGATGACAATCTAAGTTCCCTTTGCTGCTCCAAAGCAGGAAGGCGCGCCTGAGCGGATGTCAACTCGGCCTCAGCCTGCCGCACTATTAAAGAGTCTACATCACCGCGATCTAAACGTTTTTTTTCCAGATCATAAGCCCCTTTGCGGGTTTTTATGGTTTTCTGCGTGATCGCAATTTGCTCGTTCAGCGCGCCTGTAGCAAAATAATTCGAAGCTGTTTCGGCGGAAACACCTAAGACAACCGCACGCGCACTCGCCTCTTCGGCTAGCAATTGCTCACGGGCCGCCTTATCAGCATTCGCCAGACGCCCCCACAAATCTATTTCATATGAAAGTAAGCCGCCTACCGCAAAGCCATCTGTCGCGCCAGAAGATGGGAGACCATCCAGATTAACATCGCCACGAGACGCCGCACCGCCAGCTGTAACATTCGGCATTCTATTGGCACGCGCACTACCAGCAATGGCCCTAGCCTCTTCCACGCGCGCCGACGCAAGTTGGATATCGCTGTTGTAAGCAAGTGCCTCGGCAATCAGTGCATTCAGCTTCTCATCATTATAAGCATCCCACCATGTGCCGCTCTGCTCCTGGCTATTTTGGCCAGACAATTGCCAGTTTTCGGGAAGCGGAGTACTGGGTTTGCGCATATCAGGTGCCAGTGAGCAGGACGCAAGAATGAAGCAAAGAGTAGCCGCTGAGGCCATAAAAAATCCGGATTTGTGCATCATCACTGAAGATTCCTTTATATTGACAAACTACTCAAATCATTTATGAATTTATATATACATTCATGTATGAACAAATACAAGAGCTCATGTAATACAAGGAAACGTACCCGTGCCTATGACAATGCACAGAAAAAAAGAGCAAGGGCTCGCAACCAGACAAAAAATTCTGGAGGCGGCGGAAGATATTTTTTTTGAAAAAGGGGCTGCCCTTACAACGCTTGAACAAATTGCCGACAGGGCAAACGTGACGCGCGGAGCAATTTACGGGCATTTTAAAAATAAGAGGATGCTTTTAGAACATATAATCGATAGTGCCGTCCTGCCCTTGCTGGATATTTTTCGTGAAACGATATCAAGAGATCCGATACCAAGTTTTGAACAGCTTCAAAAAGCCCACGTTCAAGTTATAACGGATATCATTAACAGCGCTGAACTTAAAAAGCGCCTATCCATTGCATTTGTAAAATGTGAATATACGGAGGAATTCGCCTACCTCATCGAACAATCCATCCACTACCACGATGAAGTAAGGAATATCTATAAAGTGTTTTTTTCAAGAATGGAAAAATCAGGAATCAAGCTGGCAAAAAATCCGGAAATCATGGCTGATGCGTTGATGCTATATGTAACAGGAATGCTAACCGAGTATTTTAAATATCCCGGTCAAACAAATCTTGAGAAAAACATAAATGACTATTTTGACCTGTTTTTCTTCCCTATCTCATGCCCCTCGCCCGAATAACAAGGAATATCATAATGAAAAAGAATTATAAACTTATACTTCTTGCGCTGGCCATTCTATCAATAGCGGCAGGAGGCTATTATTATTCTATAGCAAGAACCAATGATCTGGAAGGCGTCGCCTATGGCAACGGACGTATAGAAGCCCAAAGCATTGATATCGCGACACGTCACGGAGGCCGTGTACTCTCTGTTCCTGTCGAAGAAGGACAGATGGTTGAAGCCGGGGACGTAGTGGCTGAACTTGATTTAAACGATCTGGCGGCTTCTCTTGCGGGGGCAAAGGCCAATGTTCGCGCAACAATTCAGCAAAAAGATGCGGCAGCCTCATCGGTTGCGCAAGCGGAATCAGCTCTCACGCTCGCCAGTAAAGAATTCTCGCGTGCCGACGAGCTGGCTCGAGAAAAAGCTGTATCGGAAAGTCGCCGCGATCAAGCTTTCAATGCCAAACAATCCGCTGAGGCACAACTTGCCGCTGCAAAACAAAACCTTGCAAGCGCAACGGAAGCCATTGATGTCGCGCAATCCGAAGTCTCTCGCATCGAAGACCTGTTGAAAGACCAACATCTGACGGCTTCAAAAGCAGGCCGCGTCCTTTACAAACTGGTAGAACCCGGCGAAGTCATGAGCGCAGGTGGAAAAGCCGTAACGCTGCTCGACCTGACCGATGTATATATGACCATTTTCCTGACCACGGAAACTGTAGGGAAATTGCGTCTGGGTGAAGAAAGCCGCATTGTTCTGGATGCGATGCCTGACCTGGCAATCCCCGCGTATATTTCTTACATTTCCCCCGAAGCACAATTCACACCGCGTCAGGTAGAAACACGCACGGAACGCGAAAAACTGACCTTCCGCGTCAAAGTCAAAATCCCGCCCGAGCTGCTCGCCAAATATATCGACCAAGTCAAAACCGGATTGCCCGGCATGGCCTATATCAAAACCGACAAGAAACAGGATTGGCCCGATCGCCTGAAAGGTGACGCCGCCCTGATGAAAGATGTTAAGAGCAAATAACCCCCATGTTAATTCGCGCAGATCATATAACCCATAGATACGGTAGGGTAGTTGGGCTGGATGATGTTAGCCTGCAAATACCGCAGGGACAGAGCGTTGCCGTTATCGGGCCTGACGGTGTTGGAAAGTCCACACTTCTCGGGTTGTTCTCCGGCGCAAAAAAACTGCAAGGCGGCGATCTTTCCATCTTTGATGGCGACGTCCGCAAAAAATATGTTCTCGGTGAATTGCAACAACGCGCCGCCTATATGCCCCAAGGATTGGGAAAGAACCTGTATCCGGAATTAAGCATCCGCGAAAATCTCGAATTTTTTGGGCGCCTCTACGGCCACGAGAAAAAAGAACGCGACCGCCGCATTGATATGCTGACAGCGGCAACGGGACTTAAGCCGTTCCTCGATCGTCCTGCAGGCAAGCTTTCCGGCGGGATGAAACAAAAACTGGGTCTGTGCTGTTCCCTCATTCATGATCCGGAACTGCTTATTCTAGACGAGCCGACCACCGGTGTTGATCCCTTATCCCGCAAACAATTCTGGACATTGATCGACGATATTCGCGCCGAACAAAAAGGCCTGACCGTCATCGTCGCAACATCCTATATGGAAGAAGCCGATGATTTTGACTTCGTTGTGATGATGAATGACGGAAAGATTATCGCCACAGGCACGCCCGAAGAATTGCGAACGAAAAGCGGCGAAAGCACGCTGGAACGCGCCTTCATCTCCTTCCTGCCCGAAGAAAAGCGCAGCGGTCACGAAATCCCCGAAATCCACCTGCGCGATCTTTCCGAAAAAACCATCGCAATTTCTGCCAAAGATTTAACACGCCGCTTTGGCAGTTTTACGGCGGTCGATCATGTCAGCTTTGAAATCCCAAAAGGCGAAATCTTCGGGTTCCTCGGCTCCAACGGCTGCGGCAAGACAACCACCATGAAAATGCTGACAGGCCTGCTTCCGGTCAGCGAAGGCACATCATCACTCTTTGGAACGACACTTGTTCCCGGAGACATGGAAAACCGCAAACGGATCGGTTACATGTCGCAGAATTTCTCGCTCTATGGCGAACTGACCGTCGATCAAAACATCACGCTGCACGCGCGCCTGTTCAACCTTTCCGGGGAGCACGCCGATAAACGCATCGCTTGGCTGTATGACCGCTTTGATCTTTTAAAATATAAGGATTCACCTTCCGGCGATCTGCCGCTTGGCGTGCGCCAGCGTTTGTCCCTTGCTGTTGCGGTCATTCATGAACCCGAAATTTTGATCCTTGATGAACCGACCTCCGGCGTTGATCCGGTGGCGCGGGATAATTTCTGGGCGCTTCTGATCGAGCTTTCCCGCAAAGATGAAGTCACCATCTTTATCTCCACGCACTTCATGAATGAGGCGGAACGCTGTGACCGCATTTCCTTAATGCACGCAGGAAAAGTTCTGACCACAGGTATTCCTGATGATTTGCGCCGCAAAAAAGGATCGACGACGCTGGACGAAGCCTTCGTGTCCTATCTCGAAGATGCCGTTGCAGAGAAAAACAAAGATGCGGCCGCACAGCCCGAAGAAAAAAAACAATTCACATCCGGAGCACCCGATCACGCCCAAAGAAAAGAACAAGGATTTTTCTCTAAACTTTTTTCAGCAAAACGCATGAACGCCTATATGCGGCGTGAAGTCATGGAAATGATGCGCGATCCTATTCGCCTAAGCATTGCAACTCTGGGCACATCTCTTTTGATGCTGGTCTTTGGCTATGGCATCACGATGGATGTAAACTCCTTGCGCTTTGCGGCACTTGACCTCGACAAGACAGCGGACAGCCGCGCTTATATTCAAGAACTTGAAGGCTCCCCCTATTTCCTGACGCAGCCGCAGATCACAAGCGATGCGGAGCTGACACATCGTATGCAAAGCGGCAGTATTTCGATGGCTTTGCAGATACCTCCCGACTTTGGCAAAGACCTGCATAGCGGACAGCCCACCGAAATTGCCGCATGGGTGGATGGCTCCATGCCGTTCCGCGGCGAAACGATCGGCGGCTATCTGCAAGGCATTCATGCACGTTTCCTTCGGGATCGCGGTGAAATGGCCCAAGCCCCGCTGACCGTTGAGATGCGCTACCTCTACAACCAGTCATTCGAAAGCGTCAACGCGATGGTGCCCGCCGTCATCTCCCTCCTCCTTGTGTTTATTCCGGCTATCCTGTCCGCGCTCGCCGTTGTGCGGGAAAAGGAAATGGGCTCTATCGCCAATATGTATGTCACCCCTGTGACAAGGCTTGAATTTATTCTAGGCAAGCAGATCCCCTATGTTTTGTTCGCCATGATAAGCTTTACCATCATGCTCGTGATGGCCCTGCTGGTGTTTCAGCTTTCGATTAAGGGCAGCCTGATAGGCCTTATTCTGGGTGCTACCTTATATGTTTCAGCAACCACCGGACTTGGCCTGCTTATTTCTTCGTTCACGAAATCGCAAATCGCAGCGCTGTTTGGTGCTGCCATTACCACCATGGTTCCCGCCTCACAATTTTCAGGCTTGTTGCAGCCGGTTAACACCCTTGAAGGGGGCGCGCGCTGGATCGGCACATTTTATCCAACCGGCTATTTCATGAAAATCAGCGTCGGCACCTTCACAAAAGGACTTGATTTTATAGCGCTGCAACCTTTCCTGACATCTCTTGCCATATTCACTCCAGCATTGCTCTTTGTGAACGTCTTTCTTTTGCGCAAACAGGAAACATAATGAATTTTCGCTTCCCCTCCATACCTACCGTTGCGCATCTTTGCCGCAAAGAATGGCAATCGCTGTTTCATGATACGGTTATGATGTTCTTCATCGTGTTTTCGTTCACCTTCCTGCTGTATTCACAGGCGACGGGAACCTCAACAGACCTCAAACGTGCCTCTATCGGTATTATCGACGAAGATCACTCTCCGCTTTCGCTGAGGCTGAAAGATTCACTGATCCCGCCTTATTTCAAAAACGTCGAAGAAGTCACCGAACAGCAGGCAGAAAAAGGGCTTGAATCAGCGAAATACAGCTTCGTTCTGCATTTTCCCTCCCGCATGGAGGCCGATATTCGTGCGGGAAAAAAAGTCACGGCCCAGCTTTTGATTGATGCGACCATCATCGGGCAAGCGCAAATCGGCTCTGGCTATATCAATACAATCATTCAAAAAGAGCTGGCCAGCTATTTCAATGCACAAAACGGTATCCAGCCCACAATCGACCTGATCGTCCGTTATTCCTTTAACCAAGGGCGCGATACAACATGGTTTACGGCTGTGACGTCGATGATCCAGAACATCACGATGCTGGCCATTTTGCTCACCGGCGCGGCGCTGATCCGCGAGCGCGAGCGTGGCACGATCGAACATCTTCTTGTTATGCCCATTACGGCGCTCGAAATCGTTTTATCAAAAGTTATCGCCAATGGCGTTGTGATCCTTGTCGCCACGTTCTTGTGCATCCAGCTTGTCATCCGTCAATGGATCGGTGTTGAGATTAACGGATCAATCACGTTGTTTCTGCTTGCCTCTGGCCTCTATCTCTTTTTTACAACGGGTCTTGGTCTCTTCCTTGGTACAATCTCACGCTCCATGCCGCAGATGGGCCTTTTGTTTATTCTGATCGTCTTGCCGATGAACCTTCTGTCTGGGGGGTACACACCGCTTGAAAGCATGCCTGAAATTTTACAAAAAATTATGAGTGTTGTGCCATCGACCAATTATATCAAACTGGCGCAAGGCATCTTGTTCCGCGAAGCCGGGTTCTCCATCGTATGGCCCCAAATGCTGATGGTGACGGTTGTGGGCCTTATCCTGTTTGTTTTTAGCACAATAAGGTTCCGCAGTTTTCTGGAACGACAAGGTTAACAAAAAAAGAAAAGGAGTTTATTTTGTCACGTATAGCACTTATCACTGGCGCGACCACTGGAATTGGCGCCGCTACAGCAACCGCCCTTAAGAACGCCGGCTATCAAGTCGCTGTAAATTATAACCGTAACGACGAACAGGCTACAGCCTTCACCAAGGAAACGAATATTCCTGCATATAAATGGGATGTTCGCGATGCTCAGTCATGCTTGGATGGGGTTCATAAAATCGAGAACGAATTAGGACCGATTGATATTCTCGTGAATAATGCTGGCATTCTTCGTGATAAAACAATTCATAAAATGTCCATTGAAGACTGGACAGACGTTATTACAACCAATCTTAACTCTTGCTTCAATATGTCACGCGCAGTTGTTTCGCCGATGAAGGAGAGAGGATTTGGCCGAATTATCAGTATAAGTTCGGTCAATGGGCTAGCCGGACAGTTTGGGCAAACAAATTACGCAGCAGCCAAAGCAGGCATTATAGGGTTTACAAAATCTCTTGCACTGGAAACGGCTCGCAGTGGCATCACAGTAAATGTAATTGCTCCGGGCTATGTCCAAACAGCCATGATGGAAAGCATTCCTGAAGATGTCCTGAAAAAGATTATTGATAGGGTTCCAGTTGGGCGGTTGGCACACCCCGAAGAAATCGCCCGCGCCATTCTATTTTTGGCCGACGACCAATCCGCCTTTATCACTGGAGAAACCCTCTCGGTGAATGGCGGACTTTATATGCAGTAAAACTGAGTATTTCTAAACAAAAAACATAAGGAGAATAGCAATGAACAAACGAAACCCCTTTCTAGGCAATTTTGAAAATGCACAGGAAGAATTTAAAAAAATACAAGAACATCAGAGTAGCCTCGTTTCAAACTTTTTAAAAAACGGCATGGCGTTGCAGAAGAAGCAATATGAGTTGATGACAAACCTCGTGCAGAATCAAATAGAATTCGGCAATTCTTTCTTTTCTGAAGCCTTGAGCACTATTAACGACAATGTGCATGCTGCGATAAAAGAGCAAAAAAATAAATAGATTTTTATGCGACGGTTACAAGCCATCACTAATAAACTGCAAATCCTGACAACGGCGCTTAGCGGCGCTGTTGTCATCCTTGTGTCTATGTATTTCGGTATAGCCTTCTGGTATGAACTCCCTGTCTCTAACAGCCTAAAGTTCACCTTCTGTGCCCTATGGTTCGTGTATGTTTTGATAACACTGGTGACCCTGTTCTCTCGCTACAGGAGAATATCCCTCACCGTCTTCACAACAATAAGCATAGCCTTTGTCGCATGGTGGATGAATATAGCGCCATCCAATAATCGCGTGTGGGCGGATGATGTCGCCCACACAGTAACAGGACGCGTTAGCGGCGATCAGATAACCCTGTATAATGTGCGTAATTTCGAATGGCGCGGATTGGATGAATATGACGCAAGATGGGAAACACGCGAATATGACCTATCCACTTTGAACTCCGTGGATCTGTTTCTATCAACATGGGGGAACCTGGACATCGCTCACACGCTGATCAGCTTTGGATTTTCCAATGGCGATTATGTTACGTTCTCCGTCGAAATTAGAAAAGAGCACGACGAGTCTTTTTCTGAAGTGGCAGGCTTCTTCAAGCAATATGAGGTTGCGCTGATTGCCGCCGATGAGGGGGATATTATCCATACGCGCACCAATATTCGTCATGAAGATGTGTCCCGATATCGCGTTAATTTGACGCCGGAACAGCGAAAATCGCTTTTCCTTTCTTACATGCAACGCGGCAATGAACTGGCAGAAACCCCGTCATTCTACAATACGATCACGGCGAATTGTACGACCGTTGTGTTCGATATGATACGGCTGATTGTGCCATCCCTGCCACTGGATTACCGGATACTGGTATCAGGTCGACTGCCTTCTTATATTTACGATATTGGCGGATTTGGTCATGAGTTATCTTTGCGTGAGATAACCAACCAATCATCCATCACTCAACGCGCACAAGCCTCCGCGCGTGAAAACTTTTCACACGAAATCAGAGCCCCGAAAGCGAAATAAAACAAATGCGCCCCATAAACCTGAAACGTCTCCCCCTGCTCATGGGGTCCGCATGCCTGATCATCCTGACGGGCTGTTCCAGTATTGCGAAGGGGATTACCGAAGCTGTTATCGATGGAGGCCCACAACAAGACACCCGCCAATGTGAAATCGAAGGGCCGGAGTTTGATGGTATTCAGCAAAGTCTGAACCAGCAAAGCAGCTCGTCGCCCAAAATCACCAAAGTCCTTATGGTGCATGGGATCAGTAGCCATTTACCCGGATATTCCAGCGGCCTGCAAAAAAAATTGTATGACAAGCTAAACCTTACAATAACAGACTCTGAAGTAAAAAACATAGAATTGGACAGTGCGCAGATTCAATGGAAAGACGGCGATCCTCATACGCTCGGCACATTGCGTATAACGCGGCACACGAACGCCGATCATACACAGGAACTTTTGTTCTACGAGTTGACATGGTCACCGATATCGGAACCTCAGAAGCAACAGTTGGCGGCAGACTCCGCCAACAATGAAGGATTGCCGCGCGCGAGCATCAACGGCACGTTGAAAAGCTTTATGAACGCCACGGTTCCAGACCTTTTGATCTATAATGGCAACGGCTATAACCGGATCACAGCATCCGTCAAGGAATCTGTTTGCTGGATGCTCAGCAACAACTGGGAAAATCTTCCGGATAAAGGGGTCCATGAATGTGAGAAATGGGAAGGTTCAACCTTCTCCAATCTGTCCGCAGACGACCATTTCTTCATAACACACAGCCTGGGAAGCCGGATTACGATTGATACGATACAAAATTTTGGGAATATCACGGCTGACAACAGCAATCCGACTAAGAAAGACATACAAGACAAAATCAGAAAAGATGTCAGCAAGAAAGACTTCACCGTCTTTATGATGGCAAACCAGCTTCCCCTGCTGCAAATGGGACGCGATACACCGGAAGTATCGAACGAAGAAAAAACATACTGCGCCGCGAATGGCACAATGGCCGAAAAGCGTGTCATGCGCAGAATGGGAATTGTTGCCTTCAGCGATCCGAACGATATCCTGTCATACCCCGTGCCTCTGGACTTTACGACAAGCCAAATTGACAGCCGTATCTGCCCCGCCGTCACGAATGTCAGCCTAAATATCGCCGAACAAAAAAATCTGTTCGATGCTGCGTCATTTGCCAATCCGATGACGGCGCATAGCGGTTACATGGAAGATGACCGCGTGATTGACCTTATTGCCAACGGGATGAAGAAAAATCAAATGACACCTCTGGTTGCCCAGAAGTGTCAATGGTTAGAAACGGCAACTATTAAAAGTAAACCAGAGAAAAAGAAGGCTAATTAAGCAAGAGCATTCGCGCGTTGCGTAGCTTTTTCAAGTGCCTCTGCAGCTTTATCAGGCCCCATACCTACGCCTTCTATATAAATAGCCTCAACATCGGTAATACCGATGAACCCAAGCAATATTCTTAAATAGCTTTCAGTGTGTTCCATCGTCTTTGCGGGACCTTCGCTATATACGCCACCACTTCCCAAAACAAGAATAGCACGTTTTCCTTTTGCTAAACCTTCAGGTCCTGCTGCGGAATAAGCAAAAGTTTTACCTTGGCGGGCGACATGGTCAATCCACGCTTTAAGCACGGATGGAATGCTGAAATTATACATTGGCACTTCAATGACTAAAGTATCGCTAGCCATAAGTTCATCAATCAGTTGATTTGACAAAGCGAGACCCGCTTGGTCATTTGATGCCATATCCGAGCCGCCAAGGACCGTATCAATAGGCGTACTATAATGCGGAAGCCATCCGGCTTTCTCTAGAGATTTCTCAATGGCATTATGAGTTGCCATTTGCTGGAAAAGCTCAGCATAAGGTAAAACTTCTCTGCGGAATTGCTGAATTATTTCTAAAACAGGTTCGCGATTCTCCTGTATGAAACGATAGGCTTCAGTTAGAGGCGCGTGAAGCGTTTTCAAATTTTCTTCTATTTGTTTCTTGAGTGGTCTCAAAAGCTCAAATTGCCTTTTTACCTCCATGAGCAATTTTTTTGTTTCAGGCGGTATTTCGTTCATACGAATTTTTACTTATTTGTTTTTGGCGTGTAACAGCTTACTTAAAAATCAACACAAACTCTATGTACCGTTTAAAAACCCAAAACAAATGCACTTTTAGAGTATCCAAAAACAAACCCCAATTAAACGCTTTAC
>QFOT01000204.1 GCA_003241285.1 Micavibrio aeruginosavorus
CCGGAACTCGGTTCCGGTCAGTTGGACTTGGCATGTGGGAAGACAATGCGCCATGTCGGGATTGGTTTCAAGCCCGGATCGCATCCCGAATGCGGGAGGCAGGCCGCAACCGGCTCGCAGCCGGTTTCTAACGCGTCTCTAACGCGGGGGTAACCCAAAATCGGTATGAGCGGACACCCGAAAGGGTTATGCGCGCCTGTGGGCGAAAATTTCAAGACGCCAAACGCTGCCTACCAAACCACTTTTGGAGGAGTGTGCGCAAACCAGATGTAAGGCGTCATTGCGTCCAAATCCTTGTAGCAGGCCTTGGCCAAAGAGCTGGCAATGCGAATTCTGTCGGGTGTGATCTTTCTTCCTTTACCCCACGAGCAGTCTTTCGCTTTCACGATGTCTACCTCGCCCGTATTGGGATTGGTCCTCATATGGCCATGCGCAAGCTCGTTTCTAGTACGGTTTAGTTCCCTCAGTTTTTCGAAATCAGGTGCATGCATTGGCTTGAAGGCCTCGCATATTAATTCCAATATCCACAAACGCCTATCGAACATATCTTCCGGATAGCGATCCTTCTTATGTAGCCGCTCCAGAAGATGAGATACTATGTCGTTCAACAGGTTTTCAGTGGCGTTAAAAACGAGCAAAAACTCGCCTAGTTCAGTTGTGTAATCGTTCCTATTAATTTCGCCCACAGTTGCCCCCAATTCGCCCGTTTATAGAAATTATTCCACCTCCAGCCACTCTTCCGCAATGGCAAAAATTTCTGTCTCATCTTCGGAAGAAAGACCGAGATAGGGCCGCGCCGGGATGGTCACTTTCCGATTCCGGCCCGCTTCGCCGCCGAACTGGTGGATGGCAGCGTAGACCAGTGCCGAACCGATGCGGACATCGTTCTGGCTGGCAACCATGTTGATGGAGCCGCGTAAGGCTCCGGACGCGCGCAGGATCGTGATCGGCGCATTACCGTACTTTCGCATGCGCAGATCCCGCGTCACCAGCGACAACGTTTTCCAGCGTGAACCGTCCGGCGCGGTTTCGCTGTCAAAACGTTCATCGGTCGAATTCAGGAGATGCTCACCGACATTCTTGTAAAACCCCTCGCGGTTCGTCATGCGCTCGACCAACTCCGCCAGCTTCTCGCGCATGTCGGCGTCGTTGATCGTGGTTTTGTAGCTGATGCCTGCCATTGGACTTTCCCGCAATTTGGGCCTATATTGTCATTGTCAGTGAGCGAGACCGGCGATGGTCACGCCAGTTCGCTGGCACAAAGGCCGGATCGCTCCCGGCCTTTTATTTTTTCGGGCGCTTGTAAATCAGCTTGCCGACGCGCCGTTTCTCCAGCGCCGCAAAATCCGCGTCACCCTTCTTGTCGGTAAAATCAAAGCTGGTGACAGCCTCCCACGTCTTCTCCCCGATCTCGAAGACGATCTGCATGGCGGTTTTCGGATCGACGCGGATATAGCGCCGGTCCACGACCAGGTCGCCGCTTTCGACCTTGCGGGCGACACCCATCCAGATTTCGTCCGGATCGAGCAGCGCTTCCGCCATCATCGACATGACACGATGCCGGTTGCGCTTCAGCGCCTTCAGCTCACCGTGACGATTTCTGAAGAGCAGATCGGAAACCGGAACCTTCGTGCCGGATTTATCTTCGAACAGCACGGCCCGGTCGATATCGGCCCCAAAGGGCTTGAGGAATTGGCGAACATAATCTTCCGGCGTCTGGCCGTCCTTCAGCAGTTTCGCCTTGAACGGTTTTGCAGCCTTGACAAGATCGGAGACCGGCTCCGGCGTGTCGATGGCCACGGCCATGCGCGGATTGTCGAGCAGCTCGCGGCCTTCATCCATCAGACTGGACGGCGTTAGGCCACGCTCCCAAAGATCACCCGGCATGTAATCCCAGCCGAAACCGATACCCTGCGGCTGCTCGACCAGCTTGCCGGAAATCGGGTCAATCATCGGCATCATCAGATCGGCTGGTGCT
>QFOT01000029.1 GCA_003241285.1 Micavibrio aeruginosavorus
AATAAACGACCGTTTTAGGATTGGCTTTTGCCTTGGCAAAAACCGGGCGCATCACGCCTTCCGTGCGGTAGAAATGCTGTGTCAATCGGGCGCGGTAGGCGTCCCAGTCCTTGATCGGGCGGGTAGCGACGCCTGTTTCCATGGCAACTTTTGCAACGGCCATTGGAAGCTCGACCATCAGGCGCGGATCGAACGGTTTCGGGATCATATAGCCAGGGCCGAACTCCAGAACTTCATCCGGATAGATCGCAGCGACTTCTTCGGATACTTCCTTGCGGGCGAGGGCGGCAATTGCCTTCACGCATGCCATTTTCATTTCTTCGTTGATGGCGGTGGCACCGACATCCAAAGCGCCACGGAAAATAAACGGGAAGCAAAGAACGTTGTTAACCTGGTTCGGGTAATCGGAGCGGCCTGTGCAGATCAAGGCTTTTGGGCGAACCTTCAAGGCTTCTTCCGGCAGGATTTCTGGTGTTGGGTTGGCAAGGGCCAGAACCAGAGGCTCTTCAACCATGCCTTCCATATATTCAGGTTTCAAGGCACCTGCAGCAGAGAGGCCGAGGAAGATATGCGCACCTTTCAAAGCTTCCGGCAAAGTGCGGGCTTTGGTGACACCGTTTGCGAATTTCTCTTTTTCCGCGTCCATGCCCTCGTTGCGGCCTTTATAAATGACGCCGTTGCGGTCACAGGCAATAATGTTTTCAAGCGGCATGCCGAGTTGATGGATCATCGTCATGCAGGCAATGGCCGAGGCGCCGGCACCGTTGACGACAAGCTTGGTATCTTTCCATTCCTTGCCGGTAATATGCATCCAGTTGTAAATCGCAGCTCCGGCAATAATCGCGGTTCCGTGCTGGTCATCATGGAAGACGGGAATTTTCATGCGCTCACGAAGTGTGCGCTCGATCTCGAAACATTCTGGTGATTTGATGTCTTCGAGATTGATGCCGCCGAATGAAGGCTCGAGGCTCGCGATAATTTCGATCAGTTTCTGCGGATCTTTTTCATTGATCTCGATATCGATGGAATCGATATCCGCAAATTTTTTGAAAAGAACGGCTTTCCCTTCCATGACAGGCTTGGAGGCAAGGGCGCCGATATCGCCAAGGCCCAATACGGCGGTTCCGTTCGAGATAACCGCAACAACGTTTCCGCGGGAAGTGTAGTCGTAAGATTTTAAGGGATCTTTTTCAATTTCGAGGCAGGGAATGGCAACGCCGGGGGAATAGGCGAGCGCAAGATCGCGCTGGGTGGCCATGGGCTTGGTGGCTTGGATAGCAATTTTACCGGGCTTTGGGTGAAGGTGGTATTCTAACGCTGCTTCGCGGAGTGTGTCCTTCATTATTAAATCCCTTTAGATGTAAAATTGGTTCGCTGGCAAAAGCCCTGAAAATAAGTTGATATGTCCGTCGTCGCCTGAAGGCTATGCCGGACTGCGCTTCGTCCCTAAAAAGGCCACTTTGGCACTGGCGTGCCAAGCGTAGCCCCTTTAGGGGCAAAGCTTGGTGCGGCCAAGAAGACTCGAACTTCCACGGGTTGCCCCACATCGACCTCAACGATGCGCGTCTACCAATTCCGCCATGGCCGCGTTAGGTAGTAGAAGAAGGCTGTGTCGTAACAGATTGAATTTCGGGATGCAAGCCTGTAATGGAGTGAAATGGAATTCAAAATTTCAGACGATCTTGTCGAGTATCAGGACGCTGTTTCTTTCATGGAGAACCGCGTTGCAGCAATACGCGAGGGCACCGCAGATGAGCTTGTCTGGTTCCTCGAACACCCTCCGCTTTATACGGCAGGAACGAGTGCGAATTCTCAGGATTTGCTCAATGCCAAATTTCCCGTTTTTGAAACGGGTCGGGGCGGGCAATATACTTATCACGGTCCCGGCCAGTTGGTCGCCTATGTCATGCTCAATCTCAGGAAACAAGGGGCTGATCCGGACATAAAAAAATATATCCATAATCTGGAGCAATGGATCATTAATTCCTTAGCCGAGCTATGTATCACCGGAGAACGCCGCGAAGGCCGGGTAGGCATTTGGGTCAAAAGTCCTCTCCCCTCGAGAGAGGGGTGGGTGAGGGGTGATGATTCAGATGAATCCAAAATCGCCGCCATCGGCGTCCGCGTCCGCCACTGGGTGACCTATCACGGCATCTCAATCAATATCGATCCCGACCTGTCCCATTTCGGCGGTATCGTCCCTTGCGGTATCTCCGAACACGGTGTTTGCTCGTTGAAATCTCTGGGCATTAAAACATCCATAAATGAAGTGCAAAAAATACTTCAAGATCAATGGGATAAAATATTCAACTAAACCGCTGTCATTGCGAGCGAAGCGCGGCAATCCAGACGCTAGTTCAGCTTCACCATCGCATGGATTGCTTCGCTATGTTCGCAATGACCTCGTACTTTCCCTGCTTCGCGCGGAAAACAAGGCGGTCTAATCTGCCGCCTGTGCAATCTTCTGCGCCCCGGCCCAATCTGCGATAAACTCACAGAGTTTATAAAGGTCATTCTTTAACTTATTGTAATTTTTAGCTTTTTCCTGTGTCTCTTCGTTGAGGTATAGCGATTTGTTAATTTCGATTTGCAGCCCGTGACGACCCATTTGCGGGTTGGAATACCGTTTCAAAAGCTCAACACCTTTGTAGGGGTCATTAATACTAACCTTGTAGCCAAGATCACTCAGGAAGTCTTTGATCGCCCTAGTAAATTTAGGATCGCAGGTTGTACCATCCCGGTCGCCAAGCACGAAATCCGCTTCCTTGATCGAAAAAGCCGAGCCGACTTTGGATGACAGGGAATTCATCGAATGGCAGTCGATATGCCAGACCTGTCCGAAATTATAGTGAGTAGTGTCGAGCAGGTTTTTAAGCGCTTGATGATAGGGGCGATAATAGTGATCGATGCGGTCCCGAACTTCCGCGACATTCAGGCGGCGGTCATAAATGGGAAATCCGGCGCGGATCAAGCGATGGACGAGGCCGTGTCCCGCGGCAGAGCGGATTGTCGGCTCAAACTTCTCCGGCCAGTCGGTATCTAAAAGATCGGGATCGATGTCGTCTTCGGCGCGGTTGACGTCGATATAAGACCGGGCAAACTGGCAGGTCAGAAGCGGCGCGCCTAATTTTGTTACATCCGCATAAAGATCGTCAATATACAGATCTTCCGTCCGGCGCAGCAAATCCAGAGCCGATGCATAGCCATAATTCTCCGGATAGATCGTGCCGCTATGCGGAGAATTGAACACGACAGGAATGGTCTGCGCCGGAAGGGGCTGCAAAATTTTATAAACATTCAGGATTTCGGATTCCAGAGAGGACATTTTATAATCTTAATTCAAGAATGCTGAATGGAAAGTCCTATTATGGTTTTTCTGTCCATAAAACCTGATCGATATCATCTGTCCCGACAGCTAGCATGACGAGGCGGTCTATGCCCAGAGCTATCCCTGAGCTTTCCGGCATGCCGAATTTAAGGGCATCGAGGAAATCCTGATCGACAGGATATTTATCGCCATAGAGTTGCTCTTTTAAAGCCAGTTCTTCAGCAAACCGTACTTCTTGTTCAGCAGCGTTGGTCAGTTCGCCGAACGCATTAGCGACTTCAACGCCGCAGACATACAGCTCGAACCGTTCTGCAAATCGCGAATCTTCGGGTTTCCGTCTGGCGAGCGACGCCAGGCTCACCGGATAGTCGCATAATATAGTTGGGACACCGTTGCCGAGTTTCGGCTCGATCAACGCGTCCATCACGCGAAAGAAAAGATCGTCCCATGCGTCGCCCGGAGCGGTGCGAATGCCGATCTCCTGAATGGCCTGATTAAATCCAGCCGCGTCATCCAGATAATCAGAAAGCTTTATTCCCGCATATTGCCGGAACGCGTCATCGACCGAAATAATCTCCCAATCCCTAAACGGGTCGCATATTTTATCGCGGTAGGAATAGGCCTTGATGCCAAGCTCTTTCGCACAGAACCGTAAAAGATCGACACAATCCTGCATAATGACTTTGTAATTTTCTTCCGCGCGATACCATTCGATCATAGTGAATTCGACGCTGTGCCGTTTCGACGCTTCGGCATCCCGGAAGACATGGCAGATCTGGAATATTTTTGGCAGTCCGGCGACAAGTAATTTTTTCATCGCGAATTCGGGACTGGTATGAAGGTAACGCGTCCGGTCGATTTGCTTATCGACCCCACGAATATCCGCCTTGATGCCAAGGATATGTGTATCCATCACCGGGCAGACTTGCAGGATAGGGGTTTCGACTTCCCAGAAGTCGCGTTCCTCAAAGAATTTTCGCACAGAGCGTATCAAAACCATGCGCGTGCGCAGGTTTTCTGTCTTCTGCCCGAAATTCTCCGGTTTCCACCATTGATTCATAATTCTGTCATCTCCGCAAATACGGGGATCTCCCTTGTATAATTGACCCTCTTTATATAGATTCTTACGGCAATAATAAACCTCGAGGACCTCCTATGCACGACTTGCGCGCCATTCGCGAAAATCCTGAAGCTTTTGATAAGAACTGGGCGCGTCGTGGCTTATCTGCACAGACCGTCGATATCCTGCGTCTTGATGAACAACGCCGGGCTTTACAGACAGAAATGCAAGTCCTTCTCCAAAAAAGAAATGAGCTGTCAAAACAGATAGGCCAGATCAAAGCCCAAAAAGGCAATGCCGATAATCTGATGGCAGAAGTTGCTCGTATTAAGGAACAGGTAGCGGCGCTTGAAATATCCGAACAACAAGCCGCGGAAGGACTTGAGCTTATTTTATCTGCGCTTCCTAATCAGCTAGCGGATGATGTGCCGGATGGTACAAGCGAAGACGATAACGTAGAAATCCGCAAATACGGTGAGCCGAAACTCATCAATGATATCAAGGATCATGTCGATATTGGCGAAAATCTAGGTATGATGGATTTTGACACAGCCGCAAAAATGTCCGGCTCCCGCTTCGTGCTTTTAAAAGACGGTCTTGCCCGCATGGAACGGGCCTTGGCGCAACTCATGCTTGACACTCATACGCAGGAACATGGCTACACAGAATGCTCGCCGCCTTTACTGGTAAATGATCAAACGATGTACGGCACAACGCAATTGCCAAAATTTGCCGACGATCAATTTAAAACCACACGTGGTGACTGGCTTATCCCTACGGCAGAAGTCACGCTCACCAACATTGTCGCAGACTCTATCCTCGATGAAACGATGTTGCCGAAACGTTATACGGCCTTTACACCGTGCTTCCGGCAGGAAGCAGGTTCTGCGGGGCGCGATACACGCGGCATCATTCGCCAGCACCAATTCTATAAAGTCGAAATGGTGTCCGTTGTTCTTCCCGAGCAATCCGAAGCCGAGCATGAGCGCATGTTGGGCTGTGCTGAAGCTATTCTGAAAAAACTCGAACTTCCATTCCGCACTATTACATTATGCGCTGGCGATATCGGTTTTGCTGCGCGTAAAACCTACGATATCGAAGTCTGGGTTCCCTCCCAAAATAAATACCGCGAGATTTCAAGCTGTTCGAATTGCGGAGATATTCAGGCCCGCCGGATGAAAGCGCGTGTCAAACGGAACGGCGCGAAAGAAACAGAATTCGTCCATACGCTCAACGGCTCCGGCCTTGCCGTTGGTCGCACGCTGGTTGCCGTCATGGAAAATTATTACGACCCGATCGATGGTGGCGTTTTTATTCCTGAAGCACTGCAACCTTATATGAATGGCCTGACGAAACTCCTTCCGCCGAAGCCATAAGAAATTATGAACGCACCAGACTCCCGTAAGATCCGGTTAATTATGACGCTGCGTCAGGCAGGGATTGTCGATACAAAAGTTTTGGGCGCGATCGAGCGCATTCCACGAGAGAATTTCGTGCCGTATTCTTTTGGTGATCGTGCCTATGAAGATACAGCGCTTCCCATCGGTCTGGGTCAAACGATTTCCCAGCCCTATGTCGTTGCCTATATGACGTCTGCGCTGGAGATGGATGACCGCCATTCTGTCTTGGAAATCGGCACGGGCTGTGGCTATCAGGCAGCGATCCTTTCCAAACTCTGCCGCCGCGTTTATACAGTCGAACGTCACAAGCCTCTGGCGGAAGTTGCGCATCGTCATTTTGATGAACTCAAGCTCCGTAATATTACGAATAAATGCGATGACGGCATGAAGGGCTGGCCCGAAGCCGCGCCCTTTGATCGCATCATTGTCACTGCCGCTGCCGCGGGCGATCCTCCGAAACCTCTTTTGGACCAGCTTAAAATCGGCGGTATAATGGTTATACCGATCGGCGGGCAGGGGCAGAACCAGACGCTGCGCCGTTATAAGCGCGAAAGTGAAGAGGTCTATTCCAAGATAGATTTATTGCCTGTTCGCTTCGTGCCGCTTTTGCCGGATGTACCGAAAAACAATTCCTACACGCGTGAAGATTTACAGGAAGTTGCTTCGTGAAGAAACGTGCCGTAGTTTACTTGGCTTTGTTACTGGCCTCATGTGCTCCATCCAAAAATCTTGCTCCTGTATATACGTATGGCGTGGCGTCGGGTGTCGGTAGCCTCGGCGTTCACGTCGTCCAGCCAACCGATACGGTTTGGAAAATATCGCAGAAATATAATCTCGATCTACGGGGCATTATCGAGGCCAACCATTTATCGCCGCCATACGCTTTGGCAACAGGTTCACGTTTAAGCCTTCCGGCTCCCAGAACTTATCGGGCGCGGAGCACGGATAGTCTTTATAATGTTTCACGCCTTTTTAATACGACGCAGACAGAGCTTGCATCGCTCAATAAGCTTTCGCCGCCGTATAAATTACAGCAGGGCCAACTGCTAAAAATCCCTAGCAGCTATGATGCGCCTGACGATATCTCAATGCCGGTTGATACTGTTACATCCGCACCGGTCATTCCGGCAAAAATAGAATCTGTGTCGTTGCCATCTACTCTGCCGCCGACGGTCGCGCCGTCTGAAGCAATGCCCCCGCAACCTATGAACACAGCGACGTTGCAAGCTCCTGCAGCTTCGAGAGCGCAAACAGTCAGCGCAGTAAAAGATTTACCGGTTCCGCCAAGGGCTGGAAAATTCCTGCAGCCGGTCAATGGCAGGGTTATTTCCAATTTCGGCGACAAGGCTGACGGGCAGCATAATGACGGTATCAATATTGCCGCCGTTAAAGGCGTTTCGGTCAGTGCAGCCGAAAACGGAAAGGTCGTTTATGTCGGGGATGAGATCAAAGGCTACGGCAATATGATCCTGCTTCGCCATAAAGATCAATATATGACGGCTTATGCTCACCTAGGAAAATCTTTGGTCAAAAAGGGCGATGTCGTTCAAAGAGGGCAGGCCATCGGCACGGTCGGGTCCACGGGATTTGTAGATAAGCCGCAGCTTCATTTTGAAATTCGCAAGGGCAAAAAAGCAATCAACCCTGCCGGCTTAATCTAGAAGGCTAGAAATTTCCTCGTTGTTCCAGTTCTCGGTCTTTGCGCTGCACATCGAATTTCATTCTCATATTCTCTTTGGTTAGAGTATAGAAATAATCATAATAGGATTTATCGTCGATAAGATAACGACCTTCATTATCAATAGTCGATATCCTGACGCCGCTCGGCCCGATGGTTGCGAATTTTCCCGGCGCTTCCGGATAGTTGAGTATCAGGATAAAATTACCTTTCAGTTCAAAGGAATTCAGATACATGGACTGTTCGGTATGTATGATAGGAAGTTTCCGCATGAATGAATCGTAAAGATTTACATTTTCCTGTTTGTCGATCAACCATGATGGATTAGGCAGGTTTTGGTTAATCCAGTAACGCGCGACAATGCCTTTGGAATCTGTCGGATAAATTTCTCCGGGAAATTTCTCAAAGCTTGATTGATTGGTGACTTCTTCCTTTAGAAGCTTATAAAAAAGTTTCGCATCTTCATAGTATTTATGGCGGGCCAGAATGGTTGAAATGAGGATTCCGTTCTTTGAAAGATAATAATCCTTTCCAGTAAGTCCGTTTGGATCTTTGATGCTGAGGACAAGCAACTCATCGGGCTTATTTAAGAAAGGACTTATAGTTTCTTTGTCGCCTTTTTTCATAGTTTCAGTGAGGTACTGGAAGCGGCGCCATTCATCGGACTCGCCCATGCGCCATTTATATACTTCTGTAAAACCCTCTTGTGCTGTTGCATCGGCTCTGTAAAGCCGAACGGCAATCTCGGCCTCTGCATTCGTTGCAGATAAGGCTAAAAACAATATTACAGTGGCAGTAAGGATCAATCTCATCCCTAATATATAAGCATAGATTTCATTTCCGATAAATAGACCCAGTTTTCATAGGATAAATAATAAAGGGCGAGCTCTCTCCCTTGTTTTTAAGAGATAAGAGAGGATATATAGTCCCATCTCAACATCACTTAAGGGATCGACCTAATGTTTATTAAATCTGCTTTTGCAGCGTCGGAAACGGCAACTGAGGCAACAACAGCGGCTGTTCCTGCTGCAGCGGCTACTCCCGGCGCAGCCTTTCCTCAAACGATCATGTTTACGGTCGTTCTGGTCATCCTGTTTTATTTCCTTTTGATCCGTCCACAGCAGAAGCGGTACAAGGAGCATTCCGATATGCTGGGTAAGCTTGGCGTTGGGGATACGGTTGTCACCCAAGGCGGTGCCATCGGCAAGATCGACTCCATGTCATCGGAAAAAGAAGTCATCGTTGATTTTGGCAATAATATAAAGATGACAGTGCTTCGTTCTTCCGTCATGGGAAAATATGAAACTGAATCTAAAAAGACAGATAAGAAAACAGATAAAAAATGATTCATATCGCCCGCTGGAAAATGGTGCTGATCGTTCTGGTCAGCATTCTGTCCATTCTATACACCGTACCAAGTTTTCTTGATCAAAAAACCAAAGACTGGCTTGCCGCCAATGCGCCGGCCTGGGTGCCTTCGCGCTCGGTTAGTCTTGGGCTTGATCTGCGGGGCGGATCGCATCTTCTGCTTGAGGCCGATATAGACAGCGTTATCAAACAAAAGACCGAAGACGCAGCGACGGCCCTGCGGACAGAACTACGCAAGCAGAAAATTGAATTCAGTAATGTTTCGACCATTCAGAACGGTATCAAGCTTGAGCTGAAGCCACAGGCTGACATGATTGCAGCAGAAAAGGAACTGCGCCGCATCGATGACACTTTCGTTGTATCCAGAGATGGCTCCGTATTACAGGCGGTCTATGACGAGCGCGCCCTGAAAACTATCCGTACGCAAACGCTGGCGCAATCGATTGAAATCGTCGAGCGCCGCGTTAATGAAACAGGAACCCGCGAGCCGATTATCCAGCGTCAGGGCGACACACGTATTCTTGTGCAGTTGCCGGGAGTTGAAAATCCGGAGCGGATCAAGGAATTGATGGGCCGCACCGCGAAGCTGACTTTCCATCTGGTCGATCTCGACGGCAGCGGTGTCGATGCGCGTCTTTTACCGATGCATGACGAGCCAGCCCAAAAAATATCCATCAAGCGCCGTGTGATTATGAGTGGGGATATGCTGGTGCAGGCACAGCCGAGCTTTCAGGAAGGTGCGCCTGTTGTCAGTTTCAAATTGAACGCTATTGGCTCCCGTCGTTTTTGTGATGTCACAACCCAGAACGTGAACAAGCCATTTGCTGTTGTGCTCGATGGTGAAGTGATCACCGCGCCAAATATTAATTCTGCCATCTGCGGTGGTCAGGCTATTATTTCCGGCAGTTTCTCAGTTCAGGAAGCCAGCGATCTGGCGCTTCTTTTGAGAGCAGGCGCTTTGCCGACGACGCTGACGGTCGTAGAAGAGCGTTCTGTCGGTCCGACACTGGGGTCTGACTCAGTAAATGCAGGTGCCTTCGCGAGTCTTGTCGCTTTCGGGCTGGTCGTCGCCTTGATGCTGGTCTGTTACGGATTATTCGGTCTTTTCGCATCTGTTGCGCTTGTGATTAACCTATGTCTGACATTCACAGTCATGACAATGATCGGCGCGACGCTTACCTTGCCTGGTATCGCGGGGCTTGTGCTGACGATCGGTCAGGCCGTTGATGCCAATGTGCTTATTTTTGAACGCATGAAAGAAGAAATCAGGGCAGGGCGTTCGGTTATGTCGGCTATTGATACAGGTTACCAGAAAGCAATGTCGTCGATTATAGATTCAAACCTGACCGCGCTTATTTCCGGGGCTATTCTGTATGCAGTGGGAACCGGGCCGATTAAAGGTTTTGCCGTGACGCTGACGATCGGTATTCTGACCTCTCTTTTCTCTGCGATCATGCTGACCCGCATGATGCTGTTAATCTGGCTGAAGAAAACCAAAGCCAAAACAATCCCGATTATGTGAGTACGAAAAGATGAGAATTTTTAAATTCGCGGAAAGCGCAAACTTTAACTTCGTTGGGCAACGTTACGTCGCATTCCTGGTGACGATCGTTATGATTATCGGCTCACTGGCTTTATTTGCAGTAAAAGGCCTGAATTACGGGATTGATTTTACGGGTGGCGTCATGATGGAAGTCCGCGTGCTGGAAACGCCTGATCTTGCAAAAATGCGCGGTGAACTGGATAATCTGGATCTGGGGCAAATTTCCATTCAAGAGTTTGGCCAGACGACAGATTTGATGATCCGTATCCCGGAACAAAAAGGTGGCAATATTGCACAGCAGGCAGCGCTCACTAAAGTACAGGACACGATCAACGCTGAGTTTCCTGATCAGAAAGTTGATTACCGCCGCACTGAATTCGTCGGCCCACAGGTGGGTGACGAACTGAAGGCGCGCGGTGCATGGGCATTCGGCCTGACTATCCTGGCTATTTTGGGCTATGTATGGTGGCGTTTTGAATGGCAATACGGCGTATCGTCGATCATCTGTCTTATTCATGATACGTTAGCCGTTGTCGGTCTTTTTTCTTTCCTTGGCCTGCAGTTTGATTTAACGGCGCTCGCCGCGGTATTGATGGTGGCGGGTTATTCGACAAATGACACGGTCATCGTCTTTGACCGGATTCGTGAAAACCGCCGTAAGTTCAAGAAAATGAGTATGAAGGATTTGATCAATCTTTCGGTCAATCAAACATTGTCACGTACTCTCATGACATCATTAACGACCATTCTAGCTCTCGTCGCGTTGCTTTTTGGCGGTGCCGTTATCCGCGATTTTGTAATTGCCATGCTGTTCGGTGTTGTTGTTGGCACTTATTCGTCGATTTATGTATCTGGAGCGGCTCTTCTTTACATGCCTTTTTCTGATGATAAAAAACGCCATGATGGCGACGATGAAGTCGTTCCAGCCTGATGACTGATGTAACGCCACTTTTAAAAGCCGGGCAGAAAATTATCCAGAGCTACGCTTCGGGTAAATTCAAGATCAGTGGTGTCTATTATGAACATCCGGTCATTATCACAGCGCTCGATGTTCAGGACTGGAACGGTGCTTCTTTGGAAAACCTATCGCCTGACACGTTTTTAAATCTCAAAGATGAAATCGATGTGTTGATTATAGGCTCCGGCAAAACAGGGGCTTTACTAATGCCGCAAAAACGCATTGAGTTTAAAGAGGCAGGTTTCTCGGTGGAAATCATGGATACGGGCGCTGCATGCCGTACCTTCAATGTCCTGACAGCAGAAGGCCGCCGGGTTGCGGCGGCCTTGCTTCCGGTTTGACGGCTTTAATAAGCTAGGCCGCGATTTTTAGCGGGCCTTTGTCGAATAATTCCGCGACATATTCCCAATTGATCATGTTATCGACGAAAGCTTCCAGATATTTAGGGCGCGCATTACGGTAGTCGATATAATAAGAATGTTCCCACACATCCACACCGAGCACAGGGGTTTTGCCTTGAACTAGTGGATTTTCGCCGTTCGGTGTTTTGACGATTTCTAACTTGCCATTGGCATCTAATGCCAGCCATGCCCAGCCGGAGCCGAACTGGCCTACGCCCGCAGCGACGAAATCAGTTTTGAATTTATCGTAACCGCCGAGATCTGATTGAATTTTTGCTTCGACGCTGCCAGGGATTTTCTTGCCGCCGCCATCTTTTTTCATCCAGTTCCAAAAATGGACATGGTTGTAATGCTGGCCGAGGTTGTTGAAGAGTGGCTGGTTCTTTTGATTATATGCTGCCACCATTGCCTCTTCCAGGGATTTGCCTTCAAGCCCTGTACCGTTGATCAGTTCATTGGCTTTATCGACATAGGCCTTATGATGCTTATCATGGTGGAATTCCAAAGTTTCTTTGGACATGTAAGGCTGCAAAGCGTCATACGCGTAAGGCAGTTCGGGAAGGGTAAAAGCCATAATAAATTCTCCTATTGTTATATGGAGACTAACCTATAAGTTTTGCCCGATTAATCAATATGGATTTCGCGAGAGTAGCGGCGATCCGCCTATTGGGAGCCAGTTAGGGGGCTCATGCAAATTGACGGATGGCTGATTGGCTTTGACAAAACCTTGCTTCAGCTTTCCTTTGTTTAGAAAATGATCGCCGGTAAGCCCGATAGCAGCAAGTCCCGGAATGATAAAGAGGCCAAGCAGCATTGAGGTAGGAATGCCTGAATCCACAGGAGCTGGAGCGCTACTAATCGAAGCCTCCTGAGGCGCGATTTCGGTTTTGACTGTTTCGATAACTTGAACAGGCAGTTGTTCGACGAAAGGTTTGATTTCTCCACTCTTGATAGCAGCTCTGATTTCTATTTTTGTTTTATTGATATCTGCATCGCGTGTCCTATAATTTGGATATCCGGCATAAGCAAAAGCAAAAGGCATATTTTCTATTGTGATAACGCCACCACCTGCCGTGCCGCCAGTACAGGTTCTTCCGGATTTAAGGAAGTTCAAGCCTTCAATGGTATTATTTTGAATAGCCGGAATCTTGCTTGTGACCGTAAATTTTTTCTCTTTACCATCTTTACCGATAGCGTAAACCGTTTCCTGCCTGTCGCCATAAGATCGGAACTCATTCGGGAATTCCTTGTAAGCATGCGCAATGAGTTGTGCCATGCCAAGCGGTGCCTGTTTATGCTTACCGACAACGCCTTTTTCATTATACCCTGTCGCGCTTTCAAAATGGTTCAAGCGCATATCCATACCGATGTCTCGTGCAGTGGAATTTTCTAAATCATAAAATGCTTCACGACTGCCAGATAAAAGAATGCCGAGCGTATTCGGTGCGTCATTGGATGACCGTTTGGCAAGATATTGCAATAAAACATCCGGTGTTGCCGCCGTGATTTTGCCCGGCATTTCATCAGCGCCGTTTGTACTGCCGAAGACACTTGTATATCGAAAGCGAGAAACTTTTATAGGCTTGTCTTTTTCGATCTTTCCGTCACGCAAAGCTCTTAATGTTAAATACATCGGCATTATCTTGGTAACGGAAGAGAAAAAAGCTGGCGTATTTGCGGTCGCTGAACTGCCAACAATCTCGCCCGTCTGCATATTGATGAAGGCTTTCACAGGCTTCCATAATTTCTTTTGATCGGCGGTGCAATCGCTAGTTTTTACTGGCGCAGCTGTCGGTTCAGTTGCTTCTTTATGAAATTTTGCAGCAGATGTCTTAGGTTTCGTTTTATCTTTTTTTGATTTTTCGGTCTTTGCTTTTGGAGCAGGTGCTTTCTGTGCGGCATTGGTTTTTGACTTAGCATCGGCCTCGGAATCAATCGCGGTCAGGCCGAGGCTCAAGGCGAGGGGAAGCGCTAATTGGGCAAAATTAATCTTCATGGCGTAATTATTATGAAAATATTAATCATTTGTCAAGAAATATGTAAATATTAACAATTGCAAGCTTAGTCTATTTAGTCTAATCCATCTTTTATGAATTCTGAAGACCTCGAATATTGTCGCCAAAGCCTGCTAAAAAACGATTACTATCATTACCTTATCAGTCTTTTTATGCCTGCGAACAAACGTCCAAGCCTCTGGGTTTTGGGCGCCTTCAGGCAAGTCATTGAAGATATTCCATCTTCTGTATCAGAACCCGCTTTAGGCTATATGCGCCTGACATGGTGGCGTGATCAGACCGATGCTTTAGAGCAGGGAGGCCTGATTACTGGCCAACCAGTATTAGGCGCGATTCAAGAATTTTTACCGCATCATTCCTTGTTAAAGGACTTCATCAACGAACAGGAAACCAGAATTGAACAACCTGACGCCGATTTTCAGTCAATCGCCTATCCGAAACTTTTACAATCAGTTTTGGGTAAGGATTTACACCGCTATCAAAAGCTCGAAAATAAACTGACTGAAATTTTAAAAGCCCATCATGGCACAAGGTGGGAAAACAATCCGCCGTTCGTGGCAGTTCGATTGTGGCTGAAAAGCTTGATTTAAAAAGACGTTTCTTCGACCAGTTTCAGGATAAAGTCACGGAACAGGGCAATACGCTTGGAATGTTTGCGCTCTTCAGGGTAAACGAAATACATATCTATTTTTTCGCCTTTGACATTTTTCAGTACAGGCACGATTTCAGGATCGTTGGCGATCATGAAGTTCGGCAGAACCGCAATACCAGACCCGTTTCGAACTGCTTCGTAAATTGCCGAGATTGAGTTGATTTGAACGACGTTAGGATTGCCGCCGATCTCAATTCCTGCTTTTTCTAGCAACCAATTCGGATTTTGATAAGGCAGCAAGACCTGTTCCGGATAAGCGATCATCAGGTGATCTTTCAAATCCTCCAGTTTCTCTGGCAAACCGCCTTTTGGTTGGTATTTTTTTCCGGCACAGATAGTGAAATTAATGGCGGTGATGTGACGCTGAATGAGGTCCTGTTGCTCTGGCTTATACAGGCGAATCGCGGCATCGGCTTCGCGCATGCCTAAGTTTAAAACTTTGTCTTCAAGCAGCAAGCTGATTTGTATGTCGGGATACTGCTCATGAAATTCTTTGAGTTTAGGGGCGAGCCAGGATACCCCGATGAAATCTGCGGCGGTGACGGAGATGGATCCCCCGGCGCGGTCTTTTGTATCTTGCAGTTGGCCTTCAATCATGGCCAGTTTGCCGAAAATATCGCGTGATGTCTTGTGCAGCAACTCACCTTGTTCGGTCAGGATAAGCCCGCGGGCATGGCGGTGAAACAGGCTGACGCCAAGTGTTTCTTCCAATGCGCTGATATGGCGGGAAACGGCCGATTGCGACAGTTTCAGCGTTTCACCGGCATGCGTGAAGCTCCCGGCTTCAGCGACCATGTGAAATATGCGCAATTTGTCCCAATCCATGGAATCCTCTATTTATTCTGCCGCGTGGCTTTGCTGTTGTGGTGTTTCTGACGCAAGAAGAAAACGATCGGCCTCCAGAGCCGCCATACAGCCCGTACCTGCTGCGGTCACTGCCTGACGATAGATTTTGTCTTTAACATCCCCGGCGGCATAAACGCCTTTTACGGAGGTTGCCGTCGAATCCGGCGCGGTGAGAATGTAGCCGCTCTCATCCATCTTCAGCTTGCCTTTGAAAAGATCAGTCGCCGGATCGTGACCAATCGCCATAAAGACGCCATCGACCTTGATGTCTTGGGTCTGTCCCGTTTTGGTGCTTTTCAGGCGCAGTCCTGTAACGCCGGGATTATCCGTGCCTTGCGGGTTGCCAAGAATTTCCTCAACAGCGTGATCCCAAATGATCTCGACTTTCGGATGCGCAAAAAGGCGGTCTTGCGCGATCTTCTCCGCGCGCAATGTATCGCGGCGGTGAATAAGCGTGACCTTAGTCGCAAAGCTCGTCAGGAAAAGCGCTTCTTCAACAGCGGAATTGCCTCCGCCAACAACGGCCACTTCCTTACCCCGGAAAAAGAAACCGTCACAAGTCGCGCAGGCTGAAACCCCAAGGCCACGGAAAATAGTTTCACCTTCAAGGCCGAGCCAGCGTGCTTTAGCGCCTGTGCAGATGATGACAGTATCGGCCATGTAAGTCGTGCCGCTATCACCTTTGCAAGTAAAAGGGCGCTTTGAAAAATCGACATCGACAATCATATCCTGGATCATTTGCGTGCCGACATGTTCGGCCTGCGCGCGCATTTGTTCCATAAGCCAAGGTCCTTGAATAATATCGGCGAAACCCGGAAAATTCTCGACATCGGTCGTGATCATCAACTGGCCACCGGGTTCCATGCCCTGTACCAGAACAGGTTTAAGATTAGCGCGGGCGGCATAAATAGCGGCAGTATAGCCGGCAGGACCGGACCCGATAATAAGGACTTTGGTTTCTATATTTTTGGACATAAGACTTTCTAAAAGGTCGGTGGCTGACCGTAAAGCAGGAAATGTTAAAAAAGCCCGCTTTTCCGCCGGATTTCTTCGGCGATAATCCCGGCATCGTTCAAAGGTTCATATGTCCATTCGTCGATTTGGCCCTCGAAGTTACGAATAATGCCTTTTTCACGTAAATTCTCCTGCATCCGGCGGTGTCGGGCTTTGCTTCCGTTGAGATTGACTGTATAAACCGGCTTTCCGGTCGTAGCGGCCTCTGACACCATCGACATGCTTTCCGATGTTACGATGAGGGCATCTGCCCAACCCAATATACCGAAATAGGGGTTTTCATCTTCTCCGTCCCAGAAGTAAATATTCGGACCCTTCAACGTATTTTGGAGAATATTTTTGTTTGCATCTCCTGTCCGGCGCGAGGTAGTGATCATCAGCCCATAGCCACGCTCGGATAATTTTTTCAGTTGCTGTGAGAGGTCATGAACCATATCGGCAGTCAGAATTTGCTTGCCTGCCGTACCGCCTATTAAGACGCCTAAGCGGGGAGCGGGCAGAGAATGGAAAGCGATAAAATGTGTTCGCGCTGTCTCCAGTTTTTCCTTTGTAATACGGTTTGGCGTGGCCTGCGTCACCACTATATTTGCCGCTTTCAATTTACTGGCAGGGTCATGGGCAGGAACGGCCAGAATGTCGAAATCACTACGGGCAATTCTTGTATCCTGAATTTGCACCACAAAAGTCTTGCCGCCGCTTTTACGTTTTATAAAACGGGATGCGGCTATACTTTTTCTACCTGACGCGATGAGTAAATCAGGCCATGGCGGCGCAACTTCATCCCCTTCACTTGAAAATGTGCGTTCTATTTCTAGTTGTAAGTAAGGAGATAAGGTTTTCCAAGGTTCATTGAGTTTTATGCGTTTCACGACTGGTTTGATATCCAGAGATTCTGCAACCCCAAGGCATTGATTTTCCGTGCCGATTAGGCCTTCAGTTACAATCCATGTGGAAATCTTTTTATTCAAATCAACCTTCTAAGATTAGCAATATTGCATAAAAGACTTGCCCTGAGAGGGAACGGTCTTTATATCAGGGCATGTTAATAAAAAACAACAGGACAATTGAGTAATGACTAACACGCCCTCCAGGCAGACACGTATCAAGCTTGACCGTATCGACCGCCGTATTCTAAGTGATCTTCAGGATAACGGACGTATGACAAATGTAGAATTAGCAAAAAATGCAGGTATTTCTGCGCCTCCTTGCTTGCGCCGTGTTCGAAATCTGGAAGAAATGGGATTAATCAAAGGATACTACACCGAGGTGGATGAAGCTGCTCTAGGCTATCCAGTTACGGTAATCGCATTGATAAAATTAACTTCCGTTGGCGATGCCGAATTAAAGAAATTCGAAGAGCAGATTAACGGCTGGGATCAGGTCCGC
>QFOT01000205.1 GCA_003241285.1 Micavibrio aeruginosavorus
CACAAAGTCTTTCATTATACCATCTGCCACCTTTCTTCGCGAAATCTCCCTGATAATCAACTGCTATAAATTTCATTTTTTCCTCTGGTTGTAAGTAATTCGGAAATGAAAATGATTTTAATCCAGAGAGTTGTCAACAAGTCATTTTATATTTGTACGCTTTTCCCCTTGATAATGTCTTTTTGTATGTTAATGCTTGGTTAATAACTTATATTCGTACTGTTTAGAGCTAATAAACGTATATTTATAAGACGTAGTTAATTATGAGCCTTAAATGAGGAGAATTATGAATATCTCAATCTCTAGAACAGCCGTACTTTTGACAGCATTCGCCATTTTCTTCATGTCAAAAGACGCTCACGCAGCAACAGCACTTTTTGACTCCGGTACAAACTTCCTTTCTGCCTTGGAAAACCTTCTGACTTCAACATGGGCCAGGATCATTGCCATCATCGCGGTTGTAGTCTTGGGATTTGCATGGATGTTTGGCCGTATTTCCATGCAGTTAGCGCTCTCCGTCATAGGCGGCGTTATCCTTGTATTCGGCGCACCTGCCATCGTCGATAGCATTTCCGGTTCTTTATAATAGGTATGGATGAGAAAATTGAAATTGATCCACTTTTCATCGGTATGACCAGACCGCCTTTGACTATGGGCGTACCGATGGAGTTCTTCGGCATTAATTTCATAATTTTCGGCATTGGCATGATTTTATTTATGTCGTTAACGGCAAAAATAATTTTCTTTGCCTTTGCAACCCTTCCACTTCATGCCGCCGGATATATTGCAACCGAAAAGGACGCGCACTGGATGCGCGTCTGGATTACCAAACTTAATAAATGTTCGCCTACGAGAAATAAGAGATTTTGGAAAAGTAATAGCTATAAACCATAGAGATATTTTTTAATGTTTGCGGTAGCCAAAAAAGATAGCACTATTCTCGGTAAGCGGGCAGCCGTTGAAGAAGCTGTTGGACGCTTTATTCCCTATACCCGCCTCGTTGATGAAGAAACAGTCAAAACGAAAGAAGGGTACTATCTCAAGATAATAAGAATTGAAGGATCAGCCTTTGAGACTGTTGATGAAATTGACATTAATCAGCGCAAAAATGTACGCGCCACTCTTCTACGTGGTTTGTCTAATAGTCGCTTTGCCATCTATCACCATATAATTCGACGCACTGAACAAATCCGGCAAGACAATTCGTTCGAAAACGATTTTTGCGGAGCGCTTGATGAGGCTTACCAAGATCGACTGGCTGGCAAGCGCATGTTCGTCAATGAACAATATATTACTGTTGTTCGTCGGCCAGCCCAAGGTGCTTTTGGGACCATGGCTGACTTAAGCCGTACGCTTTTCACGCGTATAGATCGGAATATACAAAAAAATCAGGAACTCGAAGATATAAAGGCTCTGAATGAGGCTGTTTCCCATATCCTGAAAACACTCGCCCCTTACAAGCCTACCGTCTTGGGTTTCAAGGAAACTGAACAAGGCGTTTTTGCGGAAAATCTGTCCTTTCTCTCTTACTTGGTAAATTTCGAGAAAGTGGAAATACGCCCTCCCCGTATGTCCATAGCTGATTATTTGCCAGCTAAACGGATTTCCTTCGGCAAAGAGGCCTTTGAATTACGCGGTAGTTCTCCCGGGGATGTAAAGCTCGGCGCCATTCTTTCCTTGAAAGAATATGCCGACGGGACAGGCCCCGGTATGCTCGACAGTCTGTTAAGACTACCCCATGAATTTGTCTTAACGCAATCTTTTGGATTCGTTGATCGCCAGGCATCCATCAATGCCATGCGCGACACGAAAAGAAAAATGATTGCCGGCGAGCAAGGAGCGACGTCCCTAGAGGAAGATCTGGATGATGCGATTGACGATTTGGCTTCTGGCAGATCGACGTTTGGTGAACATCATCTAACTG
>QFOT01000030.1 GCA_003241285.1 Micavibrio aeruginosavorus
CGCGGGGTCACCGCATTCTGATCCGCCTGCGTGACGAGGCGGAAGCGGCGCGGCTTAATGATTTCCTGTGGACCAATAAACCGGAATCCTTCCTGCCGCATGGCACCGCGCAGGATGGCAATGCTGAATTACAGCCGGTATTTTTAACGGCAACAAACGACAATCCAAACGAAGCCGACACGTTGTTTTTAATGCCCGGTGCGGAAAGCTCCGGTATCGATGCGTTTAAATTATGTTGCGATATTATCGACGGCCATAGCGAAGAAGACATTGCCGATGCGCGCTCGCGCTACCGTGACTGGAAAGCGCAAGGCCATGCTCTCAGCTATTGGCAACAGGATGATGCCGGTAAATGGGAGCAAAAGAGTTGAGAGTTGCGCTAGTCGCAGCCACTGTCATATCCATTTTTACAGGGCTCTATATATGGCTAATTACATTTCCTTTTGATATTAGATCCCAAATCTGTAAATCCACACTAGGGCATATATGCATAGGCGAAGTTTATTATTTTCGTGAAAAAAATGCTTCATGGATTATTCGAGCATTTGATGCCTACTAAATATAACGCGAAGAACCGAAATATATTTCTTCGGATCTTCGCATTAAAACCTACTCGTTAATCGGTGTGCGGTTTTTGTTTTTATAACCGATGCGCCAGTTCTTCGGACGCGACCAGTCATTTGTGATCGGCTTGTTCTGGTCGTTGACGACATTGTAAGCCGGGATATTCGAATAACCCTGATCGGATTTTTTGAACGTATTGCCGTCCGCCGTCTTGTCGGGCACGATCCGCGCTTCGGTAAGTGACGCTGGCTTTCTCGATGTTTTTGTTGTGGTCGTCGTCGTTGTGTATTGACCCGGCGCTGTCGCTGTCTGACCCGGCGCCACGACAACAGGCGCGGCTGCAGGCTGGGCCGGAGCCGTTGCGGCAGTGGCTGGCGCTGCCGGTGTGGTCAGCGTATTGAAATCGGCGGCGCCTGCTGCTGTTGAAACGGCGATCACGGAAAGCGCCGACATCATTATAATCTTTTTCATTTTAGAACTCCTTTGTTCGGTAAATGTGTAACTCTATTTGTAATTTTCAAGACTGTTCTTTTAGAAGAAAGGGACGAAGTGAATCACTCCGTCCCCGTTTTAATTCAAACTTATTTAGCCTTTTCTACTGAGCAGGTTTTTCTTCGCCTTTTGCCGCATCGACCGGCGCCGCGTCTTTTGCTGCAGGCGCTGTTGCATCTTTCGGCGCAGCTGCCGCGTCAGGTGCGGCGGCCGAAGCCTGACCTGCTGCTTCCGCAACTGGAGGGGCTAAATCTTTTGCTTCCTGATCGATCTCGCCTTGGGACGGCATCGCCTGCGGTGCGTCATCCATCGAGCGCAAATAAGCGATCAACGCCGCGCGGTCTTCGGCTTTCTTGACGCCCGCATAGGTCATCTTTGTTTCTTTATCGTAAGCCTTCGGCTTCCAGAGGAATTTGTTCAGCTCTTCATACGTCCAGACGTCGCCGCCCTGTTTGTTGAGCGTACCTGAATAAGCATAGCCCGGATGAGCCTGTTTTTGATTGCCGACCACGCCGTAGAGACCCGGCCCGACACCGTTCGCGCCGCCTTTTTCGATATGGTGACAAGCCGCACAGGCCTTGGCCACGCCCTTGCCGCGTTCGATATCGGCGCTGGCGATCATGGCCAAAATCGGCTCGGGCATCGCAACTGCCGCCGCGCCGCCGCCTGTCGTTTCGGTGGCTTCGACCGTCACGGCGTCTTTTTCCAGATGGTGGGGCGCTACCAGATATTGTCCGAATTTACCGGAAACCATGGCCAGAAGTCCGGCGCTTAAAATGGCTGCAAAAGCTATATTCGATTTCATGTTCATGAAATTTAGTCCAATTAGGGATTGTTTATTTGGTCTGATCTATACAAGATACGCGGACAATATACCAGCAGCAGAAACCTTGTCGAGATACTAGTCCAGCAAATATGACCAAACCTCATAAATTAGTCGCCATTCAGGGGGTCCTCGGCTCCAATTCAGACATTGCCCGCCGCAACCTGCTGCCGGAGATGGATACCTACCCCTGCGAAACCTTTGAAAAAGCTTTCAATGCGCTCAAAGACGGCACGGCGGAACTGGCCTTGATCGCCGTCGATAACACGATTGCAGGCCGCGTGGCGGATGTTCACCATCTTCTGGCGGGGTCTGATTTCTATATTGTCGGGGAATATTTTCTCCCTATCGATTTCGCCCTGATGGCGCTGCCGGATGCGCAGATTTCCGACCTGACCGATGTCTATTCCCATCCGCATGCCATCCCGCAATGCCGGAAGATTATCCGCGAGCTGAATTTAAAACCGCATGTCCATCCCGACACGGCGGGCGCTGCTGCCGATGTCGCGCTGTGGGGCGATAAAACCAAGGCCGCTCTCGCTCCGACACTCGCCGCCGAGATTTATGGCCTCAAAGTTTTAAAGGAAAAGGTGCAGGACGAAGCGGACAACACCACCCGCTTTTTGGTGCTGTCGAAAGATATCAGCCTGCCGAAAGCGGCTTCCGGCAATTTTATTACCAGCCTCTATTTCGAAGTGCGCAATATTCCGGCGGCTCTTTATAAAGCGCTCGGCGGTTTTGCCACTAATGGCGTACAGGTTATAAAATTAGAAAGCTATGTCGACCCGCGTTTTAATGTTGCGCGCTTTTACGTCGAGATTATCGGCCATGTCCAGGACCGCTCGGTCGGCCTCGCGCTGGAAGAACTCGCGTTTTTTGCCAAAGACATCCGCAATATGGGCACGTATAAAGCTCATGACTTTAGAAATTTAAACTAAGGAGAAAACTCATGCCAACCCATGCCGAACTCGCCGCTCAATTGCTTCGTGACGCCGCCGGATTTTTCAAAGCCCTGTCCGACCAGAATGAAGAACTGAAAGCGCAAATGCTGGAAAACGCAGATGTTTTCGAACAGGTGGCACAATTAGTGGAAAAAGATCCGCTGGGAAATATTGAACAGTAAATCTTCTTATACCAAGATAGTGTTTTCCCCGCGAAAGCGGGGATCTAGGCTTGGTATTGATAGCGATCCCCGCTTTCGCGGGGAAAACACAAAGATTTTTTTGTCGTTAATGTTCTGTCGGAGCTTCAGGTTTTCGTGCCAAATTCTAAATCTGATACGCCGCGATAATCCCGGCGGTTACGACGCAAAAACAGGCGGCGGCTCCCATCAGGTATAATTTGCGTGTCATGGAAGGGCGGCGATCGCAGATTTTGACGGCGTCATTATCGCCTTTTTTGCGCACCTCGATGCGGGTGAATTTATCATTTTTGAAAAGGATATCTGCGATGCGGCAAGCCTCTGCTTCATCATCGAGAGTTTTCAATGCCTGCCAGACGGGCGAGCCTTTCGATATTTCATCTTTTTCAAACGAATAAATAACGAATTCGGATTTGTTTTGTTGCGGGCTTTGTTTTTCGGGGGACAAAGATGCTGTCATGGTAACACCTCAAAAATGTTCTTTAACTCAGTTTGTAAACGCGGCGAATCTTGTCTTCTTCGGCACCCTCATCACACAATAAAAAGTTTAACAACGGGTTAATTTAAAAAGATTCTCCACAGCTCGGAAAACTTGCAAGGATGAAGTTTGCCCTATAAACTGTGGATATCTTAACTCCCTCCTGATTCCCAAATTTAAAGAACATTATGGCCACAGCATCCGCACGACGCAGCTCCGTCAAAAACCAGTCCCGTTTTTTCCGTTTTCTTCCCGCAAGCTGGCAAGCCTATTTAGGCGAGCGCGCGCAGGATGGATTTGCCGTCGCCGTTTTTCTCTCCGGTATTTTTATCACCCTCGCCCTGCTCACCTATAATTCTGCCGATCCGTCGATGAGCACCGCCTCCGGCAGCGAGGACATTCACAATCTGATGGGATCGTCCGGCGCGACTGTCGCCGATCTCCTGCTGCAAATTTTCGGCATCGGCGCTTTCGTCTTTGCTGTCGGCTTTGCGACATGGGGACTGCGCCTGTGGCGGCGCGAGGATTTCGGTCCGCTCTGGCTGCGCGCCTCGACGATATTATCATCCGCCTTGCTGCTCTCGATCGCGGGCGCAGCCGTACCTGCTTTTATTTTAATGCCGCATGCGACGATGGGCGGCGGCGGCGGCAATATACTGCTTAATAATCTCGAACTCATGACGGGCGATTTTCTTCCGCTGGCGAGATATGTTCTTGGCTTTCTGGCCGCCATCCTTGGCCTACTGAGCCTGAATTTTGGCCTTGCCCTGCGCCAGAACGAACGGCAGGCGATGGTTGCCTCCATGCTGTATGGTTCAAGCGTTGCCGCCGAAAGCGCCAGCACGATCTGGGGTCGCCTCTCCGCCTTCTTCTCGCCGCCGGAAGTAAAACCGGTGAAAAAACGTGCGCAAAAAGCCAAGGTTGTCGAGGAAGAAACCGGCGATGAGGATGAATACGAAGAAGCGTATGAAGATGAATATGAAGAGGAAGAAGAGCCTGCCGCCAAAGCGGGTATCAAAGTCGTAAAACCGCAAAAAGCCAAAGCGACTACTCCTAAAGCCAAACCGACACAGGCGCGGCTTGATTTGCGCGACCCAAGCGAATGGGAATTGCCAAGCGTCGATCTCTTGCAGGAACATCCCGATCAGGGCGAAGCGAAAGTCGATGAAAGCGCTTTGCGCAAAAACGCCGAAATGCTCAATACCGTTTTGCAGGATTACAACGTCACCGGCGAGATTGAATCTATCCATCCCGGCCCTGTCGTGACCTTGTATGAGCTTGAGCCGTCGCCAGGCACGAAAACATCCCGCGTTGTCGGCCTCTCCGACGATATCGCGCGTTCGATGTCGGCTGTCTCGGTGCGCGTCGCTGTCGTCCCGGGAAGAAACGTCATCGGTATCGAACTGCCGAATAAAAAACGCCAGACGGTTTATTTCCGAGAACTCATGGAAAGCGACGATGTCGAAAAATCCGGGGCGAAACTGCCGCTCGTTCTCGGCAAGGATATCGGCGGGCAACCGATCATCGCCGACCTGACCAAGATGCCGCATTTGCTCGTCGCCGGAACCACCGGCTCGGGTAAATCGGTTGCCGTCAATACGATGATCTTGTCCTTGCTGTATAAACTCCCGCCGGAGAAATGCCGTTTCATCATGATCGACCCGAAAATGCTCGAGCTGTCGATCTATGACGATATCCCGCATTTGCTCTCGCCTGTCGTCACCGAACCGGGCCGCGCCATCGTTGCGCTGAAATGGACGGTGCAGGAAATGGAGAACCGCTACCGCAACATGTCGAAACTCGGCGTGCGCAATATCGACGGCTATAACCAGCGCCTGAAAGAAGCCCGTAAAAAAGGCGAAGTCCTGATGCGCAAAGTCCAGACGGGCTTTGACGCCGAAACCGGAAAACCTGTTTATGAAGAACAACCGCTCGACCTGACCGAGCTGCCTTACATCGTCGTTATCGTCGATGAATTCGCCGACCTTATGCTGGTCGCGGGCAAGGACGTCGAGAACGCGATTCAGCGCCTCGCGCAAATGGCGCGGGCTGCCGGTATTCACCTTATCATGGCGACCCAGCGCCCGTCCGTCGACGTCATCACGGGCGTTATCAAGGCAAACTTCCCGACGCGTATTTCTTTCCAGGTCACGTCCAAGATCGACAGCCGCACCATTCTCGGCGAAGGCGGCGCAGAAACATTGCTCGGCATGGGTGACATGCTGTACATGGCGGCAGGCGGACGTTTGACCCGCGTGCACGGGCCGTTCGTCTCCGACCGCGAAGTCGAAGACGTCGTCAATTATTTGAAAGCGCAAGGCGAGCCGGAATATCTCGAAGAAATTACCGAGGGTGATTTTGAGGGCGGGGAGTTTGGCGAAGGCGGTGACCGCGAATCCTCCGGCGATGAATTATACGATCAGGCGGTGGCATTGGTCGCCCGCGAACAAAAAGCCTCGACCAGCTTTATCCAGCGCCATTTGCAGATCGGCTATAACCGCGCCGCCCGCATTATCGAACAGATGGAAAAAGAAGGCGTGGTCGGCAAAGCCAACCATGTCGGCAAGCGGGAAGTTCTGGTCGGCGCGAGATAGGCGAATCTGCCGAACTGCATACCATCGTAGGACTTGGCCCTTGAA
The DNA here is from genome assembly GCA_003241285.1 of Micavibrio aeruginosavorus. Lineage (GTDB taxonomy): Bacteria > Pseudomonadota > Alphaproteobacteria > Micavibrionales > Micavibrionaceae > Micavibrio_B > Micavibrio_B aeruginosavorus_A. The sequence goes on from QFOT01000030.1 coordinate 6,138, forward strand.
TTTATGCCTTAAATTCTAATTCAATAGGCTAATGAGAAAACAGTCTTCAGAAGGCAATGTTCTTTTTATTATCCTGATAGCTGTCGCTCTGTTCGCGGCGCTATCCTTCGCCTTGACCTCGTCGACCCGGAGTGGCGGCACGAACACCTCAAATGAGAAAGCTTCTCTGGGCTCAGGGGAAATTTTCGATCTTTTTGCAACGGTGGACACCGCCGTTCAAAGGCTGAAAGCTTCCGGCTGCTCCGTAATACAATTGAATGTCGGATTTTTAGGCGCTTATCCAAGCATGGGCCGCAATTTCGGCAATTCGAATGCGCCTGCCGACGGTCGATGCGATATTTCAAAAATCACCGCAACTTCGCTTAAAATCAGCCAGAGCGCCCTCGATTCAAAATTCGCCGGACGCCCCAGCTATGGCACGGTCATCACGCATAGAAATTTCGGTGTGACGGGCGTACCGAATAACGGCAATAGCGGCTATCTGATCGTGCCCTATGTTTCCAATGCAGCCTGCATAGACATCAATAAAAAACTTTTCGGCACTTCAACTATTCCCGATAGCGGCGCAGCGACGAATAATTATGAACCTTGGGACGGCACGCTTCAACCCGGCCCCGGCGGTATCGAATGCAATTCCTCACCGCTCGGAGATAAAAAATGCGGTGATGAAATGGGATGTTTCGTCATGGGTACGTTCAATGATTTTCATGAAACCACCAACACGTCCACCGCCGGGACGAATGTCAATTTCGCATACAGACGGATCATCAACGGCAATTAACCTGCCGCCGCCATGAAAATCTGGATCGGCGCTGACGGCGTTAATTGAACTTTGACGAAATCGAAGCATTCTGGCCGGATGCCGCCATCGGCAAGCTCAAGCGCCTTGCTCACTTTTATACGGCCCGGAAAATAACCGGTTTCTGTTTCTTCCAGTTCCTCTTTTGCCGGAAGCGGTATATCGGATTGCCCGTCTTTATTGAGGCCGATCATATATCCGCGCAGCAGGGTTATTTTTTCCGGCTTGGTATAATCCTGAACGATCTTGTCGAAAATGTCGGAGAGGTTCGATTTGTTGCGGCAGCTCCTCGCTTCGTAAATTCTCAGCGTTGCCTCATAGGCGCTGCGGCAAAGCCGCTTGATGATCGCCGCATCGACGATGCGCTGCTGCATGATGTCTAGCTGCTCATACGCTTCTTTTGCATTATCCAGACAGGGATCCGCTCGCTCTATTAGAAAATTCATATATTAATTTTCAGCCAGCAACTCTTAATTTAAGATTAATTTATCTAAAATTTTATCTAATCCGCGAATTTTCCGTTTTGCAGAAATATGGCCACCTGCCGCATGACGCTCGGCTTCGTGATCATATAGGTATGGGTCACTTCCATCACCAGATGCGCCGTCATGTTTTTATGCTTTGTCCGTTCAATCGGAACCATGCCGTCCGATGCGCCTTCCAGAATATATTTTGCAAACGGCACGGCGTTCTTGCGGCCCGCGATAATGCCCAGCTCATATTCCGCATCTTCGCAATCGTCATGGACATGCGTGGTCAGGAGCTGCTCCCCGACAGGCCCAAACCCGAAACTGAATACAGGCTTCAACCAGCTTTTCTTCAGCATATAATCAGCCCATTCACTGCCCGAATTCGGCGGCCCCAGCATCACCACCTTGCCGATATTTTCCGGGCAGAAATCGCGGATATAATACCGGGCCAGCAAACCGCCCAGCGAATGAGTGACGAAATGCAATTTGGCGCTCGGGTTATATTTTTTATGCTTGTGGATTTTATGGTGAAGAATAAAGGCGAGGTCTTCGAGTTTCCGCCGCCGCGCGGGATAGGAAATATTCAAGACATCATAGCCTTTGAATTCCAGATATTTCTGCAATGGCCACATATCAGCCCGTCCTCGGAATATCCCATGTAAAAGAACGACGGTTTCTCTGGTCATCTAAATATAAAAGCCTGAATTAAAATTCTTCTCATCTCAGGCGATCGATCACCCGATCAATCACACCGAAATTCTTCGCATCATTTACGCTCATATAAGAATCACGATCCAGAACCTTATGCAGCATTTCATGATCTTGCCCGGTATTTTTTTGCAAAATGCCATTAAGCAGCTCCCGCAGGCGGATCAGTTCTTTCGCTTCGATCTCGACATCGCGGGAAGATCCTTCGACCCCGCCTTGCGGCTGGTGCATCATGATACGCGCATTAGGCAGCGCGAAGCGTTTGCCTTTCGTGCCGCCGCTTAAGATAATGGCTGCGCCCGATGCCGCCTCGCCGATGCAGATTGTCGAAACGTCACAGCGCACGGCCTGCATCATATCGTAAATCGCCAGCGTATCGGTGACATTGCCGCCTTCTGAATTGATGAACAAAGTAATATCCTGATTTGGGTCCTGCAGATCGAGCAGCAGCATCTGGCCACAGAGCGTATTGGCGGTTTCCGCGTTGATCTCGCTGGTCAGGAATAAAACCCGCTCCTGCTGTAATAAGGCAAAAACATCGCTGTCATTATGGGCCGCTTTTGCATCATGGGCATGGGTTTCGTTCCGACGCATTGTTCAGTTCCTCTTAATATCTATTCAATATTTGGTTGTAGTAATAATGTAGGACCGCCCGGCCTCCCGCAAAGAGCCCGGCAAAAAGAATCATTTTTTGAATGATTTCAGTTATTTAGCCTATTTTTTAAGCTCTTCGAGGCGCTCGTCGCGGTTACACCCGGCCCGGTAAAGGCGGTAATGCATTTTATTGTTATCGGCGAAATCCTGATGTTTGGCCTCTGCAGCATAAAACGGCCTGGCTTCTTCAATTCTGACCTTTACCTGCTGGCCTGGGTGACGGCCCTGCAAGGCGGCAAGACTCTTCTCGGCAGCCTCGCGCTCGCTTTTATCGCCGACGAAGATCACGGCTGAATATTGTTTTCCCTTGTCGCAGAACTGGCCTTCACCGTCGAAGGGATCGATATTGTCCCAGAACACCTGCAGCAATTTATCGTAAGAAACCTTTGCCGGGTCGTATGTCACCTCGACGGCTTCATAGTGATCGGTGGTGCCTTTGGATACCTGATCATATGTCGCCGTTTCACGGCTGCCGCCTTCATAGCCTGAAACGACATCGGCGACGCCTTCCACTTTCTGGAAGTCATGCTCGGCGCACCAGAAACAGCCCATCGCGAAAGATGCTTTTTTCAGGCCGGTATCCGCATGGGCGGTTGAGATAAGGAAGAGGGAGGCGGCAAGGCCGAGGAGCGCGGGGAACATGGTTTTCATACATCCTATTCGGTCATGGAGAGGCGAAAGTTTCAATTAAAAAACAGGCGAGGCAAAACCGAAACTTATGCAGGCGGGGCGGTCTTTAACGCCAAGATTACAAACGGGCGATGTGTGAATGGAAGGAGGATAAGCGGAGGGCCAGTCACCTTGGCGCATAATCACGATATCGCCCGGCGCGACATAATGCGGGGATGGCGGCCCCGACTGGCGGAACCCCTGATCGTCGAAGCACCAATGACTTACCTCGTCATAATAGGGAGCGAAACCCGCTTCTGCGAGTTCCCTCGTGCAATAAATGCCGGTTCCGGAATGCGCCTGCGCCTGGATAATGATGATGCCGCCGGGCAGCGCGTCATATAAAATATTTTCCGATACCGGTGGCTCGTTGAACGAATCGAAATGGGGGATCAACTCGGCGATGGACATCGTATTGATCTCCACGGGCGGAAACTTCTGGTCGCGCTTGAATTCTTCGACAATCGTCAGGTAATCCTGTCCGGCTTCATTGCTGAAAATGTCATGCTCGCGGGCTTCGTCCAGATGGACCATGACCGAATTACCCGAAAAAGACGTCATCGTATTTTCGGCAATCTGCCGCAAATCGGGATAATGGCGGCTTATGGTGACGGCGGAGAATTGCGGCTTCAGCAGGATTTCCCGCGCTTTTGCGGCGGCATGCTGCGGCGGCATGGTTGCCGGGAGGCATATCATGCCTTCCGGGCAGCGGCTTTCTGATATAAATTCGTCACGCAGTAAAAACATCGCCGCCATAAAACCTCAGGGAACATCATTATGTCAACAAAATTACCATTTTCATGTCTTATTCTGGTTGCTGTTGTCATGGCATGGTCCATGATCGACCCCTATGACTGGCCGACCTGGATCATGGAAACCCTGCCGGTCTGGATCGCCGCTGCTATTTTAATTCCGACGCGCCGCAAATTCCCCCTGACGAATCTCGCCTATGTTTTGATCGCGATCCACTCGGTGATCCTGATCGTCGGGGCGCATTACACCTATGCCCGCGTGCCGCTTTTCGACTGGATAAGGGACGCGCTGGGAACGGAGCGCAATTCCTATGACGGGCTCGGCCATCTGGCGCAGGGCTTTATTCCGGCGCTGATCGGGCGCGAACTTTTAATCCGCACCTCGGATCTGCAGCGCGGAAAATGGATGTTTGCGCTAATCGTGCTGTCCTGCCTCGGCATTAGCGCGATTTACGAACTCATCGAATGGGGCGCTGCCGTCGCCGCTGGCGGCGGGGCGGTGGAATTCCTCGGTACGCAAGGCGACCCGTGGGATACGCAAAAAGACATGGGGCTTGCCGGGATCGGCGCGGCTCTATCGCTTTTGATCCTGTCAAAATTCCATGACCGAGAGCTTAACAAGCTAACTCCTCGATAATGTTTTCCCCGCGAAAGCGGGGATCTTAACTTATACGCAATACCGGATCCCCGCTTTCGCGGGGAAAACATATAGGCAAATAATCGATATCAGTTTTATTTAAGGGGGAAGCTTCTCTTCACAGGCGTTTTAATCTAAATAGGTACACATGAAAAAAATCATCCTCACTCTCGCGCTTCTTCTTATTTCAGCTCCGGCCTTTGCGGATAACGCTGCCGATATCGCCAAGGCGGAAAACTATTTCAAGACGCTCACCACGGCGAAGTCCCGTTTCGTGCAGACCGCGCCGGACGGCAAGCAAACCCGCGGGAATTTTTATTTGTCGCGCCCGGGCAAGCTTAGATTTGAATACGACGCCCCGATCAAGGATTTCGTCGTCGCGGACGGCCTCTTCATTTATTTTTACGACGACCAGTTGAAACAGCAATCGAACGCGCCGATCAGCCAGACCTTGGCTGATTTTCTCTTGCGTAAAAACCTCAAGCTAAGCGGCGATTTGAAAGTCACGCAAATCAAACGCGATGGCGGGCTGATGCAGATGACGATGGTACAGGCTGCCGAACCCAATGCAGGATCGCTCACCTTGGGTTTTCAGGAAACCCCGAATCTGCAATTGAAAAAATGGCAGGTTCGTGACGCCACCGGCAATATCACCGAGATTGAATTATTCAATGTCCAGACGAACATGAATTTGCCGTCGAAACTATTTGTTTATCTCGACCCGAATAAAAAAGGTTACAACTAATCGTGCAAGGGGATGGGCCGCTCGATCAGCTGATCCGCCAGCTTGCAAGCTTGCCGGGGCTGGGGCCGCGCTCGGCGCGCCGCGCCGCGCTTCATCTCATCCACCGCAAAAGCGAGATGATGCTGCCACTGGCGAAAAGCCTTGAAAACACCGCCGCCAGTGTAAAAACCTGCAGCAAATGCCACAATCTCGATACCACCGATCCGTGCCGGATCTGCACCAGCGCAAACCGCGACCAGAACAGTCTTTGTGTCGTCGCTACCGTTGCCGATCTCTGGGCGATTGAGCGCACCGGTGTTTTCAAAGGCCTTTATCATGTGCTGGGCGGAGTTTTATCCGCCCTCGACGGTATTTCGCCGGCCGATCTGAATATCGTCTCGCTCAAACTCCGCGTAGAGGATTTGCAGCCTGCGGAAATTATTCTCGCCCTCTCGGCAACGGTGGACGCACAGGCCACATCGCACGTCATTATCGACACGCTGCAAACCAATGGACAACATCCGGCGGCGAAAATATCCCGCCTCGCCCATGGCGTCCCGGTCGGCGGCGAGCTTGATTATCTTGATGAGGGCACGATCGTCACCGCGATTAAATCACGATCGGCTTTTTAGATTTTTTCAGAAACATAGAGCATACCGTCCGTACTATCCGCACGGATAACGGCGACATGTGTATATTGTTTCGCCTCGTCGCCGCCAATGGCAACATCGTAATAAACGCCCGCCGGGAAATAATGGTCAGTGTTGGTCGCCGCGACAGCACTACCGCCGAAGCGGATAAAGACGCCCGCCGTTGCATACAGGCTTATTATCTTCGTATCCGCATCGAAAGCCGTAGCGTTTCGCGCGGAGGACGCGGCAGCGGTGATCTTATGCGCCCCGCCGTCGCGAAGGCGCAAGGCCGGGATCGGGTGGTTGTTTTCATCGGTCGGTAAAATAGTCGGCATGAGTTTTCTCCAAAAAAAAAACGGCCGCCAACCGGTGAATCAATCCGGCGGCGACCTCAAACAGGGATTATGAACAGAATAACCCTGATTCAGAACATGATTCCGAACCAGATTTTCTCTTATAGTTCTATTTATGTTCTATTGTCAACCTATTTATGTTCTAGTTTTGTATTAAAACGAGTGAGGTGTTTGAGGCGCTATAGCCAAAAAGCCCTGCCAGAACCTGTTTGCGCCCGGTCTGCCCTGCCTTGACGCAATATAGAACCTGATCGCTGATAGTGGACAGGATCCGCGCATCCGGCCCCGCAGAGGATGGCGGTGCCAGCGCCAGCGTCAGGTCGTAAACTTCCCGCAAAGAGTGGAGAAGGGTTTTCATTTTTTCGGACGAAACCAGGTCGAGAGCCGTATTGGGCACGGCGGTACTATAGATAACATGCACGCCCGACACATCGGTTTTGTAAATAACGTCCTCGATGCGCGCCTGACCGCTTAAATAATCCACCAGATTGCGGATAGAGTTTTGCGGCAAAGCAAGTTGCAGTGTAGGCGCCCGCAAATCCGCCTCGAGAATAAGAACATTTTCGCCCGACCGCGCCGCCAGTCGTCCAAGACCCATGACAAGCGCCGCCGCCCCCTCTTCGTTTATGCTCGACGTTACCGTCAAAAGCTTAGATGGAGTGGTATCCGCGCGCAGCTTTAATTCATGACGCAATATCTTGAGCTTCTCAGCGGTGTCACCTGACGGCATTGGCGCTTCTCCCGTTATCACATTGGCAAGACCGGGGATAGAAGCGATGCATTCAAACCCTGTCGCCGGCTTAATATCGTCGGCAGTTTCAAAATAAGGCTGGTAGCGGGAACGGATTTTTAAATACAGCAATGACAGCAGAAAAGCGGCCAGCGCAGCGCCCGTCACTTTATAAGGAATTTTGTCGCTTAAATCCCGCACCACGACGTCGCCCATCGGCAATATTTCGATAGCCGCCGGTGATGACATCTTTTGCTGTTCGAGAGCGACGGATTTTCGCATCGCCTCATCCAGATTTTTAAAATCCAGTTCGAGCTTTTTCTTCAACTGCAGTAATTGCGCGTTTTCCGATACTCCGGCTTTCTGCGCCTCCAGCGCATCACGCTGCTTCAAGGCCTCGATCAGGGATGGATGCTTGGGACCGTATCTGAGTTTGAGCGCCGATATTTTTGCATCGAGCTCCGTCTTCTTTGCCTGAAGAGGATCGGCAGGGTTTTTCTGCGCCTCCATCAGGTCGAGTATCTGCTTTTGCGATTGCAGGAAAATCTCGCGCTTCTCGGAAATTTCTTTATCCGCCGAGATGCTTTGAGTATCGAAATCAGACGACGCCGTATCGCGGCGCCAGTCGCGGTATTTTTCAAAAAGAACTTCGAGAGTTTTCTTGACCTTCGATGATTCAATGCCCGTATATAAAATTTCTATCGACGACGTCGCGCTTTTGACATTGACGGTAAGATCTTTTTTGAAGACGGCTATTTTATCTCTTGTCTGATGATCCGCAGGAGCCGTGTTCGCGTTGCCCAGATCAAAACTGCGAAATCTGGATGTTGACGCCGGCAGCAGGTTTAGCTCTCTCATCACCTGCACGAGAATCTCGTTCGACAGCAGGAGGTTTTTTTCTTTTACCAGATCAGGCTTGCCGTTTTCATTGGCGTAAGCGATGCCGAATTCCAGCGAAGCCGTATAATTTCCCTGCGACCGCGCGGAAATAAAATAAACCAGCAGGGCGCTTAAAATCACGCAAAGAAAAACGAAGACGGCTTTTCCTTTAGTCGTGCGCGAAATCATTTCGTCAGGCAATCAGGCAGTAATTCGACATTCACTTCCGGCTTGACCAGGTATCCTTTGGCCAGCGCCGATGTCATCTTGACCTGCAGCTCGGAAGATTTCATACCAGCCGCCGTAACCTGTCCCAGCAGCGGAAACGTGATCAGGCCCTTATCGTTGATCTGGTAGATGCCGCTCAAATCCTTTTCACGGAAAACCGTGATTTTCACCCGGTCGCCGCTTTGCAGCTTCTCGCGCGTTACTTTAGCCGTCGGCGCGGCAGGCGGCGGCACGTCGCCTTTTTTCGGGATGACGCAGCTTTCTTTTGGCGCGGTTTTGAGAACCGGCGGATGCTCTGTTTTAACAGGCGCTTTTTCAGGTGGCTTTTCTGGCGCGACAGGCTTTGGCGGCTCCGGTTTTTTGACGGGCGCATCGACCGCTTTCGTTAAAACAACAGGCGCGGCTTTCGCTTTGGGCACTGATATTTTTTTTATCGGCCCGTCGCTATGTTCTTTGGCGGGCGGGATCACCGGATCCTGATGCTCGGTTTTATGTTCCGTATCGAGAAGATCGTAGCCGTCGAAATGAGGCGGCGTCAACGTGCAGCTTGAAAGCAAAAGGCACAGCGCAGGAACGGAAAGCAGGGATATATATTTTTTCATTTTATCATTCTTGTTTTAAAAATAGAGAAAAGCGGTCACTCAGCAATATCGGCGATCACGTTTCAGGAGGATGGAGAAGTTTGTCGTTCAGCGCCTGACGTATCGTTTGCAGCTTTTGCGGCGCATCGCCGCCCAGCAAGCCAACGGGCATGAATATACCCTGACTTTCCGGTCCCGCATATTCCTGATTGAGGAAATCGAATCTTTTTACAAGCTGGCCGCCGTCATCATATTCGTCGACCATCCAGACGCCGGTATTTGTACAGGCGGTAATTTTGAAACCCTTGATAATATCGGGGTTTGATTCCTTGGCCCTTTGGCAGGCCTTGGCAGTCTTTACGGCAGGTCCGTCTTCCTGGATATCGCTGGCGCATGCGGATAGCAGAAAGATCGAAATCAAAAGGGGGAAATATCGAATGTGCAGAATCATCTTAGGAAAATTCTGACAGGTCTGGGATTTTGGTCAACGCCAAATCTCAATTACATAATATGAAAGACTTTAGCTGCTGAGCATCACCTGGTGTTCGGCCAGCTTGGCCCCAGACGGAATCTCGAGAAGCTTGACGTCGATCTCCACCTTCATATCCGGCTTGGTCAGGATATCCTTGCAGATACCCAGAGAATCGGCGAAACGAGCCGCCGCCTCTATTGGCTCTTGCGCATCGACAGGCCGCAGCAAGAGCAGGGCATATTCATTCATGCTTATCTGGCCGATAATATCCGACGCCCGGCGCAGCCGCACGATATGCTGGGCAAGGCGGGCCCCGGCGACCTCAGCCTCGTAAGGCCCGGATTCGACCGCGATTTGTTTGAAATTCCGTAAGCCGATAAAAAGCGCATAGGTCTTCTCGGCATAGCGGTCGGCGCGGTCGATGCAGGAGAGAAAAAGCTGGTTGATGGCGGATTTGGCGATAATACCGCCCGCGCTCGGGAAATCCTGACTGCCGTCGCGCAAATGCTGCACAAGGCTGAGAAAATGCTTCGCGTTCTCCATTTTCTGGTCGATCTGCGACAGGTCCATCGGCTTTGGCAGGTAGTCGTTAAAGCCGAAACCCAGCGCCGCTTCTTCGCCGAAACTTTCCGACATCAGCACCATATAAGGATTATAGCGTATCTGGCGGCGCAGATTCATCACCATCGGCTTGGGATTGGTCGAGGGCGACGGGTCGACGAAAACAACATCGTAATCCGCCTTGGAAAATTCGCTCGCCGCCTCGTGCCGGGCCGGCGAATAAGTGACCGCATGACCCAGCGGCTCCAGCCTCGATTTCAGCAGGCTGGCCGACATTTCGTCATGGTCGACAACTAGGATTTTCATAGGCAGGACCCCTAAAAGACTATGCTGTATTCTGGATTAATAAATTATGAAGTCAACTATAAGCTAAGCATACTCACCAGACCCTTAAGATTGCCTAAATTGGCATTTGACAGGGATAAGGGCGAAAGGGTAGATGTACCGTTAATTGGTGCTGCCCTGGTGGTGGAATTGGTAGACGCGCTAGCTTCAGGTGCTAGTGATCGCAAGGTCGTGGAGGTTCGAGTCCTCTCCAGGGCACCAGCCTTCGCAAGCGGGAGCTTGAGAAGGCTGCCGCGGCGTAGCCCATAGGGGCGTAGCCGGGCGAAGTTTCGCTTGCTACGGCTCGGCAAGCCTCGGAGATAACATGAAATATGTTTATATTATTCAAAGCGAGTTTTTCAAAGACCGCTTTTATGTTGGGCAAACGGATGATTTAAAACAAAGAATTGCTGCTCATAATTCAGGCAAGGTCAGTCATACTTCTAAGTATTTGCCTTGGACGATTAAAACTTATCTGGCCTTCTCCGATGAAAAGCAGGCTATAGATTTCGAAAAATACTTAAAATCAGCCTCCGGAAGAGCTTTTGCGAAAAAGAGATTGTAACGGTAACTTGAAAATCCCCCTGAAACCCTCTATTCCCAATATATGACGATATATCTTTATGAGAATGATTTGCCGGACGGGCTGGATTTTGGTGCTTCCGTAGCCATCGACACCGAAACCATGGGTTTGAACCCGGCGCGGGACCGTCTTTGCCTCGTTCAATTATCGTCCGGCGACGGCAATGCCCATCTGGTCCAGTTCACCGGAAAAAACTACGCCGCGCCTAATTTGCGCAAGCTGCTTGAAGACCAGAATGTCCTGAAAATCTTCCATTTCGGCCGCTTCGATATCGCCGTGATGCAGGCCTATCTCGGCGTCGTCGCAACCCCGGTTTACTGCACGAAAATCGCCAGCCGCCTTTGCCGTACTTTCACCGACCGCCACGGCCTCAAGGATCTCTGCCGCGACCTGATCCAGACCGAGG
>QFOT01000031.1 GCA_003241285.1 Micavibrio aeruginosavorus
GGCTATATCTGGCCGGAATTGATGGATGTTTTGAAACAGGACCCTATAGAACGCACCAGCATGAATAGCTGGGACAGTGAAGCTTTCGTTGAAGCTATTAAAAAGACAGGCCGTAAGAAGCTGGTAATCGCCGCGCTCTGGACAGAAGCCTGCCTTATCTTCCCGACGCTTTGCGCTCTTGGTGAAGGCTATGAGGTTATTATGAATGTAGACGCCTCCGGCGGTACATCTCTTGTGGCTCATGATGCTGCGATCCGCCGCGCAGAGCAAGCAGGGGCCGTGTCGATCAGCACACTTCAATTGACACTGGAGATCCAGCGCGACTGGGCCCGTCAGGAAACTTACGAAGGCACGACAAATATCGCCCGTGAACATTTCGGAGCTTACGGTATGGGCATTGATTACGCCGCAAGTCTTTTGCACGACTATCCGCAACGCGCTGCCTACCCTCACAAAGTGAAATAACAAATTTAAAATCAAGGAGATTTAAGATGACTACATTTACAACCAAAGACGGCACATCCCTTTTTTATAAAGACTGGGGCAATGGCCAACCCATCGTGTTCAGCCACGGCTGGCCGCTAAGTTCCGATGCCTGGGAAGACCAGATGTTATTCCTCGCAGAAAACGGCTTCCGTGTTATCTCCCATGACCGACGCGGGCATGGAAGATCTGATCAACCATGGAATGGCAATGACATGGATACCTATGCCGACGATCTCGCCCAATTGATTGATAAACTGAACCTAAAGAACGCCATTCTTGTCGGTCACTCGACAGGCGGCGGAGAAGTCGCCCGTTATATCGGACGTCACGGTACATCCCGTGTAGCCGGAGCCATTCTTGTCGGCGCCGTTACACCAGGCATGTTGAAGACAGATAAAAATCCTGACGGATTACCTATGTCAGTATTCGACGGCATTCGTGACGGTGTCCGCAAAGACCGTTCCCAGTTCTTTAAGGATTTCACCATGCCTTTTTACGGAGCTAACCGTGAAGGCGCGAAAGTCAGCGAAGGCTTGCGTGAGAGCTTCTGGTTCCTCGGTATGCAGGCAGGATTGAAAGCCGTGCTTGATTGTATTGCGGCTTTTTCTGAAAGCGATTTCACTGAAGACCTTGCCAAGTTCGATATCCCGACCTTGATCATTCATGGTGATGACGACCAGATCGTGCCTATCGATAACACGGCCCGCCGAGCCGCTAAACTCATCAAAGGATCGCAGCTTAAAGTCTATAAAGGAGGCGCTCATGCGATCCCTTCTACCGAGAAAGATCAAATCAACCAAGACCTTTTGGCCTTCGCCAAAAAACTGGCCTAACCAAAGCAAAAAGGAGAACCACCATGCAAACAGCATCCGGTATACACCACATTACAGCGATCGCCAGCGACCCGAAAAGAAATTTTGATTTCTATACGAAAGTCCTCGGCCTGCGCTTTGTGAAAAAGACCGTGAACTTTGACGATCCCTCAACCTATCACTTTTACTTCGGTGATAACGCAGGATCACCCGGCACAATCCTGACTTTCTTCCCGCATCCCGATCTTCCAAAAGGTCGCGCCGGGACCGGACAGGCCGTCGAGATCGTCTTTTCCGTTCCGAAGAATTCATTCTCTTTCTGGATCGATCGCTTCCATCAACTAGGTATTGAATACCAAGGGCCAGAATCCCGTTTTGACGAGAAAGTCATTCGCATTCAGGATCCCGATGGTTTGATGCTGGAGCTGGTCGGCGTTGACAATCTGCCCGACGACAATCTCTGGACCACTGATGAAATCGATGCAGATGTCGCGATCCGCGGCTTCCACAGCATTTCGCTATGGGTTGACGATCACGAGAAAACAGCTGCCCTTTTAACAGGACAGCTAGGTTTTAAACTGGTTGGCAATGACGGCAGCCGTTATCGTTATGCGGCTGAAGGAAATGGCCTTGGTAAAATTGTTGATCTGCGTGCCATTCCCGGCATGTGGAAGGGCGCCCCGGGCGCAGGCACGATTCACCATGTCGCGTGGAGAGTGGGTGACGATGAAGCAGAGCTTCAAGTTCGCGCAGAGCTTGCTAAAGCCGGTATGCATCTAACGCAGGTGATAGACCGTAACTATTTCCACTCGGTCTATTTCCGCGAGCCAAACGGCGTCCTGTTCGAACTCGCAACCGATAATCCCGGTTTCGACATTGACGAGCCGATTGCTACTCTGGGTCAGGACCTAAAACTTCCTGCCCAATACGAACAGCACCGCGCCGAAATCGCTGCGGTCCTGCCAACACTCTAAATACGAAAGGTGCATCGCCATGGAAAAGGACTTCAAACATATCTTTATACAAGGCGATGCCAGCCAGCCGGTGCTTCTTTTATTGCACGGGACAGGCGGCGACGAACAGGATTTGGTCGAATTGGGCCAAGCGGTTAGCCCGGCTTCAACCATCCTGTCCGTGCGCGGTAAGGTATTGGAAAATGGAATGCCCCGTTTCTTCCGCCGTCTGGCAGAAGGCGTATTCGATTTGGAAGATTTGAAATTCCGCACTGATGAACTAGCCGATTTTATAGCAGACGCCCGCACCCGGTATGGATTTGGAAACCAGCCTGTCTTCGCGCTGGGCTATTCAAACGGCGCAAACATCGCGGCTAGCCTCTTGCTCGCCAGAGCTGAGGCTTTGCAAGGAGCTGTGCTACTGCGTGCCATGGTGCCCTTTGAACCTGAAAGCTTACCCGACTTGAAAGGCAAGAATATTTTGATGCTGTCCGGGCTGATGGATCCCATCATTCCGGCGGATAATTCGCAAAAGCTTGCCACGATGCTCCAACATGCGGGCGCAAAGGTGGATATCAAGATGAAACCGACAGGACATGGACTGACTCAATCCGATTTCTCGGATATAAAAAACTGGATGGTGCAGGAGATAGTCTCATGAATTCAAAGATAACCCGCCGTAATTTTCTTCAAAACACCAGCCTTCTTGGAGCAGGTCTTTTAGCCGGCTCCACACTTCCATTTCTTACCCAAGAGGTTCTCGCCATGTCATCACCTGTTATCGATACTGTTTTCTTCAACGGGAAAATCACAACACTGGACAAGAGCAAACCGGAGGTTAGCGCAATTGCTTTTGCGGGCGGCATAGTGTCGGCTATAGGGAACGACAAGGAAATCCGTTCACTGGCGAACGACAAGACAAAATATATCGATCTGAAAGGTAAACGAGCCATACCGGGTCTGAACGATTCACATACTCATCTTATCCGCGGTGGATTGAATTATAATATGGAGCTGCGCTGGGACGGTGTTAAAAGCCTTGCCGATGCCCTTTTAATGCTAAAAATACAGGCAGATAATACACCTGCCCCGCAATGGGTGCGTGTGGTTGGCGGCTGGAGCGAATTCCAGTTCAAAGAACGCCGCATGCCGACACTAGCCGAGATCAACGCGGCAGCGCCCGATACACCTGTCTTTATTCTCCACCTTTATGACCGCGCGCTTTTGAATGGCGCTGCCTTGAAAGCTGCCGGAATTACAAAAGACACTCCCGATCCTGCAGGCGGGCGCGTAGAACGCGATGCCAATGGCAATCCGACAGGGATGCTGATCGCCGAACCGAATGCGATGATACTGTATTCTACATTAGCAAAAGGCCCAGCTCTTCCTATCAACGACCAGATCAATTCAACACGGCATTTTATGCGCGAGCTTAACCGTCTTGGTATCACCAGCGTTATAGATGCGGGAGGCGGTTTCCAGAATTATCCCGATGATTATAACGTCATCGAAAGACTACATAAAGACAACCAGATGACCGTGCGCATCGCCTATAACCTCTTTACCCAGAACAAAGGCAACGAACTCGCTGACTTCGAAAAATGGTCTGGCATGGTAAAACCTTACAGTGGCGACAGCTTTATGCGCCATAACGGGGCCGGTGAAATGCTGGCTTTCTCGGCCGCCGATTTTGAGGATTTCCTGCAACCGCGCCCTGATATGGCGAAAAACATGGAAAAGGATTTAAGCAATGTCGTCCGCTTTCTGGTCGAACAACGCTGGCCGTTTCGTCTTCATGCTACTTACAATGAAACGATCGACCGGGCGCTTGATGTCTTCGAGAGCATCGATCAGGATACGAAATTCGGCAATCTCCGCTGGTTCTTCGATCATGCCGAAACCGTCAGTGAGAAAAACATGGAGCGGATCAAACGCCTGAATGGCGGAATCGCCGTCCAGCACCGCATGGCTTTCCAAGGCGAATATTTCGTTGATCGCTACGGCAAGGAAGCGGCTTCGCAAAGCCCGCCCATCAGAAAAATGCTCGACATGGGCATTCCTGTCGGCGGCGGCACAGATGCGACGCGCGTTGCCAGTTACAATCCATGGGTTTCGCTCTATTGGCTGGTTACAGGGAAAACCGTCGGAGGTTTATCCTTATATGGCGACAGCAACCGCCTGAACCGTGAAGAAGCCTTGCGTCTATGGACTTTAGGCAGTGCTTATAAATCGAATGAGGAAACAGCCAAAGGCGCACTCAGCCCCGGCATGTATGCCGACCTTGCCGTCCTGTCGCATGATTTCATGACGATATCCGATGAAGCTATCAAAGATATTACGTCCGTAATAACAGTTGTCGGTGGAGAGATTGTGTATGCCGCAGATGATTTCAAATCATATGATGCGCCCTTGCCGCCTGTCAGCCCCGACTGGTCACCGGTTAAGCGCTTTGGTGGATACCAGGCAGCCGACATTAATCTTGGCGGCACGGTCGTCGCCTCGAACTGCGCGATTCACGGTTGCGGCCATAACCACCAGGGCGCAGGTCACGACGGAAAACTATCCCGCTGGCTGGGCCTGAATGACAACAAAAACAAACCAAGCTTCGAAAACCCGTGGTCACTGGGCTGCGGCTGCTTCGCCTACTAAATTAAAGGATAAACAGAATGCCAATACATATCGCTATCACACGCCGCATGCTACCGGGCAGAGAACAGGAATTTAAAGCCGCCTTACGCCGTTTCCTGGGAGAATCTTTTATACATGGCGGTGTCCACGGTGCGGGAATGATTACATCCATACCCGGCGGGCATGAAAGGGATATTGGAATACTGCGAACATTCAATGATGACGCTGAACGCGACGCATTTTATAATTCTGATCTTTTCAAAAATTGGGAAGAATACGCTTCCACTGTCACCGAAGGTGTCGCAGACTACCGCCAACTTAATGGCCTAGAGGCATGGTTTCGAACTCCTGGCGCACCGCCACGCTGGAAAATGGCCATAGCAACTTTTGCCGGGGTTTATCCAACCAGCATTTTATTAGCTTATACAATTGGAGAATATCTTCATTCTTTTCCGGTCATTATTAAATCCCTGATCACCGCCGCCGCTATGGTGGCGCTATTGACATGGATTGTTATGCCCAATGTTACCAAGTTCCTGAAGAATTGGCTGCACGCTAAATAAAACATTTAGGCGCTGTTCTTTAATAGACCCCCAAGGATTTATAGAGTGCAACCAGACTTAACGATAGAGCTTCTTCTGCTCCGACGACTTCTGCATTGGCGTTATTAACCGTTCTTTGCGCATCCAGCACATCTAGAAATGACACTTCGCCCTCTTTGTAGAGTTGCTGCGACAAGTTTAAGGATCTTTCTGCGTTAGCCGCCGCTTGTTGCAGTGTAACTTTGCGCTCTTTGATGTGTGCATAGTCTGTCAAGGAAATTTCAACATCCGTCACTGCCTGCAAAACTGTCTTTCTCCACAGCTCGAAGCTCTGGGTTTCGCGCGCCTTGGCAGCATCAATATTTCCGCTAATCCTGCCAAAATTCAGAAGAGAAACCGCAGCAGAAATTCCCGATGACCATATCGTTGTGGAATCTATTAATGCGGTATCGGCAATTCCAAAAAAACCAGCAAGGGTGACCGTCGGGAATATGCTCGCAATTTCAGCTTTTGTCAGCGATGTCTGCGCTTCCAGATTAAATTGGGCAGCTCTGACATCCGGACGCTGATTAATAACTTCTGCAGGTGCCAATAAAACAGGTTTTATGTCAGAAATAACATCAGATTTAGCTTCAACTAAAGGTTTAATCTTTTCAGGCATTTCACCGGTTAAAACACTTAGACGCAATCTCGCATTATCAGCCTGACGGTCAAATTCAGGTATCGAGGCCTTCGTCGTGTTTACTAGGCCTTCGGAGCGCTCCACATCAAGCTGCGGCGCTTCCCCCAGCTCTTTTTGCTGACGGACCAGTTCCAAAGTCTTTTGTTGCGCCTCTAGATTTTTATAAGCAATTTCCGACTGCTTTTGGGCTGCTCTTAATTCAACATAGGCTCTCGTGACCTCGGATACCAATGTCAGGCTTACATCGTGATACTCCGCAGACCTGGCCTCAAAATTGGCATCCGCTGCATCGGAATTGCTACGGTTTCTTCCAAAAATATCGATTTCATATGAAGCATCAAACCCTGCATCATACAATTCTCCAGCTTTAAAATTCGTGTTCAAATTTTTAGCACGACCGGCCGATCCAGAAGCCTGCAACTGCGGGAAAAGCGCGCTATTTACCGCCCGCCGCAAACCGCGCGCTTCTAAGATTCGAGCTTCTGCCATTCTCCTATCCGGACTGCCTTTTAATGCAATATCCACAAGCTGGTTCAAAGCAGGATCGTTAAAGCCTTTCCACCATCCATGGAGATTTTGCGGCGTTTGTTTTTCTATACCTTGCGTTGAGGCCGTCCATACCGCAGGCGAAGGTATCGTCTCATGCTCGGGCGTGGTTAATAAACAACCGCTCAACATAAGCGATGTTGTAACAAGCAAAATATATTTCATCGGTGAGCCTTTCCTTGGAGCTTGGCAGTTAACGCCACCTCTACTTTGCGCAAGAGAACATAGAATACGGGCGTTAGAAATATTCCAAAAAAGGTGACCCCAAGCATACCTGAGAAAACAGCGATCCCTATTGCGTGGCGCATTTCCGCGCCAGCCCCGTGACTGACGACCAGCGGCAATACGCCCATAATAAAAGCAAACGATGTCATCAAAATCGGGCGCAGACGCAATCTGCTGGATTCTATGGCGGCCTCGACAATACCTCGTCCCTGATGCTCCAATTCACGGGCAAATTCAACGATAAGGATGGCGTTTTTGCACGCAAGCCCCGCCAAAACAAACAAGCTAATCTGGGTAAATATATTATTATCACCGCCTGCAAGATGGACGCCAATCAGTGCCGACATAATACTCATTGGTACAATCATAATAACAGCCAGCGGCAAGGCAAGACTTTCATACTGAGCCGCAAGTACCAAAAACACCAGCAAGATACAAATCGGGAAGACAAGCATCGTGGTATTACCCGCAAGCGTTTGTTGATAGGTTAGCTCCGTCCACTCAAAATCCATACCGGGCGGAAGCGTTTCTTTAAGAATTTTTGTAATGGCAGCCTGCGCCTCCCCGCTCGAGAATCCTATACCTGCATTACCGTTTAAATCCGCGCTTCTGTAGGCGTTATAGCGTGAAGCCGTTTCCGGGCCGAACGTTTCCTGGACCTGTATAACGCTGCCAAGTGGTATCATTTGCCCTTCGGCGTTACGAACTTGCAAACGGTTTATGTCTTCCGGACGGGCGCGGAATTCCTTATCTGCTTGCGCCACCACCTGATATGTCCGCCCAAACTGGTTAAAATCGTTCACATAGATGGACCCCAGATATGTCTGCATGGTTGCAAAAACATCCGTGACAGATACGCCCATTTGCTGAACTTTGGTCCGGTCAAGATCGACGAAGAGCTGTGGCACGTTCACATTATAGCTTGAGAACACGCCTGCAAGTTCTGGTGTTTGCCAGGCCTTAGCCTGTACAGCCTTCATTGCATTATCAAGAGCCTGATAACCTTGATCGGTACGATCTTCCACCTGCAGCTTAAAACCACCTATAGTGCCTAAGCCCTGCACGGGCGGCGGGGGAAAGATTGCGATAAATGCATCATCCAAAGCCGCATATTTTTGCTGTAATTTTGCCGCGATCGCAACGCCCGTCAAATCGTCGCTTTCCCGCTCTTCAAAAGGCTTTAATGCAACGAACACGATACCGGCGCTGGCGCTGTTAACAAAACCATTGATTGAAAGGCCGGGGAACTGAATCGCATTGGCAACACCTGGTTCATTCAGGGCGATCTCACCCATTTTACGCATGACGCTTTCAGTCCGCTCCAAAGTCGCGCCTTGCGGCAATTGCGCAAAACTTACTAAATATTGCTTGTCCTGAGCTGGAACAAACCCTGGCGGAACAATTTTAAAGCTGTAAGCAGTAAGAGCCAGCAGACCACCATAAATCAGCATCATTACGGTTTTGCGGGCCAAGGATTTCCCAACGCCGCGCCCATAGAGATCAGAGCTTCTGTGGAAAAATTTATTAAAGCCCCTAAAAAACCACCCAAAAGAAAAATCGATAGCGCGTGTCAAACCGTCTTTTTTGGCACCATGCCCTTTAAGCAAAATTGCCGCCATGGCAGGACTTAAGGTTAGAGAGTTTATCATCGAAATAATCGTAGCGATCGCAATTGTCATGGCGAACTGTTTATAGAACTGCCCAGTCAAACCGCTTATGAAAGCGATAGGAACGAAAACACCTGTCAGGACCAGACCCGTTGCCACAATCGGACCTGTCACTTCTTTCATTGCAATCAATGTCGCTTCTCTGGGCGTGTGCCCGTCTTCAATATTACGCTCGACATTTTCAACGACAACGATCGCGTCATCGACGACAATGCCGATAGCCAGAATAAGACCGAACAGGGAAAGGACATTAATCGAAAAGCCGAATAAATGCATGAAAGCGAAGGTGCCGACAATCGATACAGGTACAGCCAATAATGGAATTATCGATGCACGCCACGTCTGAAGAAAAACTATTACAACCAGGACAACTAAAGCGATTGCCTCAAAGAGCGTATGGACAACGGAATTAATGGAGTCCCTGACAAATACCGTAGGGTCATATACGATGGAGTAATCAACATCATTTGGAAAATTCTTCTTTAGCTCTTCCATGGTACGACGGACATCGGTCGATATCTGCAGGGCATTCGATCCTGGCGCTGCGAAGATCGGGATCGCTACAGCCGCATCATTGTTCAGCAGTGAGCGCAACCCGTATTGCTGAGCATCAAGATCTACTCTCGCGACATCCTTCAGGCGTGTAACAGCTCCTGATTGATCTCGTTTAATAATGACCTGCTCAAATTCTTCAGGTGATTGCAGACGTCCGTGAGCGTTGATAGGCATCTGAAGTTCGACACTTTTATCATAAGGAGGCCCGCCTATGACGCCTGCTGCGACCTGTATATTTTGTGCCCGTATGGCATTTACAACTTCGGTTGCGTTCATACCCAATTCCGCAATTTTATCCGGATTCATCCAAATTCGCATGGCATAGTCACCAGAACCAAACAGTCGAACCTGTCCAACGCCTTGTATCCGATTGAGTGCATCCTTGACATTCAGCGTTGCATAATTGCGCAAATAAAGCATGTCATAGCGGCCTTTGGGCGACTTTAAGTGAACAACCATAGTCAGGTCAGGCGAACTTTTTGTGGTCGTAATGCCCAACTGACGGGTAATTTCCGGTAACCGCGTAAGAGCTTGGGTCACACGGTTTTGCACCAGTTGCTGCGCCAGATCAGGATCCGTGCCAATTTTAAATGTAACGGTAAGCGTCAAAAGGCCATCCGCTGAGGCGAGCGAAGACATGTAGAGCATATTCTCAACACCATTGATCTGCTCCTCAAGCGGCGTTGCAACGGTTTCTGCAATAATGGCCGGTGAGGCCCCGGGAAATTGCGCGTTAACGACCACAGTTGGCGGAACAACTTCCGGGTATTCTGAAATCGGCAACTGAAACATTGCGATCAGTCCGCTTAAAAAAATCAAGACGGACACAACGCCGGCGAATATCGGCCGGTCGACAAAAAATCTGGATAGGTTCATGCTGTTTCCCCTGAAACTGGCTTTAAATTATTCGGCTAAAAGTTCTGTTTTTGATAAAGAAGCCGGTGTAACTGGTTTTGGCTCAACCACCATGTCCGGCCTGATCTTCATAATTCCATCGGTGACAACTCTGTCACCCGCGCTGAGCCCTGCTAAAACAACTCGCTGACCGTTAATAGATGCCCCGGGCTTTATCTCACGGTAAATGGTTTTGTTGCCCTCACCGACCACGTAGACAAATTTACGATCCTGATCCGTGCCAATCGCCTTTTCCGACACCAGTAGTGTGTTTTTGATACCAGCCCCGCCCAACCTGATATTCACGAACATCCCGGGCAGAAGAGATTGATCCTTGTTATCAAAATATGCACGCACTCTTATAGTGCCCGATTTCGGATCGATTTTATTATCAAAGCTTTCAATAACGCCCTTGTATGGAGCAGTTTGGGCAGATCTGAGCACCATCTCAACAGGCACCTTTATTTGTGATTCCGCATCACGGGCGACCGCGTAAATATCCTCCAGATATGTTTTTTCATCTACGTCAAAATCGGCATAAATACCTTTATCAGATACGATCGTCGTTAAAACGGGAGCATTATTTACCTGAATTAGATTGCCCTCAGTAAGCTCGGCGCGGCTGACGCGGCCTGAAATTGGCGCTTTAACATAGGCATGATCAAGGTCGATCTGAGCTTGTTTAAGCTGAGCCTTTGCAGACTCCATCAGGCTTTTTGCTACCAAAGAGCCACTTTGACGTTCATCATATATTTTCCTCGAGATCGCTTCCGTTTCGATCAAGTCAGATGCACGGGCCAAATCCTTTTGTGCTAAATCATACTGGTTTTTAGCCACCTGATAATCGGCCTCAGCTTTATCAACTGCCGCTTTGTAAGGCGATGGATCAATCACGATCAAGATATCGCCTTTGGCGACCTTCTGGCCATCTTTGAAACGTATTTCCTCTATTTTTCCGCTTACTTCTGGCCTAATTTCTGCGTAATCCACTGCCTGTAAGCGGCCTGTAAAATCTTTCCAGATTTGAATTCGCTTTTCTTCCATCGTCGAAACAATCGCAGGCTGCGGCGGGGCAACCGCTTTATCCGCAGAAGGAGCCGCATCAGCATTCCCGCTTTGATAAGCGATAAAAATACCAGCCGTTAGAGCCACAGCCGAGATTCCAGCCAAGAATACCTTTTTCGTCATCGTTTTAATCTCCGTTATTTAAATCAGTTTAGTTCCGCAGGTCAGGCATATGAATACACCACAGCATCGATTTATTGCCTATTACTCCAAATCCACTAAGCTTCGTTAGCCGACAATAGGCGTACATATTTAATAATCGCAGCCTCATTCTCGTCAGATAAAAATTCAGACCCTATGCTGTTAAATTTCTGGTGGAGATTTTGAGAGAAAAACAGATTGCCAAAGCTTATGATAGAAACCTCTTCGGTTAGATTCTCATTGGTTTTTCTATTAAATTTCACTTACTTGCTCCAGGCTTATTCAATTGATCCGTAGTTCAATAATATCGAACTATTGAATAATGTCAAGCGATGATGTATATTAAATCTATGGTCAGGTTTATTCACCCATCAAAAGACGATATTTCGCTGTCCGGCATCTTAGGTGCTTTATCAGACCCTGTGCGTGTTAGCATATTGAAAAGTCTACTTAATGCCGAAGGAATGTCCTGCTGTCAGGCCTCACCTTGCCCTAAAATAGCGAAATCCACATTATCCAATCATTTTCGTATCCTAAGGGAAGCTGGCTTAATTCGCATGGAAAAACACGGCGTTGAAAACCTTAGCGTTGTGCGCCTTGATGAAATTAATGATAAATTCCCCGGCCTTTTAAAAACCATTCTAAAGCATGCTGAATAAGAGATAATCTTATCCGATACTAAATTGTGCACTCCCGCAATCTGGTGTAGTTTATGCCCGATAAGCTAAGTATAAAAACCAAAGCCCGACTATGCGCATTCTATGTATCGAAGATGATGAACAGGTTTTGGACTACATTGTCCGCAGCCTTGGTGGGCAAGGGCATCATGTGGCTCCCTGCAGTGAAGGCATAGAAGGCCTTCAAAAAGCTAAAACCGAAAACTACGATCTGGCGATTATTGACCGCATGCTGCCTGGCCTGGACGGCATTTCGATTATCCAGAATTTGCGCGCCTCAGGCAGTCGCCTTCCCGTCATAATACTAAGTGCTCTTGGCGAAGTGGACGACAAAGTCAGCGGTCTGCGTGCAGGCGGAGATGATTACCTTGTCAAGCCTTTTGCATTTGAAGAACTTCTGGCAAGAATTGAGGTTCTAGGGCGGCGAGCAAATGTGAGCATGGACAATCCTTCCCACCTTCTGGCAAGCGGCCTCGATCTTGACTTAATTGAACGGAGAGTTTCAAGAGATGGAATTACCATCGATCTACTTACGCGTGAATTTCGCCTTCTGGAACAGCTTATGCGCCATAAAGGGCAGGTCGTAACGAGAGCAATGCTTCTTGAGTCTGTCTGGGATTATAATTTCGACCCCCAAACTAACATTATTGACGTTCATATAAGCCGCCTGCGCGGCAAGATTGATAAAGGCTTTGAAAAACAGCTTATTAAAACAGTGCGTGGGGCCGGTTATATTGTCGAAGACTGACACCAGAAACTACTGGCGTAGCTCCAGCGCTAAAATGGCTCTCTTATTTGCGGTGCTTCTAGGCTTATCTGCCTGCGTACTGGGATATTTGAATTATTATTTCAACCGTGACCATTACATTCAGGGTCCGGTTACAATCGCAGACACAGAAATTAAATATCTCATAATGTCTGATATATCAGGCAATCTTATTCGTGACCTTGAAAAATTGTCGCGTGAAAATTCTCGTATTTATTTTTTGCGTGGAGCGGATAGCCAGTATCTTGCCGGAAATATTTTCAGCCTTCCACAGAAAATATCGGTCCTGACGGAAGGCGTCATATTATTTGATGTCGAGAAAAGAAATATTGCCGCGAAAGTTCATATTTTCGATGATGGCCGTACTTTGATTGCGGGCGTGGATATTACCAGAGAAGCCAGCGCATATAAGAAATTACAATGGCTAAGCCTTATCACAATCGCTCTTATGTCCGTCGTTGTTATCATAAGCTTTCTAATAAGTACTTTTGTCGTAAACCGCACTAATAGCATCGCTGCAACGGCCAAATCCATCATGGAAACAGGAGATTTATCTCAGCGTATCAGTATAGACGCCCGCTGGGACGATATCGGCAATATGGCTTATGTTTTAAATTCTTTGCTGGGGCGCATTGAAGACTTGATGACAGGCATTCGCCATGTATCTGACAATATCGCGCATGATCTTCGCACCCCCCTGACAAGACTTCTCAACCAACTTGAAATTATGCGCCAAAAATTGCCTGAACAAGAAGGTCAATACCTCCTTAATATTTGTGATGCCGCTATTGAGGAAACACATCGTCTACTTAGAACGTTCAATGCTCTTTTACGCATTACCAGCATTGAAACGCGACAGCAGCGATTTAGCTTCCAGGACCTAAATCTTGATACGATAATCCTTGATGTAGTCGAACTTTATGAGCCATTGGCAGATGAAAAATCCATTTCCCTAAATTATTACGGCGAAAATATCGTATTAGCTGGCGACCGCGACCTTTTGTTTCAGGCTTTTGCTAATATCTTGAGTAATGCAATTGAATATACACAATCCGGGGGTAAGATCAATTTGAGGCTTAAAGCGCAGGAGGGTAGTGCGCATTTTCTAATTTCCGATAATGGCCCAGGGATAAAAGAAAGCGACCGTGACAAGGTTTTTGACAGGTTTTATCGGTCGGATTCAAGTCGGGGCGGAAAGGGAAATGGTTTGGGTTTGAGCCTGGTCCGTGCCATTGTTAATCTACATGAAGGCAAGATCATTCTTGGCGATGCAAATCCTGGATTAACCTTTGAAATTATTTTTTGAAATATATCATTAAATTTTTGTAATTTGCTGACCACTGGAAGAATAAGACTCTCCCTGCTAAGTTACCCAAATGAAAATAGCTATTATCGGAACTGGGATTTCAGGACTTGGCGCTGCCTGGCTCTTAAAGCCTATGCATGACATTACAGTTTATGAAGAAAATGATTACATCGGCGGTCACAGTCGCACAATTAAGATCCCGGGCAAAGATATGCCTGTCTATGTCGATACGGGATTTATTGTCTTCAATCATAAAAACTACCCACACCTGACTTCCCTATTTAAAGAGCTTCATGTACCCACCGTCAAAAGCGATATGTCATTTGCCGCGAGTGTTGGAAATTCATGGCTTGAATACGGCAGCAAAGGTATGTTTGCACAGAAGAAGAATATTTTACGCCCTGCGTTCTGGGGCATGATCTTTGACATTATGCGCTTTAATAAAAACGCGCTTAGATATTTGGAAAATCATCGAGAATCTACACTACGAGAATTACTAGACGGCATGAAGCTGGGCGAGTGGTTCCGCCGCTATTATCTGCAGGCTATGGGCGCGGCGATCTGGAGCTGTTCAACTGAAACTATTCTGGATTTTCCGGCAAGAACATTTCTGAATTTCTTCGAAAACCACGGCCTGCTTACCGTTAACGCTCACCCTCAATGGTATACCGTAAGGGGAGGCAGCCGTGAATATGTACAACGCCTGATATTGTCTTTTAAAGACAATATTCTGCTGAATTGCGGCGCGACTAATGTTACGCGCGCAGGCGACAAAGTTGAAGTCAAAGATAGAACGGGTCGGTCGACGACATTCGATCATGTTATCTTTGCCTGTCACGCAAATCAGGCTTTAAGGCTGATATCAGCGCCCACCAAAGAACAATCATCTGTACTGGGCGCCTTTCACTATCAGAAAAATCGTGTCGTCGTTCATAGCGATGAAAGTTTTATGCCAAGGCATAAGGGATGCTGGGCCAGTTGGGTATACCATTCCAACGCACCCATTGATCGGAAACCCGTTGTATCTTTGAGTTACTGGATGAATCAGCTGCAGCCGCTTGATACAAAAGAAAATATTTTTGTAACCCTGAACCCGGGCCGTGAACCAGACTCATCTCTCGTTCATGACGAATATATTTTTGAGCATCCTGTATTTACGCAAGAAACTTTAAAAGCCCAGGAAAAGATTGAAACCATTCAGGGTCAGGACAACATGTGGCATTGCGGGGCATACCAACGTTATGGTTTCCACGAAGATGGCCTTATAAGCGCCATTGCCGTATCTGTAAAACTGGGGGCCAAAGTTCCATGGATGTAAATCCGCAGGTCCTTTTCTCTAAGGTGATGCACAAAAGATTTTTTCCCAAGATCAATGCTTTCACCTATGGCCTATATTATCTTGCTATCCCTATTGAAAACATAGATTCCCTGCCCCTGCCTGTTGATCGTCCAGGTCTTCTTTCATTTTACCGCAAAGATCACGGTCACCGCGATGGAGGGAATTTAAAAGACTGGATTTCCTCTATTCTGCAATCGAACAATATACTGTTAGATGGCGATATCGTCCTAATGACCATGCCTCGCGTTTTGGGTTATGTTTTTAATCCGGTCAGTTTTTGGCTTTGTTTTAATAAAAATAAAGATCTTCGCGCAGTTTTATGCGAAGTAAACAATACATTTGGAGAAACCCATTCCTACCTTTGTAGGCATATTGATGGAAGACCTATCGGGCCGGAAGATTGGCTGGCTGGCGACAAATTATTTCACGTTTCTCCTTTTCTAGAGAGGGAGGGCTACTACAAATTCCGGTTCCATACAGCAACACATGCTTTCGGCTCCTGGATAAATTACTTTGATAAAGATAATAATTTACAACTGGCGACAGCCCTGACCGGTAAATTGCAACCGATGACACACCGGGCTTTAGCGCGTGCATTCTGGCTTTATCCCCTTGTCACCCTCAAAGCGATATTTCTTATTCATTGGCAGGCTATAATCCTGCTGGCCAAAGGCATTCGCTATGTTCCCAAGCCATTACAAAATAAAGAAAAAATAACTCTTATTAATAACATTAAGAAATTGTAATTGGGCTAATCGGACCAATCGCACTATTTATAATCGAACTGTTAGAATAGTGAATCAATATGCTGAATAGATTAATAACCGACCGACTTTTAAAATGCCTCGAGAACCTCGAAAAAGGCACGCTTTCTCTCACCCTGCCTGATGGCAAAGTTTATAATTTTACCGGCAAGCTACCTGGCCCCAATGCCGATATTCAAATTTACGATTGGCGCGTCCCTACAAATCTTATTTTTAAGGGGGATACGGGACTTGCCGAGGATTATCGAGATGGATTATGGCAGTCGGATAATCTCGAGAATTTAATCACCCTTGCCATAGACAACGATCATATACTATCCCCATTTCTTTATGGCAGTGCTTTTGCACAAAAGATAGGCAATCTCTCCTACATGTTACGCCTTAATACGATTAAAGGTAGCCGCCGGAATATTAGCGCACATTACGATCTCGGGAATGATTTCTATAAGTTATGGCTCGACCCAACAATGACTTATTCTTCAGCCTTGTTCACAAAGCCGGAAGAGAATTTAGAACAGGCCCAACTCAATAAATATGACCGGATCATCAACCGACTGGGACAAAGCTCTGGCTCCGTTCTTGAAGTTGGGTGCGGCTGGGGAGGCTTTGCGGAACGCGCCTCAAGTAAAGGGGATTTCGATATAAAAGGTATTACCTTGTCTAATGAACAGTACCATTACGCAACTGCCAAACTAAAGAACAAGGCGAAAATTGTATTAGAAGATTATCGTGCGCAAAGCGGCACTTTTGATAATATAGTTTCGATAGAAATGTTTGAGGCTGTTGGGGAGAGATACTGGAGAACATATTTTGATAAAATAGCAGGCATGCTTAGAAATTCGGGACGAGCTGTCATTCAAACCATCACTATAGATGATCATCTGTTTGATCGTTACCGCGGCGGCAACGACTTTATCCGTAGCTTTATTTTTCCTGGTGGCATGCTGCCAGGACCCA
>QFOT01000206.1 GCA_003241285.1 Micavibrio aeruginosavorus
AGCGCGTCTTCGCTCATGGCTGGTGGACCATCGAAGGTCAGAAAATGTCGAAGTCCGTTGGTAATGTCATCGCGCCTGCTGATCTGGTCGATCAATACGGCGTCGATCAATCACGTTATTTCCTGATGCGTGAAGTGCCTTTCGGTTCGGATGGTGATTTCTCTCATTCGCAAGCTTTGAATCGCATCAATAATGATTTAGCCAATGGTCTAGGCAATTTATCACAGCGTACATTGTCCTTCATTTATAAAAATTGCGAAGCGAAGATACCCGAGCCTTCTGAATTTACAGCGGAAGATAAAAAGCTTCTGGAGTTAGCTCAGCTTACGACGATCCAAACCGTGCGTAATGAGTTGGATATCCAGCGTTTTCACAAATCGTTGGAAGCTGTTTGGCAAGTCGTCAATGAAGCCAATGCCTATATAGATACCCAAGCGCCGTGGGGCTTGCGCAAAACAGATCCGGTTCGTATGGGCACGGTTTTATATGTCCTGTGCGAAACCATTCGCTGCCTTGGGCTTTTGATCCAGCCATACATGCCAGATTCTGCCTCAAGATTTTTAGATCAACTTGAAATTCCTGAAGGCGAACGGAGTTTTGGATTCCTGTCGCCAGCTCACACGCTCAAAGCAGGAACGATTATTCCACAGCCGCAAGGCATCTTCCCGCGTATCGAAGTTAGCGAGGCTAAATGAATTTAGTGGCAAATCTTTGGTTCTTTCTCGCTTTGGGATCGGCAATCTCTTGGGGGCTTGGCTATACTTATGTCGACAAAATTTTAAAGGACGGGCTGAATCCTTTTTTGCTCCTGACATTCATGGTTATTCCGCAGGCGGTTGCCTATTTTATCTTCTTCATGATTGGGCGCGGTGATTTGAAAGCGCAATTTCGTCTTGTCCAAGAGCCTGCGATGGCAGGCGCTCTTGCGATTGCTGTAGCTGCCTTTATTGCAGGCAATGCTCTGATCTTCAGCAGTATCCAGATGAAGAACGCATCACTGGCCAACATCATAGAAATTTCCTACCCGATATTTGTTGTGCTTTTTTCATGGCTTATTTTTAAAGAGAGCGGTGTCAATTTGTATACTCTATTGGGCGGGCTGCTGATTTTCTCCGGCGTTACGCTTATCCTTCTGAAGAGTTAATCATGTGGGTCGATTCACATTGTCACATCACGCACGAGAAAATCGCCGAGCTTGGCACGCCGGATCAGTTGATCGCCAATGCTGCCAATGCAGGCGTCGAGGCGATGCTGGTTATCAATTGCCGTATCGTCGAAGAATTGCCTACTATTCTAGCTGCCGTCAAGCCGCATAAAAATGTCTGGTGCACAATCGGCACGCATCCGCATGATGCCAGCGTTGAAGCGGAAAAAGCTCTGTCAGTTGCCGATATTGTCGCCAGGATAAATGCCAATGGCAAAATTGTCGGCGTTGGTGAAAGCGGCCTCGATTACTATTATGATTTCGCTGA
The DNA here is from genome assembly GCA_003241285.1 of Micavibrio aeruginosavorus. Taxonomy (GTDB): domain Bacteria; phylum Pseudomonadota; class Alphaproteobacteria; order Micavibrionales; family Micavibrionaceae; genus Micavibrio_B; species Micavibrio_B aeruginosavorus_A. The sequence continues at coordinate 1,473 of QFOT01000206.1, forward strand.
CCGCAACGATCAGCATGCATCTTTTCGTAAACATATACAGGTTTGTCTTGAAACCGGCTTGCCGTTGGTTGTCCATGCCCGCGATGCCGATGACGACATCATTCGCCTGATCCGTGAAGAGACAAGCGGGAAGGGGATGCAGGGCATCATGCATTGTTTTTCTTCCAGTCCTAAAATGGGAATAGAGGCCTTAGAACTTGGGTTTCACCTGTCTTTTTCCGGCATGATTACGTTCAAAAAATCCGAAGAGCTGCGCGCCATTGACCGCCTGCGCCGCCAGGTTGAGAAAGTCCAGCGTGCGCAGGATGGCAACTCGCGGGCACTTCGCAACGACGCCTACGACGCAATCCCGTCCTTGAAAGACATTCGCGCCGTGTCGCAACAGGTGATCGCCGACAAGGTGA
>QFOT01000032.1 GCA_003241285.1 Micavibrio aeruginosavorus
CCGTAGCTTCTGCATAATCGTCGATAGCAATTTCAGGAAAGACAGTGCGTCCGCGATCCTTGAGTGGCTTCGTGCGGAAGGCCCCCGGTTCGACGATGGTGCTGGTAATGCCGAACGGCTCTATTTCACCTGCGAGAGACTCTGCCCATCCCTCTAAGGCGTGCTTGGAGGCCGAGAAGATGGAAAGGAACGGGGCACCAAGGACGCCCAGCATCGCACTGACAGTGACCACATGCCCGCGCCGCTGCGCTCGCATGACTGGCAGAATTGCTCGCGTCACGTTAAGCGTGCCGAAGAAGTTTACTTCCATCTGCGCGCGCACCTGCTCGGGAGACACGGTTTCAAAGAATCCCGTGTAGAACCGACCAGCATTGTTGACGAGCACGTCAATCGAACCAAAGCGGTCCAGCGCCTTGCTGACGGCTTCATCAATAGCCGACGGGTCAGTAACGTCCATGGCGAGCGATAGCAGCCCGTCGTGCTCTCCCACCTCATCAGTCACCGCCGCAGCATCACGTGCTGTAGCAACCACTTTATGACCCGCTGCAAGCGCTGCTGTGACAAGGTCGCTGCCAATGCCGCGACCCGCTCCGGTGATGAACCACACTCGCTCTTTTATCATCTTTTGCCTTTCCTGTATGTCGCTTCCCGCTCACATATTGAGTGCGCGATGGATGTTAGCGACAGATTCGGCAGTCCATTTGTCCTTCCGCTCGGCGAACACGGCAGCGGTCAATTCACGGCGTTTTGACAATCGCTCCCTCTCTGCCGCCGCTAGGGCATCTGCGATTTCGTCATACGAAAGGTCAGTGCAATAGACAGGTGAACTCGGCTGCTGACGCCAGGACTCGGTGAGGGGGCCCGCATCGAAACCATCAAATCCAGTGTCGTTCATCAAGCCAATGGCGATCTCGCGATCACGTGCCCGATCGCCAGAGACCGGGCCTGCGATGCGCTCAGGATGACCTTTGGGCTGTCCACGCTCCGCAAGCGACATCATGAAGATAGTGTTCCAAGCTTTGGTGATTGGTCGGCCGATGAAGTCCTGAACCCACAAACTCTCGACTTTTCCGTCCTCGATTTCCGGAACGACAATGTCGCGGGCGGGGAAGTAATTCGCCGTGTCGATTACAACCGTTTCATCTGGAAGGGCAGCGACAATCGGTTTCACCTTCTCGTAGGCGGTGAAGGGCATTGAAAGAATTGCGACCTCAATGTCGGTCATGGCATCTTCAATCGTTGTGGCGCGGGCACCCGTTTCTAACGCCTCGGCTGCAATAGCTTCCGGTGCCCTCGCATGCGCGACCTTCACATCGTGTCCTGCGGCGGCGAGTTTTCGCGACAGTATTCTTCCGATGTTTCCAGCTCCAAGTATTCCAATCCTCATTCCTTTACTCTTTCATTCAGTCCTCGTTAATCAGCAGCATGGCCTAATGCTTCGAGGGTAAGACAAAGATCACGCATCCCTTGTTCACTTAGTTTGCAGGCGGCTTTAATTTTGCCGTTCACGCTCCGGATATCCGCCTCGATGCTGCGGCTTGTATCGGTCATATCAATCAGCACTCGCCTTTCGTCGGAAAGATCCCGCGTCCGTGTAACAAAGCCTCCGGCTTGCAAGCGCTTCAGCAAAGGGGTAAGCGTTCCCGTGTCCATTCCCAATCGTGAGCCAATCTCACCAACCGAGCGTGGCGCTTCGTTCAGCAGCTCGAGCATCACGAGATACTGAGGGTAGGTCAGGCCAAGTGGTTCCAAGAAGGGTTTGTGCATCCTGATTACACGGTTTGCCGCCCCATGAAGGGCAAATGACAGCCGTGTTCCCACAGTTCTAAAATCATTGTTCATTATTTACACCATTATATTGTACACTATATAGTAGCGGGTTTCCATTTTCAATACCGAGTTAGGCTGATCAGTAGTGAGGACTATCGTCGCACGCTATAAAACAGCCTATGGAAATAGCCTGAAACTTCATCTATCGACTATAACCCGACACAGGTAATTACCAATCTTCCATATCTACAACTGATGCAGTATCAAAATTGTTGCTCACGGAAATCGTCGTCATTTAGATACCTGCTTGGAAACTCATTTAAGGGTGCGCTAAATCGTTACATAATGTGGTTAAAATGTAGAGGTCTTAATGTTTCCGTCGAAGACATATTTTCTCAGGATTTAAATATGCCTCAGGGCTTGATAACAATAATTTAGATAGGCAATCGCTTCAGCTTTCTTTTCGCCATTTATTTGTTTGAATAAGCATTCTGCGCACCATCATTTAGCGAACTTACCATCTTCTTCAAACAATGCCGCGAGGTATAATACATTTTCTAAAATTGAACGGCTAAAGTTCTAGCTTCGACAATCATGCCGCGCTCAATCATAAGTATTGCGCCTTGCAGATTCCATGTGCTTTCTAGAAACCGATTAAGTGACAAATTCAAATCATACCAGAGCTTGTTTTCGGTTCGAATTTTCGTAATCCATTTGTCAATAAATTCCCCAAGAAGCCGTTATTAGGAAACTTTTGACATTTTGCGTCTGAATAGTCTTCTGAGAATTGGTTAGTCGATTTCGGTAAGTCTTAAGCAAAAATATCATTTTGAAGCAAAATAAAACTTGAATGGCGGGAGGGTGTCTGTCGAACAGTTTACGAAAACTGTTTATAGAACTGCATTCACGAAATGGAAAGAGATAAAATACACATATTTCTACTCATATAAGCATTGGATCTAGCCTTACATCTCTGGATTATATTGGATACCATGCCTAAGGTCTTAATATTATCCGAGAGGCCCATCGGGGGACAAATGCCATATGATCCAAAGACCAACATAACACACTTGGATGGTACTCATAAAGATGCATGCTCTTCAATGGGGTATCGTCATCTCGAAGTTTATGGTGATGTAGCGGAAATGCTAAGGGGAGACCTTGAGGCTGGAGCTAATGGCCAGCCTCATCCGAATATGACAACCGAGCAAATTATTGGCGCACAAGCGGTAATATCAGACTATGAGGCTATCCTGAAATATTTGGGAGCGGCCAACAGAGAAGGCCTGACTAGTTATCATGTTCGTAAATGGATTGATGCATGGTTATCATTTTGTGCAGAGGGCAGGGCTCCCACCCTAGAATTAAACGAAACTTTTCAGAGCTTCAAAAAATGGGCGAGGCAAGAAAAATGGCCCACTACAACTATAACCGATGAAGTAAGAGCATTATTTAACAGGATGCTCGGGGTCGAATACGAGTCAAGCCACATAAATTCAGAAGGTGTACGTCAAGAGACAAAGTCGAATGATCACGAAATTGCAGTGAAGAAGTATATCTCGCAATTTGAAGGAATGGGTAAGCTTTTTCGTACTATTTTTATTAAACCATTTATTGGAGATTTTATTTGTAATGACTTACCTTTTCAACTCTTAGGGATAGTCTCTTTATTGGTGTTGATAGCCATATTTCCAATGCCGTATGGTTATTATACATTTATCAAAATTCTAGTATGTCTACTTTCAGCTTATGTTGCTTTTCAAGGTTATAGAGAATGCCAAAAAGGAATTTGGCCATGGGCATGGGCATCTATAGCTATAATTTTTAATCCAATTATCCAAGTTGAATTGGATGAAGAGTTATGGATGTCTGTGGACATATTGGTAGGAACATTTTTTGCAGTTGCTTCTTATAAAGTATTCTCTCAAAGGCACGGTTCTAAGGAAGAAGCGTACCTCGTGGCCGTAGAAAGGGCCATTGCTCAATCTGGTTGTGCGGATCGCATGCTAGAGGCTCAAGGAAGTGATAGAGAATTTTGCATAGAAATAATGAAGTTTCATACGGCGGCGTATAAAGATGGGATTTCAGCGGCAGGAACAGCCAACCTTAGTATCGATGCTCTCAACAAGCATAGGGAACTTAGAGAGTATGGTATTGAATTTACTAAAGCGTTACGAAAACAGTTAGAAAAAGGAGATTGTTAGATGGCTCTTGCGAGATTTTTTAGAGCAACTCCATCGCAACATAATAAACCATTGATTTAATCACAATGCGGATAGGAGAATGCTCATGATACGATTTATTGGTCGCCAGCGCATGGCAAACGTGATGATATGCGCTATCATTTTGGTGCCAACCATTGCTCACGCTGACGACACACAAGCTCTACTGCAACGGATTGAAGCTTTGGAAGCACAACAAAAGGCTGCCGAGAAAAAGGCTCAGTTTGACGCTATCACTGAGGAACGAGACAGAGCGCAGGCTCGTATTTGGGATTCTATCGAGCGTGACGAAATAGATCGTAAAATAAAGAGCCAGGAACGTGACATAGAAAGCCTGGAATTTTACGACCGCTGAAACCCCTATGTGAGAATCAAAGCTCTGTCTGGTCAAATGTCGTGGGTGCGTGAACAGGAGCTTCTCGGAAACTGTCCGCCTGACGGATCGAAAGCAAACGGGCTGTCCTCAGACTTTCCGCAAGGTTCACTCTCATGTCCAGCTTTTTCCCTTCCAAACGGCAGAGGCGTTTTAAGAATTTACTCATAATGGCCTGTCATCCTTTTCATAGCCAACTGAAGCAACGTAAGAAGTCTCGACTGCTGAGTGGGATTTCTCACATCTAAATGGTTAGCCTGAATAATGCTGCTCATTCGAATTACTCGCTCCATATCCGTCAGATGTTTCCGATGTGGAGTGATGGATCTCTCTAACACCAGAATGCGGGCCATTATTCGGCATCTCATTTCAATTCTTTCCTTTATTTTCGAGCGCTGCCAATCTTTGCTCGATATCAACAGTTTCAAGCGTTCGACGGTAGGTTTCTAGTAGTCCGGCAACGGCTGCGGCTTCGCTGGGTGTGATGCTGCCGGATGACATTTCGGCGATAACGGATGCCAAAGCTTCTGCTGCATGTTCTGCGCCACGCAGTTTAGGTAGAGTGATATAAATAGGCTTATCTTTGGCAGGAGCCGCCAGACGTTCAAGGCAGAGTCGTAACGCTGTAGTATCTCCTTTTAAAGCGAGTTCAATAGCTTTACGTGTCAAGGTATCGGCTTCACCATCGAGCAATTGCAATACAGCCCGCGTTGCGTGATGCTGAGTACCTTTTGGCTTACCATTAGGGTTTCCTGATTGTCCTTTCTTGAAAGGCCTGCCACGCTGCATTTTTGCTGAATTTTCAGTGAACGTATCATTTTCAGTCATAGCACGCACCCTTCGCTAATATTGCTAAAGTTGCTATTCCCAATAGCTATATTCGCAGCTTTAGCAACCTCGGCTTCCGGAGGAGTGATATTGTATAGATGGTAGCATTCTTTCCGAATTTGCCCTTTGATGAGATGGTTTCCGTTAAGTCTTAAAATATAACCGTGGTCTTTAAGTATATTAATCGCTGCTTCTGCATGTTTTTTGGTTCTGATTTTATTAGGCCCGAGTTGGTAAACATCCACAGGCGAGAAGAGGGGCTCTTTCCAGCTTTGTTCTAGCCATGAAAGCAAGAGTTGCCCATTTTTTATATCCGGTGGCGTCAGACCGAAAGCATTGAGACGCAACGCCTCTTGTATAAAATGGCGCATGATCGCGATTCCGCCATTAAGTGCCTTCACGTCTATTGTTGTGGAGGCCGGATTTTCAATAAATGAAATGACCCCTGCAATACGCGCGGCGTGTTCACCTGCTTTCGCTATAAACGAACGAATGATGTCGTTGCAACAACCGCGCCCTATACTTTTTTCCATTTCGTCAACAAAGACAATCCATTGTCTCCGTGCTTCGTCTTCCAGGGTAAGCGAAGTCAGGGAAAGTTCGTTTCTGGTACCTCCTGCCAGTGGTAAGGGAATAGCGAGTATATCTGTCAATGCCTTGCTATAGTCTTCGATTGCCTGCACAGATCCTGCACTAGGTTCTTTCCACATACGCGTTCCAACTGTAGATTCGGGAGTAGTGATGAGAATACGAGCAAGCAGCCCCTGAGCCGACAAAACAGGGTCATTGATAAAGCTCGCCGCAATCTCTTGCTGGACCATAAGATGCAGGGACAGACGTTTCCCGTTCAGGATAATATTTCCGTCGCTAACGCGTACTCTCTGAAGTGGCTCGCCGTCCCATGCAAGCGCAAGCGTAGTGCCTGTCTGGAGACGTTCCTCCTCGCGCATGGCATGACCGCCGAGGAACAGCCCGCCTTCCGCACTAAAAAGACCAACAGATGGCTGACCATGTTGCAATAGCTTCATCATACCCTGGCTCGTCGGTTCACTGATTGTAAGCATGGGTATCAACGGACCATCGGGGGGCAGCCCAAGTTCCAGCAATGCTCTTTCATAATCATCTTTCGTCTTATTCCCTTTTTTCGTTTTAAGTATAGAGGCCTTTTGAGCTTCATATGCATCAAGCTTCGTTCCGTAAATGAATTGATCCGCTTCATATAATTTACGCAAGGAAGACTCCTTTTCCTTTATTGGTGTCAAAGCATAAGCATCCACAGTGCTTTTCCGTTCTCCTGAATCTGCTAAGGTCATGATGAACAGACTCAGTGGTCGTACTTGACCGGTCGGTAGCGTTACATTGCGGTGGGTTTGGGCTACCAGCGCAGCTGCCGCAAGAACGGAACACGCGCACATAGCCAAAGGAGATTGTGTCAAATCCTGGATGGCCGTGGCAGCTTTACCGAGTATCTTACCTAGCGCTTCTACGGGAAAAGCGGTGGCTGTGGGCATAGTGCGGATCAAGGGACGCGGCTCTTCTTGATTAGGTTCTGACATGTTCAAATCCTAATCCGCATTCAAATTGAGGAAATTCCAAGTCTCTGGGATAGCAGCCCAAAAACTGCGCGTTCGGGGCATGAAGCTGGGCGAATTCAACCCATTCCTTAAAATATTCTGGCGTGCACTCGATCAAAGCACCTTTCGAAGCCATAAATGTCATGAATGGCAGAAAAGTATAAAAATCATCAGCTGCGCAAGCATGGACAGCAATGAAATTTGCCCGTGACAAAATACTTACTAAGACATCTTTGTTCCAGCCAGCCACGCCCGTTGGTGTATCGTCATCATCTCCTATCTGAACGAGGGTAGGTGTGCCTGACGTTGCATCCCCTAGTCGGACTGTACATAAACGTGGCACGCATAAGAGGCGGCCACCGACGTCTCGCAAGCCTTTCAACAATGATAGTTGATGATCCATAGCGCCATCAGCCTCCATAGCTTTAACCGTCTCGCTGATGGATAATTTGATATGATTATTCATGACGAGATGCCCCCGCCGATGTGGTTCTCGTTTCCAGCCATTCAGCAACGTCCTTCTCCAGCCATCCCACAGCCCGTTTGCCTATGGATTTTGGGGGAGGAAAATCACTCGTCCTTACATACGCATATATAGAGGATCGAGAGAGGCCAGTACGCGCAATGACTGCTGGCAAGCGAATAATATTTAACGATTTGTAGGGTAGACAAGCATCTAATTCCGTCATGTCCATTGGCTCCTTTGTTTTAAAGTTTACCGCTGTGTGCGATTAACTTCATAAAGCGCTAACTAGACCTTCTTGTATTGGAGTTTATTCGGGAAATTTTTTCCAGCTTTGTCGAAGCTTTTTGACGGCATCAAGCACTACGCCCTTCCTAAGAGTTGGGCAGCCAATTTTTATCATTTGATCTTGCAGCCAATCTCGATATGGATGATTTCGTTTTTCAGACTGAGTATTTACACTCTGGTCGTATGTTGTACGTCCAGTTAAATCTTGCCATATCTTTGATGTTTTAGTGATGAGCCTGAAGATGAATTGATCATGCAGGGTTGTCGTCGGCATCTGAGAAAGATCAACCATAGTTGAGCCATCGCCTCCAAACAGGTCTAATACCTTTTTATTGTATTCATAATCTGATAGCCCCAAGATTTCCAGCATACTGACCAACTTTTCATTTTTCCCGGATATGTTTGGTTTTTTGAGTTCCTGCTTTAAATCTATAAGTGACATTCCTAATTTAGACATGCGGCTATTAAGAAACGTATATGCGGGCATTCCAATGAAGCTATCGGAGTTATGTTGAAGGTACGAAATTAATTTACCCCTCCATGATTTTGAAGATTTTCTCATTAAGAGCATCTTTTCTTTAGAAGTATCCTGTTTTTTATGATGTACCTTGGTTTTCTCGGCTTCTTTTTTATTTGCCACCTTATTGATATCTATAACCAGTCTATTTGAAGCCGTTCGAATCTTATTGAGTTTTGAATTAATCTTTTTTCCAGATTCGATTCTATTATTTTTAAAACGATCGAATAAATTCTTTTCGACCGATAAATGACCATAGAAATAACAAAAACTAAAATATTCAGTAAAGGCGTTCCGAATTTCAATTTCGTAAGTGGCTAATTGAACTGGGTCTATATCATTTGAATGTCCCGCTTTTTTAAAACTTAATAAATCAGAAATTTTAATATCCTCAATATTACTTGGGCGAAATATCAATGTACCTGTAGTCGTAATGGAATTAAGGAGCATCAGTTAACTCATTCGTTTTAGTTAGCCAAAGTTTCCAATTATCACAATCCCACTGCGTCCTATACTCTCTAACCAATCCGCGTAATCCTGCATCATCTTCTTACGCTCCAGCATATAGGTTGCTTTGTAATTATAGGCTGATCGAACCTCGTTTGGGTCGGTATGGGCAAGTTGGGCTTCAATAGCCTCGGGCTTATAATTTTTTTCATATAGGATGCTGGAAGCAATTGAACGCCATCCATGACCCGTCATCTTACCCGCATACCCCATGCGGCGAAGTGCCATTAAAACCGTTCCATTACTAATGTGTTTTGATTTGCTAGCTGGGCTATGAAAGACATGTAATCTATCGCCCGTTCGTTTTTGAAGTTCTCTAAAAATTTCTAAGGCTTGTCTCGATAACGGGACAATGTGAGCACGCTTCATTTTCATGCGTTCTTTAGGTATGTGCCATTCTTCGCGATCCCAATCTATTTCTGACCAGCGCGCCCCAATCAACTCGCCAGTTCTAACAAAGGTTAAAGCCAGCAGTTGCATGGCGTATTTGCTAAAATCGGGCTCTCTGGTTTCAATTGCCTTTAAAAGCTCAGGAAGTTCTCCGATCGGCAGAGATGCATGGTGGCTAGCTTCTTTAGCGGGTAGTATGCCCCGTAAATCAGAAGCTGGGTTATGTTCGCAAAGACCTCGGGTTGCCGCATATCTGAACACTTGTCCGATAAGTTGCTTCATGCGCTTGGCAGTTTCAATCGTGCCACGATTTGCAATCCTATCAACTACTCGGACTACATCAGGGATAGTAATTTCTGTGATCGGTAAAGCTCCTATAGCTGGGAAAACGAGTTGCTCTAATCTCTCTAAATTTTGGCGAACATATTTTTCATTTAGACCCTTTTGCTTTGTTTCTATCCAGAGACGGGCAATTCGTTCGAATGTATTATTGCCTTCCATAGCCTTACGAAGTCTTTGAGCTCTTTTATATAAAGTTGGGTGTTTACCTGACTCTAGGACAGCCCTAGCCTCATCTCTTAACTTTCTAGCTTGGGCGAGGGGAATGGCAGGGTATTTGCCTAGAGCAGCCATTTGAGGCTTGCCAAGATAGTAGAAGCGCCAACGCCATAATTTGCTCCCTTTTGGGCTAATCTCTATGCACAAGCCATTGCTATCGGCGACGCGATAGGCTTTTTCTTTCGGTTTCATATTTTTAATGGCGAGTTCTGTAAGGGGCATGCTCAAGCTTTCTACGCATAAATATACGCATATCTTCGCTGGATTGCTATGAATTTTATAGGACGCTATTGAATGGGAATACCCAATTTATATGGGGTTAAATGGAAATCACGGTATGTTGAGGTATCTCGAAGTATGAGTAAATGGCGGAGAGGGTGGGATTCGAACCCACGGAGGGCGTGAACCCTCGCCAGTTTTCAAGACTGGAGCCATCAACCGCTCGACCACCTCTCCTAACCTGCGAAAGTCATTACACAAAATAGATGGATATGTCTATACTTCGCTGATGTTCTTTTTTCTTTCGAAGATTTTCTGGATTCTGGCCCAGCCCCTCGCTTTTCTGGGCTTTTTATTATTGGCGGGATTGCTTTTTTACAAAAAAGCAGCCGGGAAAAAGATTTTATTCGCAGCCGCCCTGTCATTCGTTTTCTTAGGATTTTTACCTGTAGGCCCTTTATTAGTGCAGTTTCTGGAAAGCCGTACTTTTACCCCCGTAAATTTGCCGGAGAGGGTTGATGGCATAATTGTTTTAGGCGGGGCGGTTAATGCCGAGTCATCAGAGATTCTGAAACAGCCACAATTAAATGAATGGTCAGAGCGTATTTTTGAAATGATGCGGTTATCCCAAACTTATCCACAGGCTAGAGTAATCTATGCAGGCGGGGCCGGGAGCTTGCATGGCCAAGGTTATGAAGAAGCCACAATTGTAAAGAAGATGCTGGAAGACATAAGTTTTCCGACCAAGAATTTCGCCTTTGAAACAAAATCCCGAAATACTTACGAAAATGCGATCTATTCCAAAAAACTGGCTCATCCACAGTCGGGGGAAAACTGGCTGTTGATAACTTCAGCCTTTCATATACCTCGAAGTAAAGCAGTTTTTGAGAAGCAGGATTGGACGGTCACACCCTATCCAGCCGGATTTATTGAAAATGGATATATTGAGCCGTGGCAATTCATGGATGTTTCTGGGAATTACTGGAAATTGAACATTGCCGTAAAGGAAATCATCGGTATCATCGCCTACAAATTAAGCGGGAAAATATGAGTTATAAAAAATACATTATCGTAGGCATGTTTGGCCTGTTCCTGATTTTACCTGTTGCGGGCCATGCTGCAACATTCGAAGTCTGGTTGGCCAATTTTAAACAAGACGCGAGATCCCGGGGAATTTCAGGAGCAACCTTGAGCAGCGCCTTTAACGGCGTACAGCCGATACAACGTGTCATAGAGCTTGACCGCAAACAGCCTGAAAAGAAAATTGGTTTCGATCAGTATCAGAAAAATGCCCTGACGCCTGCGCGGGTTGCGGAAGGTCGCCGCCTGATGCAGGAGAATTGGATCGTTTTGCGAAAAATTGAAGAGCAATACGGCGTACAGGCTCAATATGTCGTGGCGCTGTGGGGAATGGAAACAAGCTACGGCAAGAATACAGGCGGCTTCGATATCATCGCTTCGCTGGCAACTCTCGCATGGGAAGGGCGCAGGGGTGAATATTTCAAAAACGAGTTGCTCAAGGCGCTGAAGATTCTTCAGGAAGGCCATGTGAAACGGAGTGAGTTTAAAGGCTCATGGGCGGGCGCGATGGGACAGGTGCAATTCATGCCATCCAGCTGGCAGCGTTTTGCTGTCGATTATAATGGCGATGGGCATAAAGACATCTGGACGACACGTGAAGACGCTTTTGCCTCTGCCGCAAATTATTTATCGGGCAGCAACTGGGTTTATGGGCAACGATGGGGAAGGCAAATACAGCTACCGGCCCATTTCAATCAGGCTCTTATCGGCAAGAAAATAACAAAACCGCTTTCTGAATGGTCGCGCCTTGGCATACGTAATGCGGATGGCAGTGCTTTACCCGGCGACGCTAATGTCAGCGCATTCGTTGTTGTGCCACAAGGAGCGAATGGCAAAGCCTATCTGGGATATGCCAATCTGGCGAATATTATGAAGTGGAATAATTCCAGCTATTTCGCTTTAAGCGTAGGCCAGTTGGCAGACCAAATCGCCTCGGGCCGTGTTGCTCAATCTGCCGCAACAACCAAGCCGCCAGCCTATCACCTGAACGAATAGGAAAAAGATCATGAAAAGATTACTGGCTTTTGCCTCCATGCTGTTGTGCCTGTCTGGCTGTACGGAAATTGAATATGCGTCGCATCTGGCAAAAGGACCCAAGGGAACTATTTCAGATCGGCAGAAATATCTTGAGAAAGAGGGCAATTTCAAAGTTGGCAAGCCTTATACTGTCTTGGGACAATCTTATACGCCGCGCGAAACCTACGAATATGTCGAAACAGGTATAGCGTCATGGTATGGGCCCGGCTTTCACGGCAGCAAGACCGCAAGTGGCGAGAGATATGACCAGCGTGAGATGACTGCCGCCCACAGGACCCTGCAAATGCCATCGCTGGTTCGGGTGACTAACCTTGGTAACGGAAAATCTGTTATCGTCCGCGTCAATGACCGGGGACCCTTTTCAAAAGGGCGTGTAATGGATGTATCCGAGCTTGCCGCCAGAAATCTGGGTATGATTGGTCCCGGCACGGCTAAGGTAAAAATTGAATTGATGCCAGCCGAAAGTAAAGCCATTGCCGCGGCTGCCCGCAACGGCGTTAAAACCAACGGTGTCGAAATCGTTATGAATCAAACAGGGCGTTTACCTGATAGTTACAATCAATACATGGCTGATGCTCCCTATCAAGTGGCCTCGAACACCTCGGTCGCGCCGCCTGTTTATGCCGCCACCGCTGAAGGCCCGGTTCCCGGGCATTTAAATCAGGGAAATTTTTATCCTGACCCGGTTGTGACTCAACAGCCTATTACTTCTAATAATATTTACATCCAGGCTGGCGCGTTTGGCAGTGCGGATAATGCCAATCGTCTTGCCATGCGTCTAAGTTCTTACGCCAATGCGAAAGTTGAGCCTGTTAATTATAGTGGACGTACTTTATATAAAGTAAAGCTTGGCCCGCTAGGCAGCGTCCAGAATGCAGATAGTGTTCTAAACCGCGTTCTGGCAGGCGGTCAATCTGATGCCATCATTGTTGTTCAATAAATCTCGGAAATAATTCATGAAAATTAAGCTTCTTTCTTTCCTATCGGTTCTTCTCTTGGCTTCATCCCCGGCGCTCGCGCTTGAGCCGCCAACGACATTGGCAACGCAGGCCTTTGCCATGGATTATGAAACGGGCGCGGTGTTGTACGATAAAGACGCCGATGTAAGAATGGCGACATCATCGATGTCGAAAGTTCTGACATCCATGGTTGCGTTCGATGCTGTCAAAAGCGGTACCATTTCAATGGAGCAGGAATTACCGGTGAGTGAAAAAGCCTGGCGCATGCAGGGTTCAAAAACCTATGTTGATATCAATAAACCTATTTCGGTTTCCGATCTTATTCATGGCGTCATCATTCAATCGGGCAATGATGCCTGTATCGTTCTGGCCGAAGGAATTGCCGGAACCGAAGAGTCATTCGCAGAAATGCTGAATAAAAAAGCGACTGAGCTTGGCATGAAAAACAGCCATTTCGTCAATGCGAGCGGCTGGCCGGATCCTGAGCATTACTCGACCCCGCGCGATTTGGCCATTATGGCGCGTGCTTTGATCCATGACTATCCGGAAGAATATCCGATCTATTCAATGAAGGATTTCACTTACAATAATATCAAACAAGGCAACCGTAACCCGCTGCTTTACTCTTATCCAGGAACGGACGGTGTTAAAACTGGCCATGCTGAAGAAGCAGGTTATGGTGTTATCGGCTCTGCAGTGATGAATGGCCGACGTGTCATTCTCGTGATCAACGGTACTAAGAGCATGCAGGAACGCGCCGATGAAAGCCGCAAGCTGATGGACTGGACATTGCGCAATTTCAAAAACGTCGAGATTGCTAAAAAAGGCAAAATCTATGCAGTAGCCGACGTGGTTTTGGGTCTTCAAACCAAAGTCCCATTGACAGTGGCAGAGAATGTCAAAATGACATTGCCGCAAATGGCTGGAGCCGAGGTAAAAGTTCAGGCATCTTATTCAACACCCTTAAAGGCCCCGGTTAAAGCTGGTGAAAAAGTCGGCAAGCTGGTGATTACAATTCCAAATCTACCAACACAGGAAATTCCATTGATTACGGCTGCACCTGTCGAGGAAAAAGGCATGTTCGCAAGAACGCTGGAAAAATTCCTGATCAGAATCGTCGGAACGCCTAAATACTCATGACAAAAGGGCTCTTTATAACGCTTGAAGGCGGAGAGGGGGCCGGTAAAACCACGCAGGCAAGAAAGCTGCTTGAGTATCTCGAAGCTAAAGGTTTCGAGGTTGTTCTAACCCGTGAGCCAGGCGGCACGCCGGAAGCGGAGAAAATCCGTGATCTTCTCGTTCAGCGGGACGGCGGTAACTGGACGCCGATGGCGGAAGTTGCTTTATTCTTCGCCGCGCGCCAGATGCATATCGAGAATTTGATTAAACCAAGCCTGCATCATGGCAAGGTCGTTATCTGTGACCGTTTTACGGATTCAACTCGGGCCTACCAGGGGTACGGCCATGGCTTTGACCTTGAAACCATCGAGGCGCTTGACGATCTGATCGTCAATAAATTCGAGCCCGATGTGACTTTTATATTCGATCTTCCGGTGAAGGAGGGCTTGGCGCGATCCATGTCGCAAAAAGGCAAGGCATCAGGCGCCGAATCCACGGAAGATAAATTTGAAAAACTCGACCTGTCATTTCATGAACGCATGCGACAAGGTTTCCTGAAAATTGCCGAAGCCAATCCTAAGCGTTGCCACGTTATAGACGCGGCACAATCGCCGGATTCCATATTTGATACTATTAAGAGCATTATTAATGAAAAATTATAAATGTCATTGCGAGGAGGCTAAAAGCCGACGCGGCAATCCAAACAATGGTGCCGCTTCATCATCGTCTGGATTGCTTCGCTGCGCTCGCAATGACGGTGGAGCATATCATGCTGTTTGATGATTTCGAAGAAGAGCTTGAAGACGAGGATTTTGTACCGGACACGACAGCAGAATTATTTGAGAACCCCGAGCCGCGCGCGCAGCATTTACTGATCGGGCATGCTGATATCGAAAAAAAACTGCTCGATCTTTTTCAAGGCGGACGTCATCCGCATGCGATTATTTTTGCCGGACCCCAAGGTATCGGCAAAGCAACGATGGCTTTTCGCCTTGCGCGTTATCTTTTGAAATCGGCAGAAGATGAATATAATAACGCGTTAGCAGGGCCGAGTATGTTTGGTGACGAGCCGGCAATAGCCAAAGATTTAAATGTCGACAGCAAGGAACAGGTTTTTAGTAAGGTCGCTTCTGCTGGTCATCCGGATCTTTTAACTATCGAACGTCTTTATGACGAAAAAAAAGACCGCCGCAAAACGGAAGTCAGCGTGGATGAAATTCGGCGCATCGCGCCGTTTATGCGCAAAACGCCTGCGATCGATGGCGGCTGGCGTATCGTGATTGTCGATGATGCCGATACGATGAACCGCAATAGCCAGAACTCGATTTTGAAAATCCTGGAAGAGCCTCCGGAAAAATCATTGCTTATTCTCGTGACGCACAGGCCAGGCGCTTTGTTGCCGACTATTTTTTCACGCTCCTCTCTGATTAATTTTTATCCGCTCGAGAATCAATTGCTAATTGGTTTTCTGTCCCGGGTCAATCCAAGGCTTGATAGGGATGACAAAGAACTGGTCATCAGCATGGCTGAAGGCAGCTTAGGCCGCGCCGTCGAATATGCTGATGACAAGAGCATGGACGTCATTAAGCAGACATCCGAGCTTTTGAAAGCATGGCCAAAATTAGATTGGGTTAAAATTCAATTTTTTTCTGAAACGATTGGAAAGGGGGCAACGCCGGAAGCGCAACGTGCCTTTCAAGATTATCTGCTCTGGGTTTCTTCGACTCTTTTAAAGGCAAAAGCCGCAGGATTACCCATTCCAACTGCGTTAAGCGTCTTTTCCACGATAGGGCAGGAGGTTTCGCTTGCCGGATGGCTGCAAATTTGCGACACCCTTAAGGAGCATTTCACCCGCATCCACACGGGAAATCTCGATAAAAGATTTGCCGTTATGGGTGCCTTTACGATTTTTGAGAACAATGTCTAAAAATTATTATATCACGACTCCTATCTACTATGTGAATGACAAACCGCATCTGGGCCATACTTATACGACAATCGCCTGCGATATCCTTGCCCGCTTTAAGCGTCTTGATGGGTACAAGGTTAAATTCCTGACCGGGACCGACGAGCATGGTTTGAAAGTCGCGCAAGCTGCCGAAAAGGCTGGGATCGACCCACAAAGCTTCACTGATAAAGTGTCACAGAATTTTCGTGATCTCGTCGGTTTGATGAATTATTCCAACGACGATTTTATCCGCACGACTGAAGAGCGCCATAAAAAAGCCTGTCAAGCGCTTTGGAATACACTCGTCGATAAGGGAGAGATTTATCTCGATAAATATGCCGGATGGTATGCAGTACGCGATGAAGCCTATTACGGCGAAGACGAATTAACCGAAGGGCCGAATGGGAAGAAAATCGCGCCTTCGGGTGCTGAAGTCGAATGGATGGAAGAAGAGAGTTATTTCTTCCGTTTGTCGGCCTGGGAGGGCAAGCTCCTAAAATTCTACGAGGAAAATCCGACTTTCGTTATGCCCGAAGCGCGTTTCAACGAAGTCAAAAGCTTTGTCAAAGGCGGCCTCAAAGATTTATCGGTCAGCCGTACGACATTTAACTGGGGCGTTCCGGTTCCGGGCAATGAGAAGCATGTTATGTATGTGTGGATCGATGCGCTCACTAATTATTTAACCGCTGCCGGTTATCCGGATATAAATAGCAAGGACTTCAAAACTTTCTGGCCGAATGTCACGCATATGGTCGGCAAAGATATTCTTCGTTTTCATGCCGTTTACTGGCCCGCGTTTTTAATGGCGGCTGATTTATTGCCGCCGCAGCGCGTCTTCGCTCATGGCTGGTGGACCATCGAAGGCGAAAAAATGAGTAAA
>QFOT01000033.1 GCA_003241285.1 Micavibrio aeruginosavorus
AGCAGAAAAAACCGGAGGAGGCTTTCGCGCTACTGGCGGGGCTTGAGCAGGATGAAGAAGTACTAAGGCTTCGCGCTGATATCGGCTGGTCGAACCAGCGCTGGCAGGATGCAGCGGATTCTCTTGAAGCTCTGGTGCAAACGAGCCAGATTTCACCGACACGTCCCGCGAGCGATGAGGAAGCCAATCTTTTATTGAACTGGGCGGTGGCTTTGTATCTGGCAGATAACAGATATGTTCTGGCGAATTTACGGGAGAAATATACAACGGCCATGGCGGCCAGTCCTAAATCCAGCCAGTTTGAAGTTGTTACGCGCCCGCGCCAGAGCGCGCTCCTCGCTGACCGCGACACGATCGACTCCATTATCGAGGAAACCGAGATATTCAAAGGCTTCGTCGATAGTTCAAGAGCGTCCAATGCGGCGATGTCGGCGGGAGATTCTGCCGTACCGGCTAAAAACATCTCTCCGGCAGCGCCTGCGAGGCCACCCGTGACTGTTCCATCGTCAAATTGACATTTTTATCATGTATATGTCATAGTCTTTGACTGTTTCAGGAATATTACTGCGTAAGGTTGATTGATGAGTAATAATGTTTATGTACCTTTTTTTGTTGCAACGGGCAGGACGCTGTTTAATCTTCATGCAATTCCCGAAACAAATCTTAAGAGCGATTATCATTTAAAGCCTTTAAAGGATCATTTCGGCGCGGCCACTGCGCAAAATGCCGCTGCGCTGAGGATAGCCGCGAAAGACATCGGCCGGGATTGTGCAGGCCGTTTCTCCGTTGCAGAAGAAAATATAGAATACCCGTTTACGGATCCTGACAGTCAACGAACCTATTGGCCGAGCCTGAAGCTGAGCTTTATCGGATGTGAAAAAAATATTCCTGCGGCAGTTTCAGCATGGCGTATTAATGCAGAGATGCCGCGTCCGGGCTTCGACGATATCGGCTTCTGGCCGGGTGATTTTGATGTCGTTGGTTTAGGCCATGACAGACGCGAGCAAAATATCTTCCGCCGCTATGGCGCACCTGCCGGGGTCATCGACAAAACGAATTCCGTATTCGTTGTCATGGAAGATGCCCATAAAAACAGAATTACAGATTTCCTGTTACAGCCTCAAATCTAATGATCTTGTATTAATCAGGGGGAAGGCGTCGCGCCGGGAGCCAGCGGCGGCGCCGACATGGCAGGGCCAACATCCGGCGGCATGTCAAAGCTTTGGATAAGAGCGCCAGCAATTAGATTCCAGCCATCAACAAGTACGAAGAAAATAATCTTGAACGGCAACGAGATCACGATCGGCGGCAGCATCATCATACCCATCGACATCAGAATGGAGGATGTGACGATATCGATGACAAGAAACGGCAGGAAGAGCATAAAGCCGATTTCGAAAGCGCGGCGCAATTCGGAGATCATAAAGGCCGGAACGACAACCTGAATAGGTGTAGCGAGAGGATCCTCGACGGCAGGCGTTTTGGATACTTCCATAAACAGGCGCAAATCTGCTTCGCGGACATTGCGCAGCATGAATTCCTTGAACGGGCCGACGGAGCGGTTGAACGCTTCGACCTCATCGATTTCTTCAGCGATCAAGGGTTTGATGCCCTGATTGTAAGCAGCTTCGAAAGTCGGTGCCATGATGAAGAATGTCAGGAACATCGCGAGCGAAATCATGACCGTATTCGGCGGCGTTTGTTGAAGGCCTAAAGCAGAGCGCAGGAAAGAAAGAACGACGATGATCCGCGTAAAGGATGTCATCATGATAAGAATGGATGGTGCCAAAGACAGAACCGTCATCAGGGCCATAAGCTGAATGACGGTGCCGGAAACAGTTCCCGGATTGCTGCCGCCGAGATCCATCGATATGACTTGCGCGAGGGCGGGGTTGTAAAGAACGCCTGCGAGCATAATGGTATTGACGATAGCAAAAGCCATCAGCAATCGCATGCCGTATTTTTTGCAGAAGGAATAAAATCTGTCAGGACTGAGTGTCATTAATTACCGAATTTGTATTCTGGGCTTCGATTCCCGTTTCAACAACAGTTTCACCCGTAGGGCTTAAAATAACAAGATGCTCTTTATCGTCGCGTTGCAAAATCACGGCGCGGTGGCGGCTGTCGAGCATGATCGCTTCGACGATACGCAGGCGGCGCTTTTGACCGGTCGGCTGCATGTTGCCGAGATTGAGTTTTTTCAGGATCAGGTAAAACCCGCCCATCAAACCAATGACGAAAGTAAACGCCATCAAAAAACGCAAATAGTCAGTCCAGTTCATTTTAACTTAGTACCTTTCTGTTTCCCCCGCGAAGGCGGTGGCCTCGATCAGATCCCCGCTTTCGCGGGGAAAGCAATTAGGGGTTAGTCCTTTTTATAAGTGTCGGCCTTTTCTTCCAAACTCTCCAAAACAGCGTCAAACGGATTTGGCTCGCCATTTGCACGGTACACGTAAGACAGGATTTCGGCGACGGCAAAAAATGCCTCCGACGGCACGGGGCTATCCAGCTCTACACCGGCGAGCATCTCGGCCAGCGCGGAATCCTCGCGGACATTAATACCGTTTTCGAAGGCAAGCTGCAGAATCTGCTCGGCAAGTTTGCCTCTTCCGGCAGCCGTAATGCGCGGCAGTTCCTCACCCTTTTCTCCGGCAGTGATGGCGACGGCTGTCTGGCGTTTCGGGATTTTCTTTATATTAGAGGGACTTAAGTCCTTTTTTGATCCGTCGTCGAATTCGTCGAAACTTGGCATAAACCCTGCAAATCGTTGTGGTGGGTAAGTAAAAACAGCTGGCACTCATAAAAACAGGAGGTCAGCAGAACATAGGGTTAAGGGTCATGACAACTGAAAATATCAGTCTTTTCCAAGCTGTCGGCGCAAAAATGCACTATTTGCAGGATCGCCAGAAAGTAATTTCCCAGAATATCTCAAACGCCAATACGCCGGATTACCGCCCGAGCGATCTGAGCAAAGTCGATTTCGGCTCGACGCTGGATAACGTCATCAAGAACAAGAACGCGGTCAAGCCGGTTCGAATGGAAGCCACCAGCCCGGGCCATATGGGTTTTAACCAGAAAACGCCCGAGGCCCGCGCCGAAAAACAAAAAGTCACCTACGAAGTCGATCCGGACAAAAACGCGGTCGTGCTCGAAGAGCAGATGATGAAAGCGTCCGATACGCAGATGAATTATAACCTGATGCTCAATATATATGCGAGCAGCACGGAAATGATCCGCACCTCTATCGGCAGAAGAAACTAAGGAAAAGGGAGATAAAATATGTCAGAAATGTTTTCAACTCTTTCCATTTCCAGCGCCGGGATGCGGGTTCAAAATGAACGTGTCCGCGTTATCGCCCAGAATATCGCCAACGCGGAAACTTCTCCTACCAAGCCGGGTGAGAAACCCTATACACGCCAGATTATCAGCTTCAAAAATACGATGGACCGTGCAGAAGGCGAGAAGCTGGTTAAGGTCGGTAAAATCTCCCAAGACGACTCCGATTATATTCAAAAATACGAACCCGGACATCCGGCAGCCGATGCCAATGGTTATGTCCAGATGCCGAACGTCAATTCTCTGGTGGAAACCATGGACATGCGCGAAGCCAGCCGGACCTATGAGGCCAATCTTGGCATGTATACCCAGACCCGCGATATGATGAGCAAAACAATTGATATGCTTCGTTAATTTCTTGTTTCCCCCGCGAAAGCGGGGGGCTGGAAATAAGAGAGATCCCCGCTTTCGCGGGGAAAGCAAAAGAGAGAAGATACTATAATTTAATGAAGATTATGGTATAATCAGAAAGAGGTTAAAATGGTAAACATATCCAACCCTATGCAAGCCGCCAGCGCGTATTCCAATACCGCCAAGCAAGTGACAGGCTCGGGCGAATCCGGCGAGACCGACAGTTCTTCCGGCGGTGCAGCCGCAGGCGGCGGGATGTCCTTTGGCAAGATGTTAGAAGGCGCGGTTAAGTCTTCAATCGATACGGTCAAAGCAGGCGAGGCGGCTTCCGCTGCGGCTGTGACCGGCAAAGCTAATTTGCTGGATGTCACTCAGGCTGTATCAGCGGCCAAGCTGACACTGGAAACGACTGTTGCCGTGCGTGACAATGTCGTCGACGCCTATAACAAAATCATGCAGATGCCGATTTGATTTATAGATCTATCATTGTGTAGACAAATCTGTAGTTATTTACGGCATAACTGCAAAATCCAACCTTCCCGTTAATGGCAAGGTTATTATATTGAGAAGAAGTTGCAATGCTTCCGTTGACATAGCTAGATAGAGTACCACTATTTGTAATAGCCGGAGCATCATTGGATAAATTTTCTACGCCCAGTAGATCGTTTATCGCCATGCACGTTGCCTTGTTCAAATAACTTATAATAAAAACAAGATCATCCGCCGATGAGCCAATATCCTGAATTTCAACGACTCTAAAGCCTCCGTGCCCGGTTTTAGAACTGTTGCCAGTGTTATTAACTGTTGCTAAGTCAAGTGAGTCCGGGCCGGGAACGACCGGTATCATGCCCCCTCCTGCTGGATCAAAAAGATTACAACTTTTATCAAAAGGTGCATTGATATTAGCAGTATTTGTCGCCGTACCGTCATTGCGTTGAAATACAGAATTATTAAATTCCAATCCTGTATCAATACACCCATTGTTGATTTTCATTCTCTGTATACCGGATCTCAAAGTTGCAGCGTATTGTACGATAGCCGCTGCATTAGCTTTCGCTTTTTCTTTTGAAGCCGACCCGCCACCTGATCTTGTCGAGGACGTAACCGCATAGGACAGCGCCGCGAAAAGCGCGACAGCGATCAGGATAAGAAATAGGACATTACCGGATTGGCGGGGCATGGTGAGGGTGATTATACAAAATTACAGGATAGGGGCAAGAGCAGGTTCTCTCCCTCCGGCATGCGGGAGGGGAGAAAAGATCAGTAAGGCTGATAAAATTCAACTGTTCACTCGCGTCTCTTCACTGTAAACTGATTCCATGAACGAACAGGAAATCATCGACCTGATGGTCGGCGCCATCTGGCTCTCCGTCAAGATCAGTGCACCGATCATGATCATCGGCCTTGTGGTCGGAGTGGCGATTGCGCTTGTGCAGGCACTGACCCAGATTCAGGAAGTCACCCTCGTCTTCGTTCCTAAAATCCTTGCCATCTTCGTTGCGATGATTTTCCTTCTTCCGGCTTTCACCACCAGCATGATCGAATATATGCATACGCTGGCTGATAAGATTATAGCGCTCAAATGACCGATCTGCAGACCTTCCTGACCACGGGGGTTTTCGCTTTTCTGCTCGCTTTCGTGCGCACGGGCACGGTGGTCATGTTAATGCCCGGAATAGGAAATACTTTCGTGCCGCCGCAGACTCGGCTTTATTTCGCACTTGGTTTTTCTTTTGTTTTATTTCCGCTTATACAGGCTAAGCTGCCGACACCGCTTCCTGCCGGAGCGGGTATGATCATGCTGATCGTCGTTGAATTCTTAATCGGTTTTTTTATCGGCTCGATTTCCCGCATCATGATGGCGGCACTGGATACGGCGGGTTTGATTATCTCGACGCAAGCCTCTCTATCAAATGCACAATTATTCAACCCGCAATTCGCCACGCAGGGGTCGATTATCGGATCATTCCTGACGCTGCTGGGTGTTATGCTGCTATTCGCAACTGATCTGTATCATTTACTTATTCTGGGCGTCGTCAACAGCTATGAATTATTTCCAGTGGGAAAGATGCCAGATATTGGCAGCATGACGCAATTGATCACGGGTGCCATTGCAGGATCTTTTGCTATCGGTATCCAGATTACCGCACCTTTCATTTTGATTATCCTTCTCATGTATATCGGTATGGCCGTCCTGTCCAAGCTGATGCCGCAGGTTCAGGTTTTTATGATCGCCATGCCGGCACAGATTATGCTTTGCCTGATCATGCTGGCGGTGATCGGCGCGCCCATGATGTTGATATGGCTCGCTGAGTACGAGAAAGGGCTTGATTTCCTTATGGCAGGCGGGAATTAAATATGTCGGAAGATAGCGAAGACGATGCCTCCAAGACCGAAGACGCGACCCCGAAAAAGCTGGAGGAAGCGCGCAATAAAGGACAGGTCGCCCAGTCCAAAGAATTGAATACCTGGGTTATGCTACTGGCCGCCACGCTGTTGATCGGCGTATCGAGCGGTAGTCTTTTCACTAATTTCCGTGAATATCTGACGGTCTTTATAGAGCAGCCGCATATGCTGGGATCGGGGCCGGGCGGCATCGGGGCTGTGCTGGTTGGTATATCTTACAAAACCATTGGTCTGATCGCGGTTCCATTAATCATCCTGTTTTTTGCCGCGCTTATAGGGCCTTTCGCACAGGTCGGATTTCTGGTGGCGCCGGAAGTGCTGAAATTCGACTTCAGCAAGGTATCCCCGATAAAAGGATTCGGACGGCTGTTTTCCATGCGCTCTGTCGTCGAATTCATCAAGGGACTTTTAAAAATAACGGTGATCGGCGTCGTCGGTTTTACCCTGATTTATCCCTACATGAACGGCCTCGAGCATACGATGGGGCAGTCGGTTGGCGTTATGCTGGCCAATCTTCATTCGATGACGATGAGGATGTTGATCGGCATGCTGGTCGCACTTTTGATCATCTCTATCGCCGATGTTTTGTATCAGCGCTGGGAATTCGGCAAGCAGATGCGCATGACGAAACAGGAAATAAAGGATGAGTATAAGCAGACGGAAGGCGATCCGCATATCAAAGGTAAGCTGAAACAGCTTCGCTATGAGAAAGCGCGCCAGCGCATGATGCAGGCGGTTCCCAAGGCTGATGTCATTATCACCAACCCGACTCACTTTGCCGTTGCCCTGAAATACGATACTGAAACCATGGACGCCCCAACGGTTGTCGCCAAGGGCGTCGATGAAGTGGCGTTTCGTATACGGGAGCTGGGCAAAGAACATAATGTCGAGATCGTCGAAAACCCGCCGCTCGCGCGCTCGCTATATGCCGATGTCGAACTGGATCAGGCTATCCCGCCAGAGTTGTTCAAAGCCGTCGCGGAGGTTATCTCCTATGTTTTCCAAAAACGCGGTAAATTGCCTCGCAAGACGTGAATGGTTACATCTTTAAGGAAATTTAAAGAAATTTAATTATAATGCTTTCTAATAAAATGCTTGTTTCTCGTATTATAAGTTTTATGAATCATGAAAAATCTGGGGAGACTTTTATTATCTACAATGCTCTTCAGCGCATGGTTTGCGCAGCCTTCGCTGTGTGAAGAAACATTCCGCCCCGAACTTGCGCCACGAATTGAATTAAATGGAAAACTGGGAAATAAGCGCAATATAGGCGTAATCGAAGCCTGGATTCCCCTAAAGCAAGACTCATATAACGGGCAAGTATTGTATTCAGATCTGCGCTTTATGCAGGATAATATTGATAACGAAGAAGGTAATTTCGGGGTTGGTTACAGGGAGCTTGTTCCCAAGATTGATGCGATAACGGGCGCTTATGCTTATTTCGATCGTCGTAAAACAAGCTACGGCAATACATTTCATCAGATGACTCTGGGTGGTGAAATTATGGGAGAAGACCATGATTTGCGCGTGAACGCCTACATACCTTTGTCAGGAAAGAAGAAATGGCAGATTGAAGCGCCCGGACAAAGTGGGCCTTATCTGGCAGATACCGGAATTTATTATGATGAGCTAGGCGCTAACCAGATTGAGGAGCCATTAGCAGGATTTGATCTCGAACTGGGACAAAGATTGCCGATTTTCGAAGATCAACTGGACAGTTTTCGTATTTTTGGAGCTGTATACGGGTTTTATGGCGATCAATCTGAAGATGTCGAAGGTATCCGTGGGCGTTTTCAGGCGGACATAAATGAAAATCTATCGGTTGGAGCCCGGATTCAAAGGGATGGCGTTCGGGGTACGCAAAGCTTTGCAGAGTTGACGTTAAGATTTCCGGCCAAGAAATCCTTCAGGAAGCATGGGCTTTATTCACGTCTTGATGAAGCGCCTGAGCGTGATGTGGATATTGTATCGAATGCCCGTATCGAAGAACTGGGGCAGAAGAATATTGCTGTTACAAACATAGAATCCGGCCAGGCCCAGAAAGTCTATTATGTGGATAATAGTAATACATCCGCAGGCGATGGCTCTATTACAAATCCTTTCCGCGAATTGGCGAATGCGGAAGCGCTGGCGTCGGATCATGACATTATTTATGTCGGGCGCGGGGACGGTACATCCAATTATCAGGACCATGGCGTAACGCTAGCCTATGCAGGAATGAGGCTCATTGGATCCGGTGTTGATTTCAGCTTTGACGGAACGCGCTTTAATGCTGGTGGCAACTCGTTTGATGGCGTACTGCTAAAAGCAGCAAGCGGCAATTCTGTTATATCAAACACGGCCGGTAATGGATTGACGATTTCAGGCGATAATATTGAGGTGCAGGGTCTTGCTGTGCAGAATGCCTCTGCGGATGGAATTTTGGTTACCGGCGATAATGCGTCCCTATCTGTGCTTACGCTTGGAGGCAATGGTGGAAACGGCCTACGCGCTTTAAATGCCGATGGTCTTCGCGTTTCCAATACTGATTTTGATAATAATGCAGTAGCCGGCCTGTCTTTTCAGGCGGATAGTGAAAGCGTTACAGGGGCGTTTATTCACGGCAATACCTTTGCGGGCAATTATAATTCACTGCTCGTGTCTTCGATTAATGGTGCTAGAATTGATGATGTGGAGATATCCGGAAACCAACTTTCGGATTTTACCGAGAAAGCGATTTATATATCGGCTGGCGGCATAGGATCGGTGATATCCGATACGCTGATCCATGATAACGAGTTTAAGATAACTGGTGCGGTGGCCGCAGATCATGCAGGTGTTTTTACGCTGGCTTCAAACGGAGCGGCTATCGAAGATATAAACATATCAGAAAATTTATTCGAGAATGTCAGATGCTCCGTATGTGTGCAGGCTTTATCGGGAGGTGACTATACCGGAATTGTATCGATAGAGGATAATGAAATTGACGGGGCCGACAATGTTGGTATCTATGTAGGAAACTCGGATGCCGGGAGCAGTATAAATTCATTATCAATTCACAGAAATGAAGTTAGTGATTCTGTGAACGGGATATATATAGCTTCGGCCTCGAGTGCATCGCTTGCGACGCTTGCATTAAATGAAAATCTGGTAACGGGCAGTACCTATGGAGGTATATCTATTGCAGCCAATAACGCAACTTATACATCTGTTTCGTTACTGGACAATATTACCAATAATAACGGAACGGGTTTGAGTGTTGATAGCCAGGCTGCGGGTCTTATAAGCAACCTGAATATCACGAATCATTGGAGTGAAGACAATAGTTCGACGGGTATCATGATCCTGGCCGCAGTTGGCGGCCGTATCGGTCCGGTTACTGTTCTCGATTCCATGGTCAAGGATACTGGCTTAGGCACGTACGGTGCCTTGACTATTATTGCAACCAATTCGAGTTCGACTATAGGCAATGTCAGGGTTCAGGGAGTAACAGTGACTGGAAGCCAGGGGGATGGAGTTTATGTCCGTGAAGGCACTGGTGCCAATTTCACAGGTCTGGTTGATTTCGGTGGCGCAGGACTGAGTACAGGACAGAATAGCTTCTTTGCAAACCGCCTGGCAAATTCGAGTACATATAAGGATTTCAGAAGTTGGGGCGGAACACTTACTGTTCGGGCCCAGCAGAACTGGTGGGGACAGGCAACGGGTCCCGCTACGGGGCAGACGCTGGCTACAAGCTCTACGCTTACGACCACAGGATACCTGACGTCTGCTCCTTAATACAGGTTGTTTTTTGTAAGAAAACCGATGGCGTTTACTATCACAAAGGCTTATGGCACACTCTCGGCATGACCCTAGATCACGCTGAATTCATTCGCCGCCACCATAAACCCGAGCATACAGCCGGCACAAAAAAAAACCGTGTCGCCAGTGTCTGGAGTATCGCTTTCACGGCTCTCGCCTATGTCGGGTTTTGCGTCGCGACCATGCGGGCATTGCAGGTTCATGAAACGGTTTTGTTTGTTTTTATCCTGTTGCTGCTAGGAGCCTTGCTGGGCGGTTATGCTATCCAGCTTGTCATCAAATTCTTTTCGCCGCAGGAAAAACAAAGAGCGCTTCTCATTGAAATTCTCGAAGCCTCCCAAGGAGCGCGACTGATTACGGATAGTTCGAACGAAGTCGTTTTATCAAACGGTCGGTTCGATGCCATGTGCAAAGATAAAGGCGGTACTAGTTACGATACGCTTCTGGCTATATTCTCGGATACCGAGGAAAACCGCGCTCATTTTAAAATTCTTGCCGATCAGGCGCATCGCGGATTGACGGATCACGCCGATTTAAAAATCGCGCATGGAGATCATGAATTATGGATGCGGGTTTTGGCGCAGCCCGTGCCGGGCTGGGCCGGATATATTCACTGGCGGCTGGACGATATTACGGATGAATTCGTTCGCAACCGTTCGATCAGCGAAGAGCGCGAAAAGCTCATCGACTTTACGGATAATGCGCCGGTTGGGTTCTTCTCTGTCGATGAGCGCGGGCGCTTTGTTTTCGTCAATGCGACACTGGTACGCTGGCTAGGGGCCGATCTCGAAAACATACTGTGGAATGGCATGCTGCACCATTTCCTGATGGACCCGCCGGAAAGTGCAGCGCCTTACGATATAAAAGAAGATGGCGGTGCGCGCCAGGTATCGGAAGTGCGAATGAAAGGGCCGGGAGGGCGCGTTTTTCTGGCGACGATCAACCAGACCGTTGTGCATGAAGCGGATGGTCGGGTGCGCACGCGCGGGATCGTCCATGATCTGACCGCAGAGCGCGCCATGCGCCAGGCCCTGGAGGAGTCAGAAGACCGTTTCCGCAAATTCTTCAAGGAAGCACCCCTCGGTATTGCGATTATCAATTCCGAACTTGTGGTTGAAGAATGCAATATCGTTTTTGCCGATTTGCTCAAAAAACCCTTGAAAGGAATCGAAGGGCATTCATTCTCCGAAGTTGTTGACAGGGATGACTGGCAAAACGCCATGCTCAATCTCAACCTTTTGCGGCAAGAGGAAGAAAGCTCCGAACCGCTCGAAATCCGCCTTTGGTCGGAAAGCGCTAAAAGTATTATCCCGGCGCGTATGTACGCCAGAAAATTTACCGATAGCGACAAGCTTGCCTTGCACTTTATCGACCTGACACAGCAGAAAAATCTTGAGAACCAGTTTATCCAGTCGCAGAAAATGCAGGCGGTGGGCCAGCTCGCCGGCGGTATCGCGCATGACTTCAATAACTTGCTGACCGCGATGATCGGATTCTGTGATCTGCTTCTGCTGCGTCACAAGCCGGGCGATCCGTCTTTCTCGGATATTCAGCAGATCAAACAGAATTCGAACCGGGCGACTAATCTGGTCAGGCAGTTGCTGGCTTTCTCCCGCCAGCAGACATTACGCCCGAAAGTGCAGGACATCACCGATATCCTGACAGAGCTCAATCATCTTATGCGCCGCCTGATCGGCGCGAATATAGATTTGAAAATGACCCATGGTCAGGATCTTGGCTACGTCAAGGTCGATGGCGGCCAGATGGAGCAGGTTCTGGTCAATATGGCGGTCAATGCCCGTGACGCGATGCCGGAAGGCGGCATGCTGACCATCACGACCAGCCATTTTACCAATACGGATTCTCTGCCGCTCGGCGCCGATATCATGCCGCCCGGGCATTGGGTGAAAATTGAGGTCGAGGATACGGGCAGCGGTATCCCGCCTGAAATCATGCAGCGTATTTTCGAGCCGTTCTTTACGACTAAAGATGTCGGGCAGGGAACGGGGCTTGGCCTGGCAACTGTCTTCGGGATCGTCCGCCAGACAGGCGGTTATTTAACCGTTCATTCGGAAGTCAATGTCGGGACGAAATTCAGCATCTATCTTCCGCGCCTCAATGAGATGGAGCAGGATATAGAGGCCCGCCCGGCTCTCGAAGAGGCTGTCGGGGATCTGACCGGAACCGCGCGTATTCTTCTTGTCGAAGATGAAGATGCGGTGCGTACATTCTCAACCCGCGCTTTGACGAATAAAGGTTATGAAGTTGAAACAGCAGAAAGCGGCGAGGCCGGTTGGACTAAATTTAAAGGGCTGACGAAGCCTATCGATCTATTGATCACTGATGTGATCATGCCCGGTATGGACGGGCCGACACTGGCCAAGCAAATTCGTGCCGAGATGCCGAGCTTGAAAATTATTTTCGTTTCCGGCTACACGGAAGAAAAACTCAAAGACCAGATGGGCGATGGAATCCATTTCCTTCCAAAGCCTTTCTCGCTCAAGCAATTGGCAGCGAAAGTAAAAGAAGTATTGGATGAATAGTTTTAAGGTTTGGCGGATGGCGGTGGCGGTGAATTTACCTGTGCTGCGGGTGCGTTACTCGCCTGCGGGCTTATAACATCGCTAAGGCCAAGCTGTGTTGCCGCCTCGGAGATTTGCTTTGTGAATATATTGCCGATCTCTTCCACGCCTGCTCCGCTCTGAAAGGCTTTTATCAGGTCGCCGATTAAAGGCGCATCTTTCAGGAATTTTTCAAGATCCTGAAGATTGGATTGAAAGTTAGTGGATGCCCTTTCGAACACATTGGTTAAGTCAATGTTGCTGAGTTTTACAGGGGCGGGCGCGGTTTCCTGTCGTTGAGCTTTTATATTCGCCATGCCCAAAGCGTACTATAATTACGTTAAATCAACATTAATTTGAATTGTTCTATTTTCGTTCTTTACAAGCAGGAACAAAATAGGTACAAATGTTCCTGTATTCAGATAGAGCAGAATCAGTCAAAACAGGAGATAATTATGAGCGTAACCCCTTTTAAAGGATCAGATATGGATCGTTCCCCAGCAGAAAAAAATAAAGCCTTGGACGCCGCATTGGCGCAGATCGAGCGCGCTTTCGGTAAAGGCTCGATCATGAAATTAACCGGCGATAACGGGCAGATGGAAGTTGAAGCCATTTCAACAGGCTCGCTGGGCCTTGATATCGCCCTTGGTATCGGCGGCGTGCCCCGCGGAAGAATCATTGAAATTTTTGGACCTGAATCCTCAGGTAAGACGACCCTGGCTTTGCAGATTATCGCCGAAGCTCAAAAAGCGGGTGGCACCTGTGCCATCGTCGATGCGGAACACGCGCTTGACCCCGGCTATGCCAGAAAACTTGGCTGCGACGTTGACAATCTTTTGATCTCCCAGCCGGATGCCGGTGAACAGGCGCTGGAGATCGCCGATACTCTCGTGCGCTCAGGCGCGCTCGACGTACTAGTCGTCGACTCTGTGGCCGCCTTGGTGCCGAGAGCCGAACTCGAAGGCGAAATGGGGGATTCACATATGGGTCTGCAAGCGCGCCTTATGTCACAAGCCCTTCGCAAACTGACAGGTTCAATTTCACGGTCCAATACAGTTGTTATCTTCATCAACCAGATCCGTATGAAAATCGGCGTCATGTTCGGTTCGCCCGAAACGACAACGGGCGGTAATGCGCTTAAATTCTACGCATCGGTTCGCCTCGATATCCGCCGCATCGGCTCTATCAAGGACAGAGAAACAGTTGTCGGTAACCAGACAAGAGTAAAAGTCGTCAAGAACAAGATGGCGCCGCCATTCCGCCAGGTCGAATTCGACATCATGTTCGGAGAAGGCATTTCCAAAACCGGCGAGCTGATCGATCTTGGTGTTCAAGCGGGGTTTGTCGAGAAATCGGGTGCATGGTTTGCCTATGACGGCCAACGTGTCGGACAGGGCCGGGAAAATGCCAAAACCTTCATGAAAGAAAATCCTGAAATCGCCGCCAAGCTGGAAAAGCAAATCCGCGACAAGTCGAACGGTATCGCTGATGCGATGCTGGCGGGTCCGGAAGGAAACGAAGCGGTTGAAGCCGATGACGGTCCGGTAGAAATAGCCGAAGCCAAGCCAGCCAAAGGCAAGAAATCGGCTGCTTAATTTAAATTGATATAAAAATATTGCCGTCCCCGCGAAAGCGGGGATTTCTTTTTGCATGGTAGATATGATGGGGCAATTCCTGCTTTCGCAGTAATGACAGGCTGTGTATATAGTACTCATGAATAAATTGACGCTTACTTTAGCCCTGCTGGCGATGCTGGGGCCGTTTTCCATCGACACTTATTTTCCTTCTTTCCCGGCACTGGCCGAGCATTTCGGCGTGACGATGCCCGAGATGCAAAAAACACTTAGCTTTTATCTGGCGGCCCTTGCTGTCATGTCGCTTTTTCATGGAGCGCTTTCCGACTCTTTCGGTCGCCGTAAAATCGCTATCGTGACGCTGGTTTTGTATACATGCGCCGCGCTTGGCAGCGTCTTCGCGCAAAGTTTCGAATGGCTGCTTGCCTGCCGCGTGTTGCAGGGGTTAACGGCAGGAGCCGGATTTATCGTGACGCAGGCAATTGCCCGCGATCTTTACAAAGGCCATGAAGCGCAAAAGCTTATGGCCAAGATCATGATGCTGTTTTCACTGGCGCCGGCAATCGCACCGATCCTTGGTGGCTATCTTCATATCTGGTTCGGCTGGCAGGGCGTGTTTTTCTTTCTCGTCCTTTTCGGCGGCGGATTGCTGGCGCTTGTCGCCACGCAATTGCCGGAAACATTGCCGAAAGAGCAAAGGCAGCATTTCCATCCTGTAACGCTGACCGCCAATTACATCAAGGTGCTGGGGAATGCGCAGTTTCGATTGTTGGCTCTCTCGAGCGGTTTATGTTTTGGCGCTTTGTGCGTATATGTGACCTCGGCCCCGGATTTCATCCTGAATATTCTGAAATTAAAAGAAACCCAGTTCGGCTGGCTGTTTATTCCTGTTGTATCGGGCTTGATGCTGGGATCGTTCCTGTCGCACCGCTTCGCCGAACGCATGCCGCCGGAAAAAACTATCCGCTATGCGTATTCGCTGATGTTTGCCGCCGTCACGGTGAACCTGGTCTATAATATTTTCTTTACGCCGAGCGTGCCATGGGCAGTTTTGCCACTGACTTTTTACATGATCGGTTCTGCCAGTGTAACGCCAGTCCTGACGCTCAAAGCGCTCGACCATTTTCCGCTCAACCGGGGCTTGGCGTCATCGATCATGAGTTTTGTCACTCTGGTTTTATTCGCCGGAGTTTCAGGTTTCGTGACGCCTATGGTACATGGATCGGGCCTTAAGCTTGCAGCGGTCACATTCGGCCTTTTTGCGTTGAACTGTTTTGTTTTATGGCTGGCGGGACGCGAGAAGGAAAAAATCACGGTTATCACATCCGATATCGGACACGAATAGGCTAGATTTTCTCACCGCGCAGGACGCGGTTCTTTTCCCGGCTCCATTCGCGCTTTTTAATCGTTTCGCGTTTGTCGTGGGAAGCTTTTCCCTTTGCCAGAGCGATCTCGACTTTGGCAAGTCCTCGGGAATTAAAATAAATCCGGACCGGAACGATCGTATAGCCGTCGCGCTTCACCGAGCCTAATAACTTATTGATCTGTTTTTTATTCAGCAGCAGGCGGCGCTGACGGCGCGGATCATGCTGGAGATGAGCGCCCGCCGGATTGTAAGGCGCGATGTAACAGCCGTGCAGCCAGATCTCTCCTTGATGGAAATTGGCGAAGGCTTCGTTAAACGAGCATTGACCGTGGCGCAGGGATTTAACTTCCGTGCCTGTCAGCTGGATACCGGCTTCGAATTTCTCTTCGAGAAAATAATCGAAGCGCGCACGGCGGTTATCGGCAACGGTTTCGTTGACGGAAATGAGAGCTGGTTTTTTTTCTTTTTTTGCCATGGGTTTAAAATGCGTTTTTTGTCTTAAACGGCAAGCCCCGCTTTTATCATCGCGTCTTCGACAGCCTTGCGTGCCGAGGCTGAAGCCGCCAGAAGCGGCAGACGAACTTCGTCACTAGCGAGGCCAAGCCTGGAAACCGCATATTTAACCGGCGTCGGATTGGATTCACAAAATAGCGCCTTATTCAGTGGAGCAAGTTTTGTTTGCACCTCTTCAAACCGCGCGCGGTTGTTGGCAATCCACGCGTTTTGCAGCTCGGCGCAAAGGCGCGGGGCAACATTCGAGGTAACCGAAATGCAGCCATCGGCTCCTTGCGCTAAAAAGGCGCCAGCCAGCGCATCTTCGCCTGACAGAATAGAGAAATTATCTTTCACCTGGCTGCGGATCAATGTGGTGCGGCCCGTATCGGAAGTCGCGTCCTTGATCCCGACAATGCGCGGGAGTTCGGCAAGGCGCAAAACCGTTTCAACGCAGATTTCAACCACCGTGCGGCTTGGCACGTTATAAAGGATGATCGGCAGGTCGGTCGAATCGTGTATGGCCTTGAAATGCGCGTAAATACCGTCCTGTGTTGGTTTGTTATAATATGGCGTGACAGTCAAAAGGGCATCCGCTTTTGCATTTTGTGCAATAAGGCTTAATTCAATAGCCTCCCGCGT
>QFOT01000034.1 GCA_003241285.1 Micavibrio aeruginosavorus
AAGAGATCTTTGAATTTAACGGTCTGATTACAGCGCACGCACGGGATCGGCGTTGCGCCTTCCAGATAAGTGTCGACGAAATCCTCGATGACCGCTTCCTTGAAATTGTCTTCGTAGTTTAAAACGTAATGCGGGAATCCTCGCTCATCGGCGACGCGCTTGGCGTCGTAAATATCTTGGCCCGCACAGCACGCGCCCTTGCGGTCGATCGCCGCGCCGTAATCGTAAAGCTGCAGCGTAATGCCGACAACGTCATAACCCTGCTCATGCAAAAGAGCCGCGACCACGGACGAGTCAACGCCGCCCGACATGGCAACGACCACGCGGGTATCCTTAGGGTCTTTGTTAAAGCCAAGAGAGTTCATAGCGGTGTTATATTGTTTTTAGAGGCCGGAAAGCAAATAAAAGTAATTTATTGGCCCAAGCGGGGCATGGAAACGCGGTAAAGGGCCGGATTCCGGGCTGCCTGCTGATCTGTTTTAAGGGCATCCTCCAGCGTACGGCGTGGCAGGTTCCAGCCGCTCTGGAAATCGAAATGTTTCAGCACGTCTGACAGGGAGGTTTCTAGTACAAGCCGTACATTCACGCCATGGAGTTCGAGCATGCTGGCGATCTCTTCCACACCATATCTATAGCTTTTGCTGCCAACTTTTGAATAGAAATTCCGGACTTGCGGTTTCCAGTCGGCGCCGTAACGTGCCCAGGCAAAATCCACGGCAGGTTCAACGGTTTGTGCTTCAAGCCCGTCTTTATAGTTATCGCCGATATAGAGAATATGCTCGCGCCTGGTTGGATAGTTTTCAAGAATGACATTCATATGGCTTTGCGACGGTTTATGCCCGTCACGGAAAACGGTTATATGCTGGTTGAGAGCGGCGGCAAAGGACGGAGGGACATCGCTGGTCTGACAAAACTGCCTCAGATAGCTGTCAAATTCATCCGCGTTATCCGGTTCGCCAAGGCTGGGTTTGCAATAAATGTGATCATATAACGATATGATTTCATAAGGCGTTTTGAGCTGGTTGTCGTTATAGGCATTGATCGCCGTCAACCAGATCCGGCGTATAAGCGGCAAACGCTCGCAATCCGTTTTCGTGACAACATTCGTGCCGCTGTCATGCCATGCCTTGAGCGTATCAAGAACGCCCGGATAGAAAGTGCTTAATTTGGATGTCTTTTTGAGCCAGTCTTCCTTTGCGCTTATGTCGCTTTTAATATGTTTCTTTTTGCCGGTTTTAAAGCGCGGTTCGATTTCGTTCATATGATCGATCAGGCTGACGGCATCGTTAAAGCGGTGTTCGCCTTCGGCTTCGCGGGTAAGGTCATGCAAAAGTTCAATGGGAAGCTGGCGGCTCCGGGCTATTTTGGCAAGCGTTGCTTCCAGTGCGCCGAAGACTTCAAGCGTATCAAGCTCACAATTGTCTTTATCAAGGATGACCAATGTCTTGATGGGGGTTTGCTCGGGAAGGGGGCTACGCATCTTTTAACTTTCTTAGAACGGGTATATAATATCCATATCCGCAATATCCAGCTAAAATCAGAAAAATCATGAAAACCATCTCTTTTTTCGCCGGGGCAAGATCCGGCAGCAATCCCGATTATGAACGCGCCGCCACTGAAGTGGGCCGTTTTTGCGGGAAATATCCTTGTATCGCCAAATATGGCGCGTCGCGGCATGGTCTGATGGGCGCGTTTGCTTTCGGCGTCAAGGAAGGCGCGGAAGAAAGCGGCAGCGGGGCCAAAGTGCTCGGCATCGTGCCGGAGAAATTCTCCCGCATCAACCAGCCGGAAACGATGGGCATCGAGTTCGTCCTGACCAAGGATTTGACCGAGCGCAAAAGATTGCTCCTCGAAAAAGTCGATGCGTTTTTCGTGTTGCCGGGCGGGACAGGCACGCTGGATGAAATTTACGAAGTGACCGAACAGGATTATCTCCCCGCCGACCGCGATCCGTCTTATAAGGATTACGCCATCCGCCCGATTTATATTTTAAACCTGAACGGCTATTACGATCATACGATCAAGCAATTCGAGCGCATGATGGAAGAAGGGTTTTTGATTCCGCAAAAAATCGCGGCAGTCCATTTTTACAATACGCTGGAAGACTATCTGGCGGCGCTGGAGCGGTTCTTTGAAAACTAAAAGCCCACCCCGGCTTGAAGCCCGTCTGAGCCAGGGACGGCTTGTCTTGCATGCGACATGGACTGCGCTGTTCTCGGCGGGAGGAGCTTATACGATGGCCTGTTCCGACAATCAAAAGCATATATTTATTGGTTTTCTTGCATTCGCCTTTTTTGGGTTTTGCATGGCAGTCTTCCTGAAAAAACTATTCGATAAAAAGATTTATCTTCTGGTTGATGAAAATGGTTTTTATTGGAAACCTATAAAAGACGCTTATATTCCTTGGGAGGAAATAGCAGACATAAAGGAGATGGCGGTCTCCAATCATAAATTACTTAAGCTGGTCTTGATAAATTTTGAATATCTGGGTTGGACGGGCTGGAAAAAAACCATGTACCAGGTAACTCAAGGTGGTAATTTAACTTTTACCGCCGGTATTCTTGACAGAAAGCATGAGGAAATAAAGGAAGCGGTTGATTATTATCTAACAAACAGGCCTGCCCCGCAGGGCGAATTCTAAATCAAAATCAACTAAGCCCAGTCAACTTTTGCGCCGGGGAGGGCGACGACGAGGCCGTCGAGATCGTCTTTCACGATAATCTGGCAAGACAGGCGGGATTTTTTAGTCAGGTGAAACGCAAGGTCCAGCATATCGTTTTCTTCATCCGATATTTCGCCGTCTTCGGGCATGACCTTGTCCCACCAGTCAGGATGCACATAGACATGGCAGGTGGCGCAGGCGAGGGAACCGCCACATGCGCCTTCGATTTTATCCATGGCGTGTTTGACAGCGACTTCCATCACGGATAAGCCGGCGGGCGCATCTATGGTTTTTTCGGACAGGTCGGTTTGGATAAATGTAATCTTGGGCATCGTTTAACCTTTCGCGTGGATCTTATTCCACGCCGCTAAAAATATTTCTATATCTTTCTCGGTCGAATTCCAGCCTAAAGATACGC
Source organism: Micavibrio aeruginosavorus (assembly GCA_003241285.1). Lineage (GTDB taxonomy): Bacteria > Pseudomonadota > Alphaproteobacteria > Micavibrionales > Micavibrionaceae > Micavibrio_B > Micavibrio_B aeruginosavorus_A. The sequence continues at coordinate 3,081 of QFOT01000034.1, forward strand.
GGATCGAGCATTTTGCGTCGTCTTCGCTCGCGCCCATCGCCGTTAAAACATGGGATGGCTTTACCGCGCCGCTGGAACAGGCCGAGCCGGAGGAAACGGCTGCACCTGACAAATCATAATTCATAAGCTGTGTTTCGCTGGGAATGCCGCGCACGGAGAAGGAAACCGTATTGGAAACGCGGTCAGCGTTCGCGCCGTAAATCGTAACTTTATCACTTTGCTTAATGGCGCTTTCTATCCTGTCGCGCAAGATGACAAGCTTTTGAAATTCGCCCATATCGGCAATTGCGAGCTGCGCCGCCAGGCCAAAGCCTGCGATAGAGGCAATGTTTTCAGTGCCTGCGCGCTGGCGTCTTTCCTGCCCGCCGCCGAAGATCAGTTTCGGCAAAGGGGCTTTCGCGGCAAAGCAGATGGCGCCCGCGCCATGCGGTCCGCCGATTTTATGCGATGACAAGGTAATAAAATCGACGCCTAAGGATTCCCGGGTAAAAGGAATGCGCCCGAAGGCCTGCACGGCATCGGTATGGACGAGCGCGCCGTAGCGTTTTGCGATCTCTGCAATTTCTTTTACCGGCTGGATCACGCCTGTTTCGTTATTGACCAGCATGACGGACACCAGCGCGGGCGCTTCACCTGTGGCGATCTGTTTTTCGAAAGCCTCGAGATCGACAATGCCGTCTTTGGTGACGGCAATCTTTTCAGGATTGGCGATACAAGATTGCAAAACGGATGGATGTTCGATCGCAGATACTAAAACGCGCTTGTCACGAAAGCCGTTCAGTATCGTGTTGTTGCCTTCGGTGGCGCCGGAATTGAAAACGATTTGTTGTGGCCCGACATCAAGTGCGCCGGCAATCTGGGTGCGCGCTTGTTCGACATGCTTGCGCGCATTTCTTCCATAAAAATGAATGGAAGATGCGTTCCCCGTTTCTTTCAGGACATCAAACATCAGGTCGAGTACGCCGGGTTTGGCCGGGGTCGAGGCATTATAATCAAGATAAGCGGGCTTGGTCATTCCAGTTTTTTATATAATATCCACAATAATATCAATAACTTATACGAATTTTATAGACGGGGACGAATCGGGTGCGCTATAGCTCGTTCAACAATAACGTATAAAAACCAAAGAGATACGGGACAGAATGCCAGAAATAATCATTAACGGCCCATCAGGCCGCATTGAAGCGCGCTACTCTCACTCAAAAACTCCAAATGCTCCGTTAGCCTTGATTTTGCATCCTTTCCCGGATCGCGGCGGCACGATGAATCATAAAATTCCCTATACTTTGTACCAGACATTCGTCGCGCAAGGCTTCTCAACGCTGCGCTTCAATTTCCGCGGTGTTGGTATGTCCCAAGGCATCTACGATAAAGGCGAGGGAGAATTGTCCGATGCGGCAGCGGCGCTGGACTGGATGCAGGCTCTTAACATCAATGCGCCCTATGTCTGGATCGCCGGTTACAATTTCGGTGCCTGGATCGGTATGCAGCTTTTGATGCGCCGTCCTGAAATCAAGGGTTTCGTTTCCGTCTGCCCGCCAGCCAATGAAATCGATTTTTCTTTCCTCGCTCCTTGCCCGCAAAGCGGCCTGATCATTCAGGGAAACAAAGACAATATCGTGCCTGAGCCTGCGGTTAGCAAACTGGTCGAGAAACTGAACGCCCAGAAAGGTATCAGCGTTGATTACCGCGTGATCGACGGTGCCAACCATTTCTATAACGAGCATACAGATATGTTGAGCGAACATGTTCACGACTATCTGAATATGCGTGGCGTCGGCGTGAAGCCTGTCGCGCTTCAGGGCCTCCTGGCCAAGCCTGAGGAAGCGCCGGCGGAAAAAGCTGCGCGTAAGAAAAAAGCCGCTTAAATCAGAACTTGCTTATTAAGGATCGCTTGCATTATAGACTGGCGATCCTTTTTTATTATTGAGTTATAAATGCAAAACGAATTGTCGTCCCGAATTGAAAAAATATGGTCCATGGCTGAAGTGGCTCTTAAGCATGGCTACATCGATTATGGCACGAACGGCCATTCAAAAGTCGTGCGCCTATCGGGCCTGACCTTCAAATTTATCGGTGATACCTTGTCCCGCGTGCGCGGACCACGGCTTGATATCGCGATCACACATCATGAACCGCAAGACGGCGTGGTATTTTTTCCGGGCGCGGAAACTATTCTGCATTTCCTATGCGGCGATGACGATGTACTCAACCGCAATCACATCGAATTGCTGGCGATGCACCGGACATTCTCGGTAAAAGCGGCTTAATTACCCTTTCAGCGCCTTTTTCACTTCATCGACATGACCCGGCACTTTTACCTTGTTCCAGATATGGGTGATCTTGCCGCTTTCATCGATTAAAAAAGTCGTGCGCTCAATGCCCATATATTTGCGTCCATACATGGATTTTTCGACCCATACGCCATAGGCGCTGCAGACCGCGCTATCTTCATCCGAGGCCAGCGGAAATTTAAGACCATATTTATCACGGAATTTATCATGTTTCTTCACGCTGTCTTTCGACAGTCCAATTACTTGTGCGCCCAGTTTATTAAAAGAGGCTATGTTTTCCGTGAAATCGCAGGCCTGCGCCGTGCAGCCCGAAGTGTCGTCTTTCGGATAAAAATAGAGAATTATTTTCTGTCCTTTGAATTCAGACAGGGAAATCGTGCCGCCGCCATCGCGCGGTAATGTGAAATCAGACGCTTTTTTGCCAATTGATACTGTCATTATTGAATCCTTGAGCTATTATAAATCTTTGATTTAACACGAAATCGGTTCTTTTAAGTGCACCAGAGTATCAGACATTTCAAGACGCTTATCGAGATTTGCGCGGCGATTTTAGCCGTTCTGCTCCTGATCGGCTCGTTGGGCGTTTTTTATGCCTTCTGGCATTTAAGCAAAGGCCCTGTCGATATCAGCTGGGCCGAGCCTTACGTGCAACGGGCGCTGGGCGGCGATAAAGAGGGAGTGGACGTCAAAGTCAAGGGAATGGTGGCTGAATGGAAAAGCCTCGATTCTCCCCTGACGCTGGGCGTGGCGGATTTATCAGTGGTCCAAGGCGGCGGCGAAGTATTCAGCGTTTCCCAGGTAGGTATCCAGGTCGACAAAGCGCCGCTTCTGCTTGGCATCGTTTCACTCGAAAGCATTTTCATTCAAAGTCCGGTTATACGCCTCGAAAAAAGCACAGACGGGAAAATATCTTTCCTGATCGCAAATAATGAAGCCGCGCCGGAAACGGAACGGACGCCGATGAGTTCGCAGGAACTTGGTGACAGTCTTTTCCTTGGTGGCTTGCTGAGCGACACGTCACGTCTGCCGCTTTCAAAACTGAGAGCTTTCGTCATCAAGGACGCAACGATATCTATCGATGACAAAGCGCAGAACAAAGTCTTTAATCTTCCATCGGCGGATGTGACTGTTCAGCGGGAAGAAAACGACGTCAATATGGTTCTCAGCTATTCAGGCGGCGATGGTCATGAATCCAAGATCAATGCCGTCATAACGCGCAAGAATTTCAGGGACAGCATCCAGTTTACCTTGAATATGGACGATATCGACGCCGGTCTTTGGGCGCTGAACCTGCCGAGCCTGCCGGGGCTTATGAAAGAGAGCTATATTTTTGACGGCAGCCTGACAGGGCATTTCGATCTTGAATGGAATTTGCAAAGCATCGATGGCAAAATCACGACGTCGCAAGGCGGCAAGATCCAGCAAAGCTTTGACATCTCCGGCAACAGGAATCCGCAAACGGGAATTATCCCGGTCGAGCTGCAACTGCCTGAAATCGGCATCGACCAGATTGCCTCTGTCTGGCCCGAAGGGATGGAAGATCTCGGGGTCACGGTTTGGTTTACCGAAAAATTGTCCAAAGGCATCATCAAAAATCTATCCGTTGTTTTGCCGTTTAAAAACGAAAACGGCAAATGGAGTATGGCAGGGGACGTATCGGGAGAATTCGATTACGAGAATTTGACCTGTGATTATCGTGCGCCACTGTATCCACTGTCAGAAGGATACGGCCGCGCGACGATCAAGGATAATACGCTGACTATTCTGGTCGACCGTGCCAAATTAAAGGATATGGATGTCAGTAATGGCTCCGTGATTATCAGCCACCTTGTGTCGGACCATGCCGGTCAGGCGGAAGTGAAGCTAAATCTTAAAGGTCCTCTGAAGACGGCTTTCGATTATATTGCCCTGGAGCCGATCAGCCTTGGCGAAAAGCTGAAAATGGATCGCAGCAAAGTCGAAGGCAAAGGCGATATCAATGTCACGGTTACCTTTCCAACGATTGCGGATTTACCCGCCGATCAGGTCGTGGCGAATGTCGATGCTACGCTGACCGATACGAAACTGCCGGGCATCGTCAAAGGCATGGACCTCTCGGGCGGGCCTTTGAAACTCAAAGTGGAAAAAGGTGCGTTCGACATTTCCGGTAATGGCGCGCTCCAAGGAACGCCGATGGAATTCAGTTATTCTGAGTACCTTAATACAGAAAACGCTCCCTACGCCGCTTCGGTCAAAGCGAAATTAGTTACCGACGATGCCATGCGCCGGAAATTCGGCATTGATTTATCAGAATATGTAAGCGGCAAAGCGGCTATCGACCTGAACTATGTAGAAAAAACCAACGGCACGACAGATATCGATATTAAGGCCGATCTGACGCAGGGGCAGACTTTCGTCAAGCCGCTCAATTATATCAAAAAAGAGGGTGTGGCCGGGAATGCAACAGCCAAATTACATTTGAAAGGCGACACGATCCAAAAGGTCAGCGATCTGAATGTCACGATCGGGCCCGATCATGCTAAAAGCGGACAATTAATTTTTGGCATGCTGGGGAAAGAGAATAATGTCATCTCTGCCAGCTTTGAAAAGATAAAGCTCGGTGAGAATGATCTTAAACTAAGGATCGAACAGACGGTTTCGGTGATGAAAGTCATTGCGGAAGGGGCCTCGCTGGATGCACGCGCATTTCTCGGCAAAAGCGATGCTGGTGAAAAACGCAGCCGCGATGTCGATGTGAACGTCAAAGCCGGTTCCATGCGCATGGGCGATGGGGCGGAGCAGGTGTTAAAGAATGTTACCATGCAGACATTAGTCAATCCGGCTGGGGAAGTAAAAAGGCTGGATTTGAAATCCAAGGCGGGAAATGGCGATTTTTCCATTAATCTTTCACCGAGCAGCAAGGGAGTCATGAATTTGCGCATGGATTCCAACGATGCGGGAGCGGCACTTAAATCCATCGGCGCCTATTCGAATATGGTCGGCGGGAATTTAAGTCTTTCTGGTGCGCAAATGCAGGGCGGTAAGATTAACGATATCCAGGGCGCAGCGGTGATTGAGAATTTTAAAGTCGTCAAAGCGCCCGCGCTGGCGAAATTGATCGGCGCATTCAGCATTACAGGCCTCCCCGAACTTTTGGCCAATGACGGTATTTCCTTCAGTAAATTGAAATCGAATTTCATTTGGCGGCAGACGAAGCGGGGAGATCGCATTATCAATCTCTATGACGGCGCGACCAGCGGTGGTTCGGTTGGCCTAACCTTTGGCGGCGTTATTAATCAGACGAAAGACACGCTCGATTTAAGCGGGACGTTCGTGCCGATCTCGCAGATTAACAAAGTTGTCAGCTCCATTCCGATTGTCGGGCAGCTTTTAACGGGCGGAAAAAACGGCGGTATTATTGCGGCGACCTATTCTCTTAAAGGCCCGTCCAGCGATCCGAAGGTCATGGTCAATCCATTATCCGTCCTGGCGCCGGGCTTCCTGCGCTCGATCCTGTTCGAAGGGGGGCTGAACTCGGGCCGGGATGAGAAGCCTATCGTGCCGAGAAATAGAAAGACTGCGCCAGCCAAGCCGGCGGGAAATAACTAAAGATACTTACAGTGTCTTTGCCGCAAAAGCGGGGATCTAGACTTGATGCTTAAACTAGATCCCCGCTTTCGCGGGGAAAACAATCTAGTTATTTTAGTTTTACCAGCACGTGTTTTTTCTTGCCCGATGATAATTTAATATAGCCATCTTCAGTCAAGTCATCAGCCGTTACTTTAAAGGCGGCGTCAGATATAGCCTTATCATTTATACGTGCGCCGCCGCCTTGGATGAGGCGTTTAGCATCGCCGTTTGATTCCGCAAAGCCAGCCTGCTTGAATAGATCGATGACGACTATGCCGTTTTTAAGTTCGCTTTTCGCAATTTCAATCGTTGGTAAATTGGTGCTTGCGGTTCCTTGTTCAAATGTCTGGCGCGCGGTTTCAGCTGCAGATATAGCAGATTCTTCCCCATGGCAAAGTTTGGTAGCTTCAAAGGCCAGAATTTTTTTGGCTTCGTTTATCTCCGCGCCTTGAAGTTTTTCCAGTTTTGAAATTTCGTCGAGCGGCAAAGTTGTGAAAACTTTGAGCATGCGGATAACGTCATTATCTTCAACATTGCGCCAGTATTGCCAGTAGTCATACGGGCTGAACATATCAGCGTTGAGCCATACCGCGCCGCCTTCTGTCTTACCCATTTTTGCGCCGGACGCGGTTGTCAATAAAGGCGCGGTGAGGCCAAACAGTTCCGCATTGTCCTTACGGCGTCCAAGTTCAACGCCGTTGATGATGTTGCCCCATTGATCGGAACCGCCCATTTGCAAGACGGTTCCATATCTACGGTGAAGTTCGAGGAAATCATATCCTTGCAATATCATGTAATTGAATTCTATGAACGTCATCGGTAATTCGCGCTCAAGGCGCATTCTGACAGAGTCAAAAGTCAGCATGCGGTTGATAGTGAAATGCATGCCAATGTCGCGAAGGAAGCCAATGTAATCGAGTTCTTTCAGCCAGTCATAGTTATTAACCATGATGGCGTCTGTTTTGCCATCGCCGTATTTCAGAAATCTTGAGAAAACTGTTTTGATGCCTTCAATATTTTTGCTGATCTCATCAGGCGTCAGCAAGGGGCGAGTTTTATCTTTCAATGTCGGGTCAGGAATAAGAGCTGTGCCACCGCCCATCAGGCTGATAGGCTTATGTCCGGCTTGTTGAAACCAGTGGAGCATCATGATCGTATATAAATGCCCGACATGAAGGCTGGTGCCTGTCGGATCGTAGCCGATATAAGCGCTCTGGACGCCTTGGGTGAGTTTCTGGTCGAGCCCGGCAAGGTCGCTGCCCTGATGGATAAAGCCCCGGCTCTCTAGTATGTTCAGGAAATCTGATTTATAAGTCATAATATTCTCAATTTGGTTCGTAAGGGCAATAAGCTACAATGAATGATCACCAAAATCCAAGGGTTTATAAGGGAGTTTATAAAGCCATCGGGCTGATGTCGGGAACGTCGCTGGACGGGGTCGATGTGGCCCTCTTGGAAACTGACGGCAAGAGCATCGTAAAGCCCGGCGCGACCCATTACGTTCCGTATCCGCCGGAGCTGAAAGACGAGGTTCGCGCCTGTTTCGGGAAGACAGTGCCGGACGATTATACAAAAACTGCGGAAGAGAAGATCACCCTCCTGCAGGCGCAGGCTGTAAAAGAATTTCTGCGCAATGAAGAATTACAGCCGGAGGATATAGATGTGATCGGCTTTCACGGCCAGACTGTTACGCATAAGCCAAAAGAAGGATTTACCTGGCAATTGGGCGCTGGCGCAATTCTGGCGCATGAAACCGGAATTAATGTCGTCGACCAGTTTCGCATCAATGATGTCAGGGAGGGCGGCGAAGGCGCACCGCTGATCCCGCTTTATCATCAGGCGTTGGCGCGGCAGAAATCGAATTTATTCCCAGTCGTGTTTTTGAATATCGGCGGCGTGTCGAATGTCACGTGGATCGGCGAGAGTGAAGACGATATTCTGGCGTTCGATACGGGCCCCGGCAATGCGCTGATGGATGATTTCATGAAACAGAATTTCGAGCAGTCTTATGATTTCGCCGGGGAGAAGGCGAAAACCGGAACTGCGGATGAAGCATTGTTGAGAAAATGGATGACAAGCGATTATCTGGAGAGGTCGCCGCCGAAATCTCTGGACCGCGGCTTTCTTCCTGCCAAGGGTAAAAAGATAAACGCGGACATGAATGTCTGGGATATATCGGGTGTCTGGCATTTGTCACCGGAAGATGCGATGGCGACGCTTTCTGCGTTTACGGCTGAAACGATTGCCGCATCCCGTGACCATTTTCCGGCGCTCGCCAAGGCCTGGTATGTCTGTGGCGGCGGGCGGCATAATGAGTTCCTGATGACGTTACTTTCGGCAAAAATGGATGTATCCGTCAGAAGTATCAACGAGCTGGGTTATGATGGGGACTCAATCGAGGCGGAGGGTTTCGCCTATCTTGCCGTGCGGCATTTGCTGGATCTGCCTTTAAGTTTGCCGACAACGACAGGCGTAAAAACGCCTTGCAAGGGCGGAACTCTGCATAAAGCTTAGGCTGCTTTCGTTATTGGTTTTTGTTTTTGAATCTCGTTTATCAAGCCCCGAATTTCATCCGCGGCGGTGGAGCGCGGTTCGTATTCTACAACGCCGAGCCCCATCATAATCGACGCGGCGAATGAAACGCGGTTGCCAAGCGCTTGATGCGACACTGGAATGCCCATGCCTTCCAGTTTGTCCATGATCATGACGTTGAGTTTCGATTTCGACGGTACGCGGTTGAGCACAATCAATAACGATTTCTTATCGGCCAGCACAAGTTTCAATGTCGGCGCGCAGGCCCATATATCAAGCGGTGAGGGCTGAACGGGAATAAGAACAAGATCTGCCATACGAATGGAAATGCTGCTTTCGCTCTCCGCATGCGGCGGCGTATCGATGATCACATAATCATATTGGTCACGATAGGCGGCGAGATCTTTCATCAACCGCCAGCCCTGAAGTTTCGCATGATGAATTTTATTCTTATCGCCGAGAGTTTGCTCTCTCGCCTTGAACCATTCCGTGCTCGAGCCTTGCGGATCAAGATCGAGCAAGAGTATATTCGTGCCTGAACAGGATAGCGCCGCCGCTATTTGCGTCGACAAAGTGGTTTTTCCTGCGCCGCCTTTATGCTGCGCGATGGTGATTATTTTTCCTTTTGATCCTTGGGACATAGGCTGACCATAAAGGAAGGGCTTTTCTTTTTCAATAATATCCGTATTTTGGCCCTTATGACACGCATTTTACCTGCTACAAACCAATCGTTAACCGAGGCCGCGCAAATGATCCGCGACGGCGAACTGGTCGCGTTTCCAACGGAAACGGTTTACGGACTTGGCGCCAATGCTCTGGACGGTAAAGCGGTGGCTAAAATTTTCGCGGCCAAAGGCCGCCCGAGCTTTAACCCGATCATAGCGCATGGCGCGAATGTCGATATGCTCAAAGAGCATGCGCTCTTCGATGAGCGCGCTTTGGCGTTGGTCGATAAATTCTGGCCGGGGCCGCTGACGCTCATTCTGCCGCGGCGAGAAAATTCAATGATCAGCGAGCTGGTGACGGCCGGGCTGCCGACAATTGCCGTGCGCGTACCGGCGCATCCGACGGCCTTGCAACTCATCGAGGAAGCGGGCGTGCCGATTGCGGCTCCTAGTGCCAACAGATCGGGTCAGTTATCCCCGACTTCGCCGCATCACGTGTCAGATAGTCTGGGAGATGCGGTACAGTTTATTCTGGCGGGCGGTAATGCAAAATTCGGTCTTGAATCGACAGTGCTGGATTTAAGCGGAGATAAGCCTGTCATCCTCAGGCCGGGCGCGATAACGGCGGAGGATATCGCAGAAGTTTTGGGTGAGAAGATTTCCTATGAATTCGATATCAAGGAGCATGCCCCCAAATCACCGGGGCAGCTTTTAAAGCATTACGCACCGAATATTCCGATCCGCCTGAAAGCCGTCGATGTTGAAGATGGCGAAGCTTTGCTGGCTTTCGGATCGGTAAAATTCATGGGCCTGAAAAATGGCGGTTTTGCCAAGGATATGCCAAACGAGTCATTTCGAAATTTAAGCGAGAAGGGCGATCTTTTCGAAGCCGCAGCCAATTTATTCGCTTATTTGAAACAACTCGATGGACACGGTCATAAACGCATCGCGGTGATGGATATTCCAAATAAGGATATCGGGATTGCAATTAATGACAGGCTAAAACGCGCGGCGGAATCTTAAGCGTTATAACGGTTTGGATCATTGTGGAGTTCGGCCAGTTCCATGATCTGCATGATATCGACGGGATTTGACAGTGCGCCGGACAGGCCGCTGATCGTGCCATTTGAGGCAAGCGCCATGGCTTTCAGTTGAACGGCTTTAGGATTGGATGTTGAAAACCACGAGCCTGTATTCTCATCAAAAATATTGGCGCGGCTTGAGGTGAATGTCGGAGATCTCAACGCCGCTTTAGCGCCTTCGCTCATATAATCAGAATTATCGGCGTATTGAGTGGTCGTCGCCGCGCTGTCTGCGCCGCCGTCGAATTTCTTGTCAAAGAAAGCATAGATCTCGGACAAAGTGCGGGCTTTGCCGTTTTCTTTATAAAATACATTTTTATTCGAGCAGGCCGCGTCCACGAAATTATTCGCGCCGATCGCATTCGGATTGTCCTGCATTTTGGACAGGAATTTAGCCGCACCGCCGGGGCCCATGAAATGAGCCATATAGAGTTCTGTCGAGCCGATTTCGCCGCCGACGGTGCTTTGGAGATATTGTTTATTATCGGCTGCGTATTCAGCCGCCATCGCCGAGGCAATCTCAGGGTTTTTGCGCAAGGCCAGAATCTGGCTTTTGACGGATTTATTGGCCACGCGCCCGTTATCGGATATCTGGTCGGCATATTTTTCCAGACCGTATTTCGCGCCGTTTTCCTTGACCATGGCGAGCCATGTGGAATCGATAAACTGGTAAAGACCTGTCGCGGAGCTGCCTTTGGCTTTGACGTCGGTTTTAAAACTGCTCTCAACATTGGCTTGCTGAAGCAAATAGTTAAAGCCAACGCCGGTTTTAGCCGAGGCTGACTGGATGGCACTGGTAATTTTTGCCCCGGCGCGGTTCGCCAAGGCCTGAAGATCGTTACCGGAAGATGTTTTAATACCGTAATTCATGGTTTTAACCAAAATTTCCCTTATCTGAATGAATGTATTCGCAAGGGTCGTGCCAAACTGGGGCAGGACACTAAGATGGCAGAAGAATTTTAACGTATTTTGTGTTATCTTAATGAAATCAGAGGCTTATACCGCAGCGCAAGGAATTCCCAATGCCAGATTACACCCCGCCAATAGAAGACATGAAATTCCTGTTATCAAGCGTAACGAGGCTGGATGCCCTGAAGCGTGACGATCTGGATGCCTCCATGGTCGAGGCAATTCTGGAAGAGGCAGGCAAGCTGGCATCCGGCGTGCTGGCTCCCTTAAATGCCGTGGGCGATAAAACTCCCGCGAAAGTTCAGGACGGTGTGGTGACGACTTCACCGGGTTTTAAAGATGCCTATAAACAATATTGCGATGGCGGGTGGAACGCGGTGCCGTTCGATCCGGACTTTGGCGGGCAGGGCCTGCCTTGGGTAATGTCGTTTCCGGTTCAGGAAATGTGGCAGGCGGCTAACATGGCATTCGGTCTTTGCCCGCTTCTCAATCAGGGTGCCGTCGATGCGATCCATACATGGGGAACGGACGAGCAGAAAGAAACCTATCTCGCCAAGCTCATTTCCGGTGAATGGACTGGGACGATGAATTTGACCGAGCCGCAAGCCGGGTCTGATCTGGCTTTGCTAAGGTCAAAAGCGGTTCCGAATAATGACGGGACGTATCGTATTTATGGGCAAAAGATTTTTATCACCTATGGCGAACATGATTTTACCGACAATATCATTCATCTCGTTTTGGCACGACTTCCAGATGCACCGGAAGGAACGCGCGGTATCTCATTGTTCCTAGTGCCTAAATTTCTCGGGCAAGATGGGAAACGCAACGACCTGAAATGCGTTTCTCTGGAGCATAAGCTCGGCATTCACGGCTCGCCAACCGCAACCATGTCATTCGGCGATACTGATGGCGCGATCGGCTATCTGCTCGGCAAGGAAAATGAGGGCCTTAAATGCATGTTCACGATGATGAACAATGCGCGGCTGTCCGTCGGCTTACAGGGCGTGGCGATTGCCGACCGGGCGTTGCAGGCAGCGATTGCCTATGCCAAGGATCGCAAGCAAGGCAAACCATTAGCAGGCGGCGATACGGTTACGATTTCCGAGCATCCTGATATCAGGCGCATGATCTTGTCCATGTCCTCTCAGGTCGAAGCGGCAAGGGCGCTGGCCTATGAAGCGGCGCTTCATCTCGATCTGGCCCGGGCAGGGGATAAGCAGGCGCAAGGGCTGGTCGATCTTTTAACGCCCGTTGTCAAAGCATGGGGCACGGATATCGCTTGTGAAGTGACATCGACCGCCGTTCAGGTCCATGGCGGAATGGGCTTTATCGAGGAAACCGGCGTGGCTCAATATTATAGAGATGCGCGTATCCTGCCGATTTACGAAGGCACGAACGGCATTCAGGCCAATGACCTCGTGTTCAGGAAAGTTTTGAGAGATAGCGGTGCGGCAGCTTTGGCGTGGATTGCCCAATCCCGGGAACAAGTGAAGTCTTATACTGACAAGTCTTTAGGGGTAGCGCTGGATCAGCTTGAAGAAGCGACACGATATATAGTCGATAATACGAAAGATCCGGATGTGCTGGCAGCGATTGCCGTGCCTTATCTGAAGCTATTTGGCATTACGGCAGGCGGCGTTATGCTGGCGCGCTCCGTGCTTGCTTTGCAAAGTGAAGATGATTTCGCCCGGCGCAAGAAAGCCAAGGCTGAATTTTATATAGCCCATATCCTGTCCCAAAGCACAGGGCTGCTCATTGCTATTAATTCGGGTTCGAACGCGGTTCTGCTTGAAGATCTAATTTAGCGCCGGGGAAAAGGGTTTCATAAATCCCTTGTTCTTTAAGGCGGTTGATCAGGTTTTGCCGTGCCCGTTTTTCTGCAAGTTCGTTCCCGTTATTGCATCCTGTCAAAGCGCGGGTCATCATGATCTCGCGCCCTCGCACGGAATCTGTGGGATTTTTTGCAAATGTTTTTGCAAATGAGTTCGCATAGCACTGGCAGTATTGCTCGTAATCGCCCCGCAGCTGCGGTGCCCAGTTAATGCAGCTTTTATATGACTCTCCCGCGATATCGACCTTATTGGCGCATTGGCGGCGGGATTGGTCGGTTAGGGTATATTGCTGCTCGTCGGGGTTCATCCTCCGGCGCTGGAGGAAATCTGCGGAAAGG
>QFOT01000035.1 GCA_003241285.1 Micavibrio aeruginosavorus
CCGATGTCCACCATCTTCGCCGACCATTCGCGATTGTGATAGCCGGCGCCCGACGGCTTTCCGAAATGATGCTGCCAGAGATGCGCCATCTCATGAACGAGTGTGGACAGAATCGCCCGGTCGTCCCGAGTGGCAAACATGGCGGGATTGAGCGCGATCTCGTCAGTGATCTCGGTGCGATCGCGTGACCCGAAGCGATTCCCGTGAAAGAAGCCGTAAGCGCCCTGCTTGCGCTGCATGGTGATCAGGCAACCCGGCAGGGTGCCGGCGAACAGGCTCTCGTTGAAATAGGCGTATGCGACGACCAGATGGCCATAGGCCAAGACGGTCGGGTCGTATCGCGAGGCCGGATCGGGCTTTGCGTCGTACGACGCAAGCTTCTTGACCGTCGTCCGACCATCGACCTGATCGGCCGCCGCAGCCCGCGGCAGCTTCGCCGGACTGCCGGAGGCCAGAAGGTTCGTGCCGCTATCGTCGGGATGGATCGCCATCTCGACACCCTGACAGGATCGGAAACGAGACAAAGCCCATTGCTGGAGCTTACCTATAACTGGGATAAAGAAGACTATACCGGTGGGCGCAATTTCGGTCATCTGGCCTATGAAGTGGATAATATTTATGAGTTCTGCCAGAGCCTCGTGGATCAAGGTATTGTCATCAACCGCCCGCCGCGCGACGGTAATATGGCCTTTGTAAAATCTCCGGACGGTATTTCCATCGAGATTTTGCAAAAAGGCGATAAGCTTTCCCCTGCCGAGCCATGGGCGTCGATGCCTAATACTGGGACATGGTAGATAAATATTTCTGCGGCATTGATTTTGGAACGTCCAATTCGGCGATGAGCGTGGGCTCTGCGAATGGCACATCTCTTGTGCCACTCGAAGAATCGCATGTCACAATCCCAAGCGCGATTTTCTTCAATACGGAGGAAAACCAGACTTCTTTCGGGCGTAAGGGAATGAAAGAATATCTGGTTGGCTACGAAGGACGTTTATTACGATCATTAAAGTCCGTCCTGGGCAGCGAGCTGATATCTGAAGCCACGCAGGTGGGAAGGCGCAAGCTTCCGTTTCGCGATATTATCGGCATGTTTATCGGTCATATAAAAAAACAGGGCGAAATCCATGTGGGCGCTGAAATCAGCGACGTTGTTATGGGGCGGCCTGTCCATTTTGTCGATGGTGATGAGGCGGCAGACTGCCGGGCGCAAACTGAGCTTGAAGCCATTGCGCGTGCACAAGGGTTTAAAAATATTCATTTTGAGTATGAACCTTTGGCGGCAGCAAGGGATTATGAAAGTACAATTGGTAAAGAGGAAATCGTACTGGTTTTCGACATCGGGGGCGGAACATCAGATTTCTCGGTGGTGCGCTTATCGCCATCTGCGAAAAAGAAAGCGGATCGCCAGAAAGATATTCTGGCCAATGAAGGTATTCATATCGGTGGAACGAATTTCGACCAGAAATTAAGTCTTGAAACGGTGATGAAGGATTTAGGGTATCAGACTAAGCTTAAAAGCGGTTTGGATATGCCCAGAGCCCCGTATCTGGAGCTTTCGACATGGCACCTGATTAACTTTCTTTACACGCAAAAGGCAATCTCCGAAATGAAATCTCTGTTACCGTTACTGGAAGAAAGGTCGATGATTGAGCGTTTCATCCGTATACAGGAAACGCAGCGTGGGCATGAAATTGTTGGAAAGGTCGAAGAGGCCAAGATTGCTTTATCAGAGAATAAAAAGCATCGAATTGATTTAAGTGATATCGAGCAAGGCTGGCATAAAGAAATAACCGTTCAAAGTCTGCATAAAGCCATCGACGGGGAAATCGATCGGATCGTTGCTGTTGCTAAGGATACGGTTGATAAAGCCGGTCTTAAATCGGATCAGATCAATGCTATTTTTATGACGGGCGGATCGACCGGTTTGCCCGGATTTGAGCTGAACATTAGAAAAGCCTTCGCCTCATCACAAATACAATATGGTGATCGTTTCTCCAGCGTGGCCAAAGGTCTGGGTTTAGCGGCGGCGGATCAGTTTTTGTAATAAGCCCAGAATACTTTCAGCGCATTTTTGACAGCGTCGGGCAGTAATTTCTTGTTTAATCTTTTTTCAACTCCCATTAAGCGTTTCGTATACAAATCGGCTTCCAGCAGCGATTTGAGCTGCATGGCGGCAAGCCATGTATCGCATTTTCTTACCTTTTTATCACGAACGCCTTGATCGAGAAGGGCGGCCACGCGGCCCCATGAAGTTTTGATGCCGCATTCATAGATATGGGCCCCAATTTCTATTTTATCGGCTTGGGCGATGACGCGGCGTTTCATATCAATCATGTCCTGTGACAGGATAAAAGCAAGGTATTCGCGGTCAAAAAGATCGAGCTTTTTTTCGAGTGGCAATTTAGCTTCAAGCGCTGCAAAAGCCTTGGCGGCCAGACTGCGGGCATTGGCCATCATAACGGCAACAAATAATTCTTCCTTGTTGTGGAAATAGCCGTAAAGCGTTGCCTTGGAGCCGCCGACTTTAGTGGCAATATCAGACATGGATAGTTTATCAAAGCCTTTTTCCAGAAAAAGGGTGCTGGCGATCTCGATTATCTTTTGACGTTTTTCTTCTGTCTTTACCCGCATTCGATCCTATATCTGAATAAACTTATTTAGTTCTTGACGGCTTGATCATCACGATTTTATAATTAAACCGTACTGTACAGTTTACATGATGGATATTTAAAGTGCAAGTCCCCAAAGCTTTTCCGCTTGCTGCAATCTCACTGACGCTTTTCTTGACAGGATGCGCCAATATTCCCGATTTGGACGATCTGGTATCTTTTCGTTCCATGTCGTCTTTTGAAACGACAGAAAGCTTTTCTTCGCAGAAGACGGAATGGCCAACTGATGAATGGTGGCTTGCATATGGCGATCCGCAGCTAGATAATCTTATTCAAAGTTCATTCGAAAAATCGCCGGATATCGCACAGGCTGCGGCACGAGTGCGCCAAGCAGAGGGCTTGGCCCAGCAACAGGGATCGGCTTTATTCCCTGAAGTAACGGGGAATGGTTTTATACAAAAGAGTAAACAAAGCTATTACAACGGAGCGCCGGCGGATTTTGTACCGCATGGGTTCCAAAACGCGGCGCGGGCAACTCTCGATATTGGGTATCAACTGGATTTTTGGGGTAAGAATAGAAATCTTCTGGATGCGGCGATCTCGGGTAAAAAAGCGGCTGAATTGCAGGCGGCTCAGGCAAGGCTGTCGCTGGCGGCTAGTATTGCAGAAACCTATTCGCAATTGGTGCAACAATACGCGGCCCTGGATGCCGCTCAGGACGCTTTGGATATCCGCGGTAAAACGGCAGATCTTATCAAAGATCGCTTCGATGAGGGCCTTGAAAATGCCGGGGGCTATGATCAGCAGCTGGCGGCGCAAGCGTCAGCCGAGGCGGAGATCGAGTACTTAAATGAATCGATAGCTTTGACAAAGAACCGCTTGGCGGCTTTAAGCGGAACCGGGCCGGATCGTGCGCTTTTAATTGGAAGGCCGAAAGTTAAGGCGCTTAAATCCTTTGGTTTGCCGGATAATGTGCCGGCGGAATTGATAGGTCGCCGGCCAGACATTCTGGCGGCTAAATATATTGCCATGGGCGCAGCAAAACGCGTGGATGCGGCAAAAGCCGATTTCTATCCGAACATTAATCTGGCCGCTTATTTCGGTCAGCAATCTTTGGGACTTGAATATTTTACCGAGAAGGGTTCGTTCATCGGGGCTTTCGGTCCGGCAATATCCTTGCCTATTTTCGAAGGCGGGCGGTTAAGTGGCCAATATAAACAAAACGCCGCACAGTATGAAACGGCTGTGGCGCAATATAATGCTACCCTTATCACAGCGCTGAATGAAGTGGCCGATGCGGCGACCAGCAAAAAGGCGCTAATTGCGCGGACACAAAAAACCGAAAAAGCAGTAAAGGCATCCGAGCGTGCCTATAAAGTTGCGATGGACCGATATAAAGGCGGGCTTTCTCCGTATCTCGATGTTTTGAGAGCGGAGGACGGCGTTGTGTCGAGCCGCCGCGAGTTATCACAGATCAAAACACGCGCGTTCGTATTGGATGTCCAAATGGTGCGGGCCCTTGGCGGCGGATTTAATTCTCAGGAATAACAAGTTAGGAAATTATCATGCAGGATAATCAAGAAGACGCGAACAAGTCCAAGGCTCAGCCAAAGAAAAGAAAGAAGCTTTTCGGTGTCCTTTTCCTTGTACTTATAGTGGCGGCTATTTTAGGAATTTCTTACTGGTATCTACATGCCAGAAATTATGTATCGACTGATAATGCCTATGTCGGTGCAGAAGTAGCGCAAGTGACACCTTCAACCGGCGGTACAGTGAAAAGTATCGAAGTGATCGATACACAAAAAGTTAAAGTCGGTGATGTGCTGGTAGTGATTGATGATGTCGACGCTAAACTGGCTTTAGCACAAACGGCGGCGCAATTGGCGCAGATGCAGACTAATCTTGACCGCGCCAAGATAGATTTCGAGCGTCGTCAGGCGCTAGCGCAATCGGGCTCCGTTTCAGGTGAAGAGTTGAGCACAGCCGAGAATGCTTACAAAGCCGCGCAAGCTTCCTATGATGCGACGAAGGCGAGGGGCGACCAGGCGCAGATCGATCTGGAGCGTACAGTTATTCGTGCGCCGATCGATGGTGTGATTGCCAAGCGCAGCGTTCAATTAGGGCAGCGTGTCCAAGTCGGTACGCCACTCCTGTCTGTGGTGCCGCTTGATAAAGTGCATGTCGATGCAAATTTCAAGGAAGTACAACTTCGAAAAGTCAAAATCGGCATGCCGGTTGAACTTGAAGCCGATATCTATGGCGACGATGTGAAATATCATGGGAAGGTTGCGGGATTTTCTGGCGGCACAGGCGCGGCGTTTGCGATTATTCCGGCGCAAAACGCAACTGGCAACTGGATCAAGGTCGTTCAGCGTTTGCCGGTACGTGTTGAGCTTGATCCTAAAGAACTGGCTGAGCACCCCTTGCAAGTTGGGCTTTCGATGGAAGTGACGATTGATATTTCAGGCGCTCATTAATGGCATTTGAGGAAAAACCTGTCCGGCCTTTGCAGGGAAGCGAACTTTTTATCGCAGGCCTTTTGCTGGCAGCCTCGAACTTTATCGTCGTTCTGGATATGACGATTGCCAATGTTTCCGTCCCGCATATTGCGGGCGGTCTGGCGATTTCGCCGAGCGAAGGTACGTACGTCATCACCTCTTATGCTGTTGCCGAAGCGATTACCGTTCCTTTGACCGGATGGCTGGCATCGCGTTTCGGTACGCTGCGGGTCTTTACCTTCGCTATGCTGATGTTCGGTGTTTTTTCGATGTTGTGCGGTCTGGCCAATTCTCTTGGTTTCCTGGTCATTAGCCGGATCCTGCAGGGTTTTGCCGGTGGTCCGTTGATGCCGCTCTCTCAAACTTTACTGATGCGGATATTTCCCAAGGAAAAGCAGGGCGCCGCCATGGGTTTGTGGGCGATGACGACTTTGATCGCGCCGGTATTGGGGCCGGTGATCGGCGGCCATATCAGTGACAACTGGGGGTGGCCGTTTATTTTTTATATCAATATACCCCTGGCCGCTCTAGCTGCCTTTCTGATCTGGAAGATGTTGCAGCGATTTGAAACCAAAGTTATCAAGGCGAAGATAGACTTCGTCGGGCTGGCGTTGCTCGTGACATGGGTCGCGGCGCTACAGATAATGCTAGATGAGGGGAAAAAACTCGACTGGTTTGCTTCAACCGAAATTTGTATATTGCTTGGCGTTGCCATTATCGGGTTTATATCTTTCCTGATCTGGGAATTGACGCAGGAAAATCCGATTGTCGATTTGCGCGTCTTCCGGCATCGGGGATTCTCGGCCAGCGTTTTAACCATATCTCTCGCTTTCGGGGCATTTTTTGGATCGGTCGTTTTAACGCCGCTCTGGCTGCAAACCTATATGGGATACACGGCGGAATGGTCGGGGCTAACGACTTGCGCTCTCGGTATGCTGGCAGTCATCGCGGCACCCTTCGCCGCCAAAATGTCGACCAAGTTCGATCCGCGCTATCTTGTTTTCTTCGGGGTCATGTGGCTCGGGCTTTGGACATTTGTCCGCTCGTTTGGCACCACCGATATGACGCATTGGCAGGTATCGATCCCCATGCTGATACAGGGGCTTGGCAT
The DNA here is from genome assembly GCA_003241285.1 of Micavibrio aeruginosavorus. Lineage (GTDB taxonomy): Bacteria > Pseudomonadota > Alphaproteobacteria > Micavibrionales > Micavibrionaceae > Micavibrio_B > Micavibrio_B aeruginosavorus_A. Next base: position 6,219 of record QFOT01000035.1, read on the forward strand.
GCCATTTTTCTTCGTGCCGCTCACAGGTCTTGCACTGGCCAGCGTGCTTGAAAAAGAAACGGCGTCGGCGGCAGGTTTAATGAGTTTCTTGCGTACCTTGGCAGGCGCATTTGCGACATCGATCGTTACCACAAGTTGGGAGAACGATGCGTCGATGTATAAAGCCGAGCTTGCCGGAAAGATTGAAATGCCGCCCGAACTGGCCCAGAGCGGGGCGCAAGGTATAGCGATGCTCGATCAAATGGTGCAGTCGCAGGCCGTGATGCTGGCGACAAATCATATTTTCCTGATATCCGCCTGTACGTTTGTGTTTGCGGCACTTGCTATATGGTTTGCGCCGAAGCCGACGCGGGTCGCTGATACTTCTGCAGCGCATTAAGCGTATAAAATTCGAAATTATTTTATGAAACTTTATGCTTTTCAATGTGTTAGCATTAATAGAGCAATAAATGGCCATATCACATGAACTGCCACTGGTAACGACTTTAGCCGTGGGCTTAAGCCTAGCTTTCGCTTGCGGCCTTTTAGCGGCAAAATTCAGAATTCCTCCTATTGTCGGCTATCTCTTTGCAGGTGTCTTGATCGGGCCTTATTCGCCGGGTTATACAGCCGATCTGAAGATCGCCGAAGAATTATCGGAAATCGGTATCGTTTTGTTGATGTTCGGGGTCGGTCTGCATTTCTCTCTTAAAGACCTGATGGATGTACGAAAAATTGCCGTACCGGGGGCGATTGCGCAAATCGCCGCGACGATGGCGATGGGCGCATTGATGAGTCATTATTGGGGCTGGCCGCTATCAAGCGGCCTTCTTTTTGGGCTGGCGTTATCCGTTGCGAGTACGGTTGTATTGCTGCGCTCGCTGGAAGAAAACAATCTTCTCCAATCGACGGACGGACAGATAACGGTTGGCTGGCTGATCGTTGAAGATCTGGTCATGGTGTTGGCACTGGTATTGATTCCGGCTCTGGCGGCTCCCGGCGAAGATATTCCGGGTGTCAGCGAGGGAAATGGAACAGGCCCTGTCTGGCAGCAATTATTATTCGCCGGGGCCAAGGTCTGTGCGTTTATGGCGGTAATGCTGATCGTTGGCCGGCGATTTTTCCCTTGGCTATTGGCGTATGTCGCCCGTACAGGATCGCGGGAATTATTTACACTTGCCGTCTTTGCCGCAGCTATCGGCGTCGCTTTTGCGGCGGCAAAACTATTCGGTGTTTCTTTTGCGCTCGGCGCTTTTTTCTCCGGCATGATGATCAAGGAATCCAATCTCAATCATGAAGTGGCGGACCGCGCATTACCGTTTCAGGACGCGTTTGCGGTTTTGTTTTTCGTGTCGGTTGGTATGCTATTCGACCCGGGAATAATCATTGATGAGCCTTTAACGGTTTTGCTGGTGGCTTTCGTTATCATGTTCGGTAAATCAATCGTCGCGTTTATAATTGTCATGATGTTTGGCTATCCTTTGCGCACAGGACTTTTGGTATCGGCAGGATTGGCGCAAATCGGTGAATTCTCTTTCATATTGGTAGCGCTTGGTATGACGCTCGATATTCTGCCCAAAGACGGGCGGGATCTGATTCTGGCCGGCGCCATTATCTCCATATCGTTCAATCCGCTTATGTTTATCGCGGCAAAGAAACTATATACATTTGTCGATCGCAGGCCTGTCTTGCGCAATAAATTCAATATGAAACGCGACCGTCTGGCGCATTTACTTGAAAAAGAAAAGGCCGAACTAAACAATGTGGTTATCATGATAGGGCATGGACGTGTTGGAAAGTATATACGGCGGTATTTGCAGGAATACGATTTCGATCTTGTCGTGATAGACGGCAATCGGGAAAGGGTGAAAGATCTGCGCCGCCGGGGCTTTCATGCTTTATCTGCCGATGCGGGTGATGAAGCCGTTTTAGAGGAAGCTCAAATCAAGCGTGCGATGGCGCTGATTATCGCTGTGCCCGATGTTTTTGAAGCGCGGCGGATAGTACTGGCGGCGCGCGCGCTCAATCCTGACATCAAGATACTTGCCCGGGCGCACAACGAAGAAGAGATGGGTTATTTTCAGGAGAACGAGGTCGACCTGGCGGTATCGGGTCCCCATGAAATCGGACGCCGTATGGCGCGCTATGTTGCTGAAATGAAAATCGAAAACCGCCGCCGCCCGGATGTGAATTATACAGGCGATGATATTTGATTAATGTTCGAGATCACGTTTATAATCGAACAGGCGAAATTTCTCATCTTTGCGATAATATTGTTTCTGCGTCGTCACCGGTACGCAGTTTGCAAATATGGGCATGCCGCCTTCATAGATGGTAATCGGATGGGTTTCGCTGCCTGTCAGGGTCATGCTGCCGTCATGATAAACGCCGCTGGTATCGCGAACAAAAGTCCGGGTGCGCCCGTCCAGCATTACGGCGACACGTGTTCCTTCTTTTTCAAATTCCGCCACGAACTGGCGGCTGCCATCGCATGAGTAGGAGCCATATTCGACTGATAAAGCCGGGGGCGGCTCCTTGTACATGACACAGGAAGAGAGCAGCGTACAGCTGGTCATGGCCAAGAGGCAAAAGCTGCCGAAGAGAGCGGACGTTAAGTTTGATTTCATTTTCATCTTCTCAAATAGTATCATGTGGACCATAAACTGCAAGAAAGAGGCCAGATCATGTATAAAGTCGTCGTTTTGAGTTGCCTGCTGTTAACTTCCTGCGCTGCCGGGGAAACGTCTAATTGTGCTTACCGCAATCTGGTCGGCAAAAACGTCTATGGTGTGGAAGTTGAGGCGGTTCGCCAATCCGGGAAGGAAATCCGGGTTTTATATCCGGACAGTTTCCTGGGGTTTGAGAAGAAACCGGGCCGTGTCAATGTCATACGGGATGATAGCGACGAAATTGTTGCAGTTACTTGCGGCTAATTAGACGGTTTCGTCGAAAATACTGCCTAAAACCTTTTGCATGGAGGCGGTTCGGCTTAAAACCACGGCATTAGCCTCGAAATCCTGTTGTGCCTGCATGGTTTTCAGGACTTCCTGATCGAGACTGACTTCAGAGCCTTCAGAATTGGCGTTGGCGATATTCTGAGCGGCGGAATCCAATTTTTTGGTGGCATTCATCATGCCGCTGAGGCTGGTGGAAAGCGGGTTTATCATCTTCTAAATTTATCATATAATCCTTAAATAAGTGGTAAAGGGTCATTTTTATGAAGAAATTCACAGCGTTAGCGGTTTTAGCGGTTTTAGGTCTTACAGGATGTGCGAAACCTCCGGGACCTAAATTCATGGGCCGCATCTGGTGGCCGTCGCACTGGTATAATCAGGATTTTCAGCCTTACTATGAAACGGCAAATGAGCCGCATAATACTCAATGGGATGGCAATAAACTAAGCGAAACTCAATGGACGCCTAAAGAATGGGTGGCCCTCAATGGCGGAGAGCCGACCGATCTGGTACGCAAATGGTATGTGGCAGATATTATTCGCGATCAGGGTTTTGCGGCCAGCAAGCCTTATGTCGAAGTCGGGCCGAATTTCTATCATCTGGGCGGGGCGGATAAGCGCCGCGTGATGGAAACGATGGATGCGATTTATAAAGTTACACAAAAATCAAAAGCCAAAATGTTTTACCTGATCGATTTCCGCACTGGTCAGGCCATCGGAATTTACTCTAAGAACGGGCTGGATTTGCAGTAATCAGCCGCCAATTAGCGGCGATTCGATGTGTTTTTGTTTATGGCGATGCTCCCGCCAGATAATAAGGATGTTGCTGCCAATAATCATAGCTGCTCCTGCCAGCATCGTCCATGTCGGCAGATCGCCCCAGAACATAAAGCCGAATAAAATCGACCACAGCAAATTCATATAATCGAGCGGGCTTAAGAAAGACGCGTCGGCGAATTTATAGGCTTCGGTCTTTAGCAGCAGCGAGAACAGGCTGGCAATGCCTGTACCGAATAAGGCCCAGTAAACGGAGGGGTCAGGCGCGTTTCCTTTGAAGATCATATAAATACCGGAAACAATAGTGCTGGTCAGGGAAAAATAAAAGACGGTCGTAAACGCGGATTCGGTTTTGCCGAGTTTACTCAAGAAGATAAACACTAGTGACACGGCAAAAGCTGCGGCTATGCAGACACTAAAAGCGTAAAGGCTGAAATGCGCCGTTGTCGGATTGCCGACGAGGGCCGCGCCGATAAAGCCAATAATAACGGCGCCCCATCGCCATGGGCCGACCGTTTCGCCAAGCAGCGGTACGGATAAAATCGTTACGAACAGGCTTGATGTCAAAAGCAAAACCGCGACATCGCCCATTGGCATTAAAGAGTAAGCCCAATAAACGAAGCCTACGCCAATTGTGCCAATGGTAGAGCGCCCCAGGTGCGCCATAGGGCGTTTTGTCTTTAACAAATTGAGATCACGTTTATAGATAAGCCATAGCGATAATAGAAAAACACTGATCACGCCGCGGTAAAAAACGATCTCGATAATCGCATGTTTTTCACTCGATAATTTTGCGCAGGCATTCATAACCGCGATAAAGAATACAGCGAGGATCATCAATCCGGTGGCTTTGAAAATTTTGGGAGAGGAGTTAAGCATGATAAATTTTTATCACAATAGTACAACAATACAACGGAGAAGGGGCGGAGTAGCACTCCGCCCCCTTGCTATCTGATGATAGTAAAAATTAGTTCTTAGCTTTATTGACCAATTGGTTCTTGGCGATCCATGGCATCATGCCGCGGAGTTTTGCTCCGATCTCTTCGATACCGTGCGCGGCTTCGCGTTTGCGGGTGGCTTTGAAGCTTGGCTGGCCTGCCTGGCATTCGATCATCCAGTCGCGGACGAAGCGGCCTGATTGAATATCGTCCAGAACGCGTTTCATTTCTTTCTTGGTTTCGTCGGTGACGATGCGCGGGCCTGTTACGTAATCGCCGAATTCCGCTGTGTTGGAAATGGAATACCGCATATTCGCCATGCCGCCTTCATACATCAAATCGACGATGAGTTTCACTTCGTGCAGGCACTCGAAATAAGCCATCTCCGGTGAGTAACCGGCTTCAGTCAATGTTTCGTAGCCTGCTTTGATCAGGGCGCAAAGACCGCCGCAAAGAACGGCCTGCTCACCGAAAAGATCGGTTTCGCATTCTTCCTTGAAAGACGTTTCAATAATGCCGGAACGGCCGCCACCAAGCGCCGATGCATAGGAAAGACCCAGATCTTTTGCGTCTGTGTTTGACTTGGCGTTCTGATTGGCGGCGTTCTGGTGAACGGCGATCAGGCATGGCACGCCGCCGCCTTTCTGGTATTCGCCGCGAACCGTATGGCCCGGACCTTTCGGTGCGACCATGAAAACGTCAACATCCTGGCGCGCTTCGATCAAATTAAAATGGATATTGAGGCCATGTATGAACACGAGAGCCGAGCCGGCCTTCATATTTTCGTGCAAATGCTTGTAGTAAATCTCGCGCTGTAATTCATCCGGCGTTGCCATGACGATGACATCGGCCCATTTTGCGGCCTCAGTTGGATCCATCGTTTCAAATCCTGCCTCTTGCGCTTTTTTGTTTGTAGGGCTTTCCGGGCGTAGCGCAACACGGACTTCCTTGACGCCGCTATCGCGAAGATTTGCAGCATGCGCGTGGCCTTGTGATCCGTAACCGACGATTACAACCTTTTTATCCTTGATCAGGTTCATGTCACAATCTTGGTCGTAATATACTTGCATAGTCTTTAGTCCCTCTTACTAGTTGGTTAAATTTATTTCATGGCCGCTTCGACAGCGCCTGTCAGCTCCAGAAAATCGTTCATATCGCCGATAATCTGCCCGTCTTTTTTTCCAAAAACGTCTTCGCCGATATTGAGTTGCTGGACTTCGGCTTTCCAGCCGAGAATATTCGACGTTTCGGCAAACAGGCAATTAAAGCTTTCATCCTTTTCGTACCCGAATTGTTTATTTTTTGTTGTCGCCTTTAAGGTCACGCGGCGTCCTTCGCTTTCATCTTTGAATTTGCGGCTGGTAACTTTGTCAATCTGCCGATCAAATTTATCCTGCGCCAGTAAGGCTTTCAAACCGGCCTGACAGCCGAGAGCCAGTTTCTTGTCTTTCTCGCCGCGGCCATCGCCGCATGCGGAAAGGAGTGATATAGCCAATAAGCAGACTAAATATTTTCTCATTTTTTCCCCTTTATGATTTAGATAGATTCTTTCCCGCGTGAGATAGCAACGACACCAGTGCGGCTTGTTTCCAGCAGGCCGAGCGGTTTCATAAGATCAATGAAGGCATCGATTTTTTCTGATGTTCCGGTCAGTTCGAAAATAAAACTCTCCAGTGTTGAATCAAGAATTCGTGCACGGAAAACATCGGCGAGCTGCAGCGCTTCGATGCGTTTTTCTTTCTTTCCGACGACTTTGACGAGCGCCAGTTCGCGCTCGACATGCGGGCCTTCGACGGTCAGGTCGGAAACTTTATGAACCGGGACCATGCGCTCAAGGGAATTCTTGATCTGTTCAATGACATGTTCGGTGCCGCTTGACACGATAGTGATACGGGACAAGTGTTTACTGTCGTCGGTTTCGGCTACTGTCAGGCTTTCGATGTTGTAACCGCGACCGGAGAAAAGGCCGATCACGCGGCCCAGCACGCCGGGTTCGTTATCAACGAGGATGGCAAGGGTATGGGACCGCTGAGGTTTAACGCTTGGCGCTGCGCCATAGACAGATGTCTTCGCTTGTTTATCTGTAGTCTTGGTTCTTTGGGCCATTATCTTTTAGACCAGTTTCTTGTCGAATTGTTCAGGGTCCGCGGATAATATCATCTCGTTATGGCACTTGCCAGACGGGATCATCGGGAAGCAGTTTTCTTTCTGATCGACGCAGACATCAACAACCGTGACACGGTCCGTTTTCATCATTTCCTTAATGACTTTATCAAGCTCGGCGGGGGTTGTGGCACGCAAGCCGACACCGCCATAGGCTTCCGCTAATTTAACAAAGTCGGGCAGGGCTTCGGTATAAGAACTAGAATAACGTTCACCGTGCAGAAGCTCCTGCCATTGGCGTACCATTCCCATCCATTGATTGTTCAGGATGAAGATTTTAACCGGCAGGCGATATTGTATAGCTGTCGATAATTCCTGAATATTCATCTGGATCGACGCTTCGCCCGCGACATCGATAACCAGCGCGTTTGGATGCGCGATTTGCGTCCCAATCGCCGCCGGAAAACCGTAGCCCATCGTGCCAAGACCGCCGGATGTCATCCACCTGTTCGGTTTGTCGAAAGGCAGATATTGCGCCGCCCACATTTGGTGCTGGCCAACCTCGGTAGTAATAAAAACATCGTCACGGTTTCTGGTAAAATGGCGCAAACGTTCCAAGGCATATTGCGGCTTGATGACCGTATCGGAATTTTTATAGGTGAGGCACTTAACGGCGCGCCACTTCTCAATTTGTTTCCACCACTCTTTGATCGACACATTGTCCGGTTTATAGTTTTTACGCTTCCAGACGGCGATCATGGCTTTCAAAGCTTCGGTCGCATCGGAAACAATGCCGATATCGACACGCACATTTTTATTGATCGAGCTTGGATCTATGTCGATATGGATTTTTGTTGAGTTTGGCGAGAAGCCGTCAAGGCGTCCGGTTACGCGGTCATCAAAACGCGCGCCGATATTGATCATGACATCGCAATCATGCATGGCCCAGTTGGCCTCGTAGGTCCCGTGCATACCCAACATGCCTAAATGCTGGTGGTGGGTCATCGAATAAGCCCCAAGTCCCATTAAAGTTGACGTGCACGGATAGCCGGTCATCTGGACGAATTGCGTTAGAAGGCGTGAAGCTTCCGGTCCGGCATTAATAACACCGCCGCCCGTATAAAAAACGGGACGTTTGGCCTTGGCAATAAGTTCAACAGCGGCCTCGATTTTGGAAATATCCGGCATAGTGCGCGGCTGGTAACGGGCAAAATGTTCTTCGCTCGGCGGAGAATAAGGGCCGGGCTGGAACTGGATATCCTTCGGTAGGTCGATGACAACCGGGCCGGGGCGTCCTGTTTTTGCCACGTGAAAAGCTTCATGAATTGTTTTCGAAAGTTTTTTGACGTCTTTGACAAGGTAATTATGCTTGGTACAGTGACGGGTAATCCCGACTGTATCTGCTTCCTGGAACGCATCCGTGCCGATCAGGAAAGATGGCACCTGACCTGTAATACAAACAAGCGGAATGGAATCGAGCAAAGCGTCTGTCAAACCCGTAACGGCATTCGTCGCGCCGGGGCCTGATGTGACGAGGGCGCAGCCGACTTTACCTGTGGATCTCGCATAACCTTCGGCGGCATGCAAAGCGGCCTGCTCATGGCGGACAAGAATATGCCGGATTTTCTTTTGCTTGAATAAGGCGTCGTAAATAGGAAGGACGGCGCCGCCCGGATAACCAAAAATTGTATCGACGCCGTTGTCGACCAAAGCCTGAATAACCATTTCCGCCCCTGTCATTGTGACGGTTTCGGGCTTTGCTTTCGCTTTGGTCGTCTTCTTCGGCTGTGCAATCAGCTTGAGTTTGGTTTTTTTCGATGTTTGCGGTGCCATTCTTAATCCGTTTTTTGTATTTTAAAGTTACTTTAGTCTGGTTTCAGGCATTAAAAAACCCCGAACCTTTGAGGTGCGGGGCGCTTTGGGATCAATGTCATTCCTGTTAGAAAAGCATGAGCCGCAGCGCCTGTCCGAGGAGAACCACGAGGACGAGCACCCTGCTGACCACAATAATTTGCGGGGCCTTGTTTTCGACTGCGATGGCGCGGGCTTTTGATCTCATTCAATTAGTATGACGTGAAAAGCTGCGCACGTGCAATATTTTTTTGACCACCTTCTAAATTTATTTGATTTCTGAACCAGGTCGTCTGCCTTTTGGCATAATGGCGGGTTTCGTTCTGGGCCATGAAAATGGCTGTTTCCAAATCAAGTTCACCCCTAACATGTTGTTGTAATGCGTCAAATCCAAGCGCACGGGTGATCGGCGCGTCGATATTCACGCGGCCTGCCATGATATCGTCATCGAGTTTTGCAACTTCTTCAATGGCGCCAATCTTAACCATTTGTTTAAATCTTTCATCGCACCGCGCATATAATATGTCACGCTCGGGGATTATAATCTCGATGTCGAAGACTAGTCTTGGGTCCGGCTCGACCTTTGGCGCTTTCTGCCATTCGGCTAGAGACTCTCCTGTATATACCAAAACTTCATAGGCGCGTAAGTTTCGCTGGCGGTCATTCGGGTGAAGGCGCGCTGCCATCACAGGATCTTTTTCTCTCATTATTTCATGAAAGCCATCGATGCCCAGCTCGTCCATCAGATCCTCGGCGGCAATGCGAATACTTGCCGGAATTTCAGGAATGGGAGAGAGACCTTCAATCAGGGATTTAAGATAAAACCCTGTGCCACCGACGATGATCGGTGCTTGGTTATTTTCAATCGCAAAGTCTATTTCGGTGAGCGCCAATTGCCGCCACGCTCCGGCCGTCATTTGCAAATTAGGCTCTAGCAGATTGTAAAGACGATGCGGTACGATTTCTTTATCTTCGCCAGAAGGCTGCGCGGTCAGGATCGGCAGGCGATTATAAATCTGCAGTGAGTCGGCATTTATAATGACTCCGTTTTTTTCTCGTGCGAGATCAAGTCCGCGGGCGGATTTCCCGCTGGCTGTCGGCCCGCAGATGATATGGACGGTAGAGGTCATGTTCTATAAGATCCAGTTCAACATATAATATAAAATATTTTACGAGAGATTACATGAAATTCTGGCAAGTTGACGCATTTACTAAGCAAGCCTTCAAAGGTAATCCGGCAGCGGTGGTGATCCTGCATGAGAATATCAGCGATGAATTGATGCAAAATATCGCTATTGAAATGAATTTATCCGAAACGGCGTTTGTCCTGCTTCGTGAGCATGAAAACCCGCTGCTTCGCTGGTTTACCGCAGTGATGGAGATCGATTTATGCGGTCATGCGACGATGGCATCGGCGCATACCTATCTCAC
>QFOT01000036.1 GCA_003241285.1 Micavibrio aeruginosavorus
TTGATTTCTGGGCGCCGTGGTGCGGGCCTTGCAAACAGCTGATGCCGGTGCTTGAAGAAATTATAAATGCGCAAGGCGGCAAAGTCGCGCTTGCCAAAGTCAATATTGATGAGAATCCTGAACTGGCGCAGGCATTTCGCGTACAGTCCGTGCCGACGGTCATCGCAATGTTTATGGGGCAGCCCGTATCCGGTTTTCAGGGCGTGCGCCCTAAGAGCGATATCGAGAATCTAATTAATCAGCTTTTGCAAATCCAGAAACAGCAAATGCCTGATGCGCTGGATATCCCGTCGGCCTTAGCTGCCGCGTCTGATGCGATGGCAGAAAATAATTTCGATCTGGCACAAAATATTTACGGTGAAATATTAGCCGAGGATAATTTAAATGCCGCAGCGTTTGCAGGAATGATCCGCATATTGATTGCAGTCGGCGAGATCGGTCAGGCCAAGGCTGTGAGTGACGGCCTTCCCGAGCAGATTGCCAAAGACCCGAATATTACATCGGTTCGGACGGCTCTGGAGCTGGCGCTTAACCGTCCACCCGGCGCGCTTGACGAGATCGAGCGTAGACTGGCGGCGCAATCCGACAATCCCGATATTTTATTCGAATATGCCGAGGCGGCCTTTGCGGCGGGCGAAAAGGATAAGGCGGTCGATACGCTGATTGCTCTAATAAAAAAACATAAGGACTGGGAGGAAGATAAAGCGCGCAAGCAATTGCTGAAATATTTCGAAGCATGGGGTGTGATGGACCCGGCGAGCGCCAGCGGTCGCCGTAAGCTCTCTTCCCTGTTGTTTTCTTAGATTTCCCGCTTATATCAGGAATATGGTTGAAAAAGCGACCCATATGGAATTCAGTAAACTTCCTGACATCATTCCGGTTTTTCCGCTGGATGGCGTGTTACTTCTGCCGCGCGGGCATTTGCCGCTCAACATCTTCGAGCCTCGCTATATCGCCATGGTCGAAGATGCGCTGCGTACCAACCGCTTGATCGGTATGATCCAGCCAAGCGCCGCTTCAAGCGGTCCGCCGCCGCTCTTCAAGACAGGCTGTGCGGGAAAGATTGTCCAGTTTCAGGAAACCGAAGACGGGCGTTATCTGATTACACTTAAAGGTGTTGCCCGTTTCGAGGTCCAGCACGAAGTGGATTCTATGCGCGGCTATCGCCAGGTCCGAACTGACTGGTCCAAATTTAGCGAGGATTTTGAAAAAATAGAGTCCCTCGGTGTCAATCGTTCTCATCTTGTCGAGTTGCTGCAAATTTATTTTGAACAGAATGAAATGTCGATTGACTGGAAATTAATCACGGCGGTTAACGACGAAAAACTGATGACCTGCCTTGCCATGATATGTCCTTTTACGTCCGGCGAAAAACAGGCTCTGATAGAAGAGCCAACCTGTAAGGCGCGGGCGGATCTGTTCATGAAGCTTCTGGAGATGGCTGTCAGAAGCGAGTGTTGCTCTTCCAAACACTGACATCCGCCTGTATAGTAGGCCTATGAACACTCAAATCGACCCGCGTCTTCTTGAAATACTGGTTTGTCCGTTGACCAAAATTCCCTTGCGCTATGATCGTGAGAAGCAGGAGTTAATCTCCGACCGTGCAGGGCTTGCCTATCCGATCCGGGACGGTATCCCGATCATGCTGGTCGATGAGGCCCGGAAGCTTGAAGATAACGAGATTAAAAAATAGGTTGCCGGAATTATAAATCTCGGGCTACAAATACTCTGCATGTTGAATATTGTTCAAAACCTTCTCCTTCGACTTATGATCCCCTGAGACCAGAGGGCTATACCCTTTTGTGCTTTTCAGGGGTCAAAATCATTGTCATTTCAAAGAATTTAGAAGGTTAAGCCATGTCCGCTACTGCATCCTCAAAAAACCGTATTATTATTTTTGACACGACACTCCGCGACGGTGAGCAATCGCCAGGTTGTTCAATGAACCTGGAAGAAAAGCTACGGATGGCGCGCCTGCTTGACGAGATGGGTGTCGATGTTATCGAGGCTGGATTTCCGATTGCGTCAAAAGGCGATTTTGAGTCCGTGTCTGAAATCGCTAAAACTATCAAGCGCGCCGTCGTCTGCGGCCTCGCCCGCGCCAAATCTGCCGATATCGACGTAGCAGGGGAAGCGCTTCAACATGCGAAACTGCGCCGGATACATACTTTTATTTCAACCAGCCCGCTTCATATGCAGTATCAGTTGCAGATGTCGCCCGAAGCCGTTCTGGAATCAGTTAAGGAAAGCGTCACGCGTGCCCGCAAATACACGGACGATGTCGAATGGTCTGGTATGGATGCGACGCGCTCGGATATCGATTTTCTGTGTCAATGCGTCGAAGCGGCGATAGAGAGTGGTGCAACGACTATTAATATACCGGATACAGTGGGTTTTGCCGTACCTGATGAGATGGCGCAGATTATATTGAGTTTGCGAAACCGCGTGCCCAATATCGACAAAGCGATTTTGTCCATGCACTGCCATAATGATTTAGGCTTAGCGGTTGCCAACTCACTGGCGGGAGTTCAGGCTGGTGCACGCCAGATCGAATGTACGATTAATGGCATCGGCGAGCGCGCCGGAAACGCCGCGTTGGAAGAAGTCGTGATGGCATTTAAAGTGCGCGGCGATTTCATGCCTTTTGAAACCAACGTAAATGCGTCGATGATTACGAAAGTATCAAGGACGCTCTCATCCATTACGGGCTTCAACGTCCAGCCGAACAAGGCGATTGTCGGGGCGAATGCCTTCGCCCATGAAAGCGGCATTCATCAGGATGGAATGCTCAAGCATAAGGGCACATATGAGATTATGACTCCGGAATCAGTCGGGCTCGTGAAATCCGATCTGGTTCTCGGCAAGCATTCAGGCCGAGCAGCTTTTAAAAACAAACTGGCCGAGATGAATATAGAACTAGGGGCCAACGCTTTTGAAGACGCGTTTAACCGCTTCAAGGATCTGGCCGATAAAAAGAAAAACGTCTATGACGACGATATTCTGGCTTTGATCGAAGACGAGGTTGGGCGCGACCACGAGAATATCAAATTCGTATCCTTATCCGTTCAGGCCGGAAGCAAGGGGCCGCAAACAGCCACGCTGGAAATGTCAGTAAATGGTGTGTTTCACGAAGCGACATCCGAAGGCAATGGTCCGGTCGATGCGATATTTTGCGCCATCCGCAAAATAATCCCGCATGACGACTCTGTCCTGCAACTTTACAGTGTGCACGCCGTAACCGGCGGAACCGATGCTCAGGCGGAAGTCACGGTAAGGCTGGAGGAAAATGGGAAAACTGTAGTCGGACAAGGGACTGATCCCGATACGATGGTAGCTTCTTGCCGTGCCTATTTGCACGCCCTGAACAAGCTTATGGATAAACGGCAGAAAACTGCACCGCCGAAAAATTAAAATATTTGTTTGCTTAAACACCATCTTTTAATCTTTTTTAACCGGCGTAGAATACAAATGAATCAAAGGCTGCATTTCCAGCCGTCTTTTCGCTTTTAATATTCATATTGCGTTATCAAATATTATCCATCTCAAGAAATGAGGCTTTTTCCTGCATGTCCCTTAAAAATATCAAAATACTTTATAAGCTCCCTGCCGCTACCCTCCTTATGGTTCTTTTGTGTTGTGCTACGACAGCAGGGCTGGCAATCCGCACATCTGAAAAGGGCAGTGTCGATGAATATGCCGAGAAAATCGGAGTCATGCGCGATGAGGCAAGCCGCAAGCTCACGATTTATTTAGGCGGTATACAGGAAGATTTAAAAGTCGTAGCTGACAGCTCAATGGCCCATCAGGCGATTGCGGAATTAGGCATGGCGTGGAACGAGCTTCCTGTAGAAAACAAGACAGCGTATCTGCAAAATCAGTATATCGACCAGAATCCTAATAAATTAGGTGAAAAACATTTACTTGATGCCGCGAATGACGGCACTACCTACAGCCAGGTTCATGCAAAATACCACCCCTGGTTCCGCGAGCTTTTGACGCAGCGCGATTATTACGACATTTTCCTTTTCGATCCTAACGGTAATCTTGTCTATACCGTATTTAAAGAGCGCGACTTTGCAACAAGCGCGGTTTCAGGTGAATGGAAAGACACTGACCTGATGAAGCTTTTTAAGGACATCAAGACAACAGGGAAAAAGGGAGAAATAAAATTCTATGATTTCAAGCCTTATAAACCATCGAGCGATGTCCCGGCTGCCTTTATAGGAACGCCTGTCTACGGCGGTAACGGCCAGTTCGAAGGCGTTTTAGCCTTCCAGATGCCGATCAAGAGGATCAACGAGGTTCTTTTCATGGATAATAAAGCGGCCTCCAATGTGGATGTCCATCTCGTCGGGCGCGATCATCTGCTCAGGAACGATCCTCTACCAAAGGATGATATCGATCCTATCCTGAAAGAGAATGTTGATTCTCATTTTATCGATAAGGCATTTAATGGTGAAACCGGGGAAGGCTGGGATGTTGATAACGGACGCGAAGTTCTGGCGTCTTACGCACCATTTGACTTCTTGGGCGCGGATTGGATGATCTATGTCAATACAGACAAGAAGGTCGTGATGGCGGTCGTTAACGAGATCAAGACACAAATTCTGATCGCAAGTGCTGTGGCTCTGATTGTTACGGCTTTTCTGACTATCCTGTTTTCTTTGAGTCTTACCACGCCTATCAACCGGATGGTTTCGGCTATGAAGAAACTTGCCGATCGTGATTATGATACGGATGTGCCGTCACTGGATCGCGGAGATGAAATCGGTGACATGGCAAAAACCGTTCAGATTTTCAAGGAAAACGGGCTGAAGGTTGCGGAAATGGAGCTTCAGCAGGAAGCGCTTAAACGCGAAGCCGAGCTTGAGAAAAAAAGCAGCATGAATATGCTGGCGAACGACTTCGACAGCCGCACGTCCGGTATTATTCAGGCAATGGCTAGTGCAGCGACGGAGCTGCAGGCGACAGCTAACCAGATGACGAGTTCTTCTGCCAACACGGCTGAAGCGAGCTCGCTGGTCGCAGCGGCAGCGACAGAAGCGGATAGCAATGTCCAGACGGTAGCATCAGCTTCGGAAGAATTATCGGCTTCATCTGCCGAAATTGCGAAGCAGATATCCAGCGTTGCGCAAAAATCGACACGGGCATCGCATGAAGCCGAAACCACCAGCCATGAGGTTAGTGAGCTGAACAGCCTAGCCGATTCTATCGGCGAGGTTGTGGGCGCTATTAAAGGTATCGCCGAGCAGACAAACTTGCTGGCGCTGAACGCGACAATTGAAGCAGCGCGCGCGGGAGAGGCTGGCAAAGGCTTTGCGGTAGTGGCCGACGAAGTCAAAAAACTGGCAATGGAGACAGCGCAGAAAACAGAGCAGATCGATGAGCGCGTTGGCAAAATCCAGAATGCAATCCGTTCCAGTGTTGAAGCGGTGCAGCGTATTATCTCGGACGTCAAGCAAATCGACGAAGCGACGACAACGGTTGCGTCCGCTGTAGAAGAGCAGTACGCGGCAACCGCCGAGATCGGACGCAACGTGGCGGAGGCTTCAACTGGTACGCAGCAAGTAGCCCAGACGATTATCAGTGTTCAAAGAAATGCCGAAGAAACGGGGCAGGCGGCAAGTACTGTTCTGGATGCAGCGGGGGAACTGGCGAAAATCTCGACCGAGCTGCAAAGCCAGGTCAAGGAATTCCTTGATGAAATCAGAAACTCGTAACTCATCTCATAACTCATAAAGAAAATCCCCGCCTGTTGCGGGGATTTTTTTGTCATGCTTTTTTAGGCTTTGAGATAGGCGGGGATCTCTTCATCCTCGTCTATGCTATTAAAGACTTCCCCTTGATTAACAGGCGGTCGCGGAGATCCTCCATCACGCTGGATATATTCCAGCACACTGGTCAAATCCATAAACTGGTCCGCCTGACGGCGCAGTTCATCGGCGATCATAGGCGGCGTCGTGCTGATTGTTGATACAACGCTCACCCTGACACCTTTGCGCTGGACGGCCTCGACAAGCTTTCTGAAATCCCCGTCACCGGAAAAGAGGATAATGTGATCTACCTTGTCAGCCATTTCCATCATATCGACGGCAAGCTCTATATCGATATTACCCTTGACCTTTCGGCGGCCTTGGTTATCGGTAAATTCCTTGGCGGGTTTTGTTACCATCGTGTAGCCGTTGTAATCCAGCCAGTCGACCAAGGGACGAATAGGCGTATAATCCTGATCCTCGATCAAAGCTGTATAGTAAAAGGCGCGAATTAGGCGACCGCGCTGGCCTGCCCAAGCAAGGAGTTTCCTGTAATCAATATCAAAATTAAGGCTGCGGGCTGCGGCGTAAAGGTTTGATCCATCTATAAAAACGGCTAATTTCTCATCCTCGTAGAAGAAATGCGCATTTTTCTTGCCGAAGCTGCCACCGGAATAACCGCCATTTTTACCGGATGAACGCTGAACCATAAAACCTCTCTTATGTTAAAAAATAATTCCCTAAATGCATTAAACATAATAGTATTTTCTTCCCGGAGATTTTGTTTGAAAGCCTTTGTATATCAAAAACTTGCAAATGGATTATGATAGGGATATATACTCGCATTCACTGAAATCAAGATTATGAAGGAATAATAGATGGCACGCGTTACCGTTGAAGATTGTGTCCTGTTGGTGCCCAATAGATTTGAACTCTGCATGGTTGCCGCTCAGCGCGCACGCCGCATCGGGGCCGGGGCTGCCTTGACAGTAGACCGTGACAACGACAAGAACCCTGTAGTATCTTTACGTGAAATCGCTGATGAAACCGTTGGCGTGGAAGATCTCAAGGAAGACCTGATCAAGAGCCATCAGCGTATCTTTGCGCTTCAGGATGACAAAGACGATGTCATTGAAGAAATGCAAGGAGAAGAAGAGTGGAACTCTTTGGTTGCTGCCGCCAATAACACTGGCTTTGCCGCCGGTGAATTCGACGATGAAGACGAAGAAGAAAGCCCGCTGGAAGATATAGCCGGTTTCTCCGAAGACAAAGAAGCCTAAAAAATTTAAAACCGCCCCTTCTTAAAAAGACTGGGCGGTTTTTTTATATTTTATCAATGAATTAGATGCATAGTATGCTACTGTTTTGAGCATATTATGACCGCATCCGCCGCTAACCTTATCGCAGAAATGAAAGCTTACAACCCGGAAACCGATTCCGGGTTAATTACGCGCGCGGTCGAATACGCTAAGAAAATGCACGAAGGTCAAACGCGTGCCTCTGGCGAAGAATATTATACGCACCCGGTTGAAGTCGCCGGTATTCTGGCCGAGATGAAAATGGATGCGACGACGATCGTCACCGCCATTTTGCATGATACGCTGGAAGATACCAAGGCGACCTATGCTGATCTTGAAAAGCAATTCGGCGGTGAGGTGGCTCAGCTCGTCAACGGTGTTTCAAAGCTGACAAAAATTGAAAGTCAGACAGTCGAAGGCAAGCAGGCTGAAAACTTCCGCAAGCTGGTTCTTGCCATGTCGGAAGATATCCGCGTGCTGCTTGTCAAGCTTGCCGACCGGCTGCACAATATGCGGACGCTTCACCATTTTCCAAATGCTGAGAAGCGCCGCCGCATCGCCCGTGAAACGCTCGATATCTATGCGCCGCTTGCAGAGCGCATTGGTATCCACAAGGTCAAAGAAGAGCTGGAAGATTTATCTTTCGCCTATATCAACACTGAAGCCCGTGAATCTCTGACCAATCGCCTTTCTTTTCTGCGTCAGGAAGGCGGCAGTGTCGTAAAAAATATTATCAGCGAGCTTGATAAGCTGATGAAGAATGCGGATATAAAAGCCCAGATCACAGGCCGCGAAAAAACGCGCTACTCAATCTGGAAAAAAATGCAGCGCAAGAACATTTCGTTCGAGCAATTATCCGATATCATGGCGTTTCGTATCGTGGTTGAGAATATCGAGGAATGTTACCATTCTCTGGGTGTCATTCACTCAAATTATCCGGTCGTGCCGGGGCGTTTCAAGGATTTTATCTCGACGCCTAAGCCCAATGGTTATCGCTCAATTCACACGACAATTATAGGCCCCGGCAATCAGCGGATTGAAATCCAGATACGCACGATTGAGATGCATATGGAAGCCGACCTTGGTGTTGCCGCGCACTGGGCCTATAAGCAGCATGATGTTGCGGCGGCTCTGAACGACGCTAAGAAATACCGCTGGCTAAGGGAGCTTCTGGATATCCTTGAGCAGGATCAAAGGCCGGAGGATTTCTGGGAAAACACGAAACTTGAATTATTTCAGGACCGCGTTTTCGCTTTTACGCCAAAAGGCGATCTGATCGAATTGCCGCAAGGGTCGACGCCGATTGATTTTGCCTATGCCATTCACTCGAATGTCGGTAATCGCTGCATCGGGGCAAAGATCAACGGTCGCATTGCGCCCCTTAATACCAAGCTGCAAAATGGCGATCAGGTCGATATCGTGACCGCCAAGACGCAAAACCCATCCCCGACATGGGAACGTTTCGTCGCAACAGGTAAAGCGCGATCTCATATCCGCCGCTTTATCCGCCAGCAGCAGAAAGTCGAATATGTCACGCTGGGCCGGGCTATGCTGCAAAAGATTTTCCGCACCGAAGGTTATGAATTCACCGAAAAAGCCGTGTCCGGTATCGTGCCGCAGTTTAAGGAATGCCAGGACGTCGAGGATGTCTATGCAGGTATTGGCGCAGGAAACCTCGTTGGACGGGATGTTTTCCGCGCGATTTTCCCGGCGCATAAACCGGAAACCGATAAGAAAATTCTTGAACCGGAAGATATTCCGACCGTCCGCAAAAATGCGCAGGCCAGCCGGGACGCAAAAGACAAATTGCCGATCACAGGTCTTATCCCGGGCATGGCGGTTCATTTTGCGCGATGCTGTCACCCGCTGCCGGGCGACCGGATCGTCGGGATTGTGACGACTGGGAAAGGCGTGACTGTTCATACGATTGATTGTGAAACGCTTGAACAATTCGCCGATACGCCGGAACGCTGGATCGACGTGTCGTGGGGAGATTCTAATGAAAATTCGGAAGAACGTGTCGGGCGTCTGGTGATCACTATCCAAAATGCGCCGGGCGTGCTCGGAACATTATCAACTGTTATCGGTAAAAGCGGCGGCAATATCACCAATTTGAAGATTACCAGCCGGACCGTCGATTTCTGGGATATGTTTATTGACGTTTCTGTCAATGACACCAAGCATCTGAATAATATCATGGCGGCTTTGCGGGCGACTCCACAGATTATCAATGTGGAACGCGCTCGTGGAAGATAACCGGCGTTAATGAGATGTTCACCAGCCGTCATCAAAAACCACTGACAAAGAAATTTCAGGAAAGCGTCTGGCCGTCGATGGGTCTTCGCCGTTCATCGCGCTATTGGCGGCACCGTATCGTGCGCCTGAAGGACAGTAATTATAAAATCGCTGCCGGGCTTGCTATCGGCGCGGCTATTTCCTTTACTCCCCTACCGGGCGCTCATGTAATAGGGGCTCTGGCCTTATGCCTTTTGTTTCGAGCTAATCTGCTTTCAGGCGTTTTAGGCACTTTGATCGGTAATCCATGGACATTGCCTTTTATGTGGTGGTTTTCCTACTGGGTTGGAAAGGTCACATTCGTTTATCTGGGACTGAATGTACGGCAGATGCCGGGCCGCTTCGAGTGGCGCGAGCTTGTTCAGGAGATTACCCATGATCCGATGCCGCTTTTCGCGCCATGGATTACAGGTGGTTTTATTGCCATGATCATTACCTTTCCATTATTTTATGCTATTTTCCACTGGATTATCGACCATTTGCGGAAAACGCAACATATGTGGAAGGAAAGCAGGCTTCACAAGGAAGCCCGCAGTATTACGGGACAGGAAGAATGATCATCGGCATCGGCAGCGATATGATCGATATCAGGCGGATTGAAAAAACCCTTCAAAGATTTGGGGCGCGCTTTATCAACCGTGTTTTCAGCAATGCTGAAATCGCCAAGGCCGAGCGCCGCCGCGAAGCTGGGACCCATATTGCAACTTACGCCAAGCGTTTTGCCGCGAAAGAGGCCTGTTCGAAAGCGCTGGGAACAGGATTTTCCAACGGAGTCTTTATGAAAGACATTAGCGTTGAGAATGATGTCTGGGGAAAGCCGAGCCTTGTTCTGACCAATGGCGCGCTGGCGCGGGCTAAAGCCCTGACTCCGCCGGATAAAAAGTTGGTTATTCATCTGACCTTGACCGATGAGCCGCCAATCGCAGAGGCGCAAGTAATCATTGAAGCAAATTAGTGATAAATACATATACTGGAATTAATATTATTAATCGGGTAAATCATGGCTATGCGCAACGAAGATAAAAAACCACAAGATAAGGAAGACTGGGGCGAGTTGGCCAAGACAACGGTGATTGCCGTCCTGCTCGCGATGCTGATCAGGACTTTTCTATTTGAGCCCTTCAATATTCCATCAGGCTCTATGATTCCCAATCTTCTGGTCGGTGACTATCTGTTCGTGTCGAAATACAGCTACGGATATAGCGCGCATTCTTTTCCATTTGGTATCGCCAAATTTGAAGGCCGCATCAACGGCAAAAAGCCGGAGCAAGGCGATGTGATCGTCTTCAAACTGCCAACCGATACGTCCATCGATTATATCAAGCGCGTGGTCGGCATGCCGGGCGATACGGTGCAGGTCATCAATGGCCGTGTCTATGTGAACGATAAACGGCTTGATCGAAAAGTTGTCAAAATGTCGGAATATGATAACGGGCAAGGCATGTCTGTCAAAGTTACTGAATATAAAGAAACATTGCCGAACGGCGCTGTGCATACGATCTTCGAAGAAGGTGATGATATGCCACTCGATAATACTGAGAAATATACGGTACCTGAAAACCACTATTTTATGATGGGTGATAACCGGGATAATTCACGCGATAGCCGTGTCCTCGATCTCGTTGGCTACGTTCCCTATGATAATCTTGTCGGGCGTGCAGAAGTTCTTTTCTTTTCAACGAACGGCAAGGCCAATATTGTCCAGTTCTGGAAGTGGCCATGGACTATCCGGTATGACCGCATCCTCAAGCGAATTGGTAACGGCCATCCATTGGAGGTGAAATAATGGCAGATGAACTGAAGATATTTCAGGACCGTCTGGGTTATTATTTCCGCGATAATGAGCTTTTGCAGCGTAGCCTGACCCATTCCAGCAAAGGTGCGGATAATTACGAGCGTTTGGAATTTTTGGGTGACCGCGTTTTAGGTCTGGTGATTGCTGATATCGTTTATAAAGCTTTTCCGGCCGAAAGCGAAGGCGGTCTGGCCAAGCGCCATTCAGCATTGGCCTGCACGGAAACACTCGTGGAAATTGCGACTACCATTGGCTTATCGGATGTAGTCATTTTGTCGGATGGCGAGCGCTCCGCGGGCGGCGTAAAGCAGGATAATTTGCTGGCTGATTCAATGGAGGCGGTGATTGGGGCAATCTTTCTTGATCAGGGCCTTGATGCCTGTCACGCCGTTATCGAAGGCTTGTGGGGAGAAAAAATCCATATCCTGAAAGAACCGCCGATTGATTCAAAAACAGGATTGCAGGAATGGGCGCAGGCGCGAAAGCTTGGCGTTCCTGCCTATGATATTATCAAACGCGAAGGGCCGGATCATGCGCCGGTCTTTCATGTATCGGTCACGGTCAAGGGCTATGGCATTCAAATCGGTACAGGATCCTCGCGCCGCGTCGCCGAAAAAGAAGCAGCAAAAAAATTCATGACTTATTTGGAAGAACATCACTGGAATGACTGATCAACAAACACGATGCGGCTATGTCGCCATCCTTGGGGCGCCCAATGCAGGTAAGTCAACATTGGTTAACCAGATGGTGGGCGCCAAAGTCAGTATTGTTTCAAGAAAAGTTCAGACCACGCGCAACCGAATTTTAGGAATTTTTATCGAAGAGCAGACACAGGTCGTTCTGATGGACACGCCGGGATTGTTCAAGCCGTCGACCAGGCTGGAGCGGGCGATGGTTTCCGCAGCCTGGGGTAGTTCGGAGGAAGCTGACCTGACACTGTACATCGTCGATGCCAGTCGCCCCTTCAGTAACAAAGACAACGAGGTTCTTAAGAAACTTAAAAGTTTGAATTTGAAACAGGTTTGGCTGGTTTTGAACAAGGGCGATGCGATATCGCCTCAAGCGTTCCTCGATCTCGCGGCAAAGCTCAACGCTGAATATGATTTCGGGCAGACTTTTATGATTTCAGCGCTTAAAGGCAACGGCGTTAAAGACCTGATCCGTAATATCGGCAAGAATTTACCACAAGGGCCGTGGCTGTTTGCAGAAGATCAGATGACGGATCTGCCGATGCGGCTTTTGGCAGCGGAAATTACCCGCGAACAGATTTTCAATCAGTTGCATGAAGAGCTTCCTTATTCGACCACTGTGCAAACCGAAGAGTGGGAGCAGTTTGAAAACGGCGATGTACGCATTCGTCAGATCATCCACGTCGAGCGTGATTCACAAAAGGGGATTGTCGTCGGCAAAGGTGGATCTAAGCTTAAGCAGATCGGAACGGCTTCACGCAAAGAGCTGGAAGAAATTATCGAGAGCAAGGTTCACTTAAATCTTTTTGTCCGCGTAAGTGAAAAATGGCACGACAATCCTGAATATTATTCCGAGTGGGGATTGGACCACGACGCATAATGCTCCTGCGTCAAGGTTAAAAGCAGTTACATCATGAATTTTATCCGTTGTGGATAAATCGCAAAAAAGAATCAGCGATTCTTGGCGAGTGAATCATGCAGGTGTTAAGCTAAAATTGTATTCCAGACATGCATTCAAATATTTTTGATGGGGAGATAACAATTGAGCTGGACTGATGAAAGAGTTTTACAACTCAAGCAACTTTGGGGCGAAGGTAAAACTGCCGCAGAAATTGCAAAAATGCTGGGCGGTATTACGCGTAACGCCGTTATTGGCAAGGCTCACCGCCTGAAGCTTTCAGGTCGGGTTTCTCCGGTTCAGGCAACAAGTAGCCGTGTCGAAGCTGCGCTTGGCAAGCCATCGAATGACCAAAGAGCACCAAAGATTACAATCCGCGAGCGTGTCGTGTCTGCGCCGATCCAGCCTTCAATCCGTGAAGAAAATATCCCTATTAAAGGGATTCAGTTAACCGAGTTGCGCGAAAGCACCTGTCGCTGGCCGATTGGTGATCCAAAACAGGAAGGGTTCAAATTCTGCGGCTGTAACGCCCATCCGGGTATGACCTATTGCGACAACCATACGCGCCTTGCGTTTCAGGTCAGCACACGTGGTAAATTGAAAGTCGATGAGCTGGCAAAAATAGATACTAATGTCGTTCGCAAAACTGCCGGATAATATATAAGCAATTCAATGCGTTACTAAGTTAAAAAAACCGGACTTTGATGTCCGGTTTTTTTAATGGGTGACTTCAAGGTGTTTCTTCGATTGAAATGGAAACTGCTTCGCGGCCCTTTTGCAAGGTCTTGAACGTAATACGAACCCGTTGCCCCGGATAAAGAGTTTCGATTTTCTCGCGGTCAAGGCAGCTTTTATGAACAAAAATATCTTTCATGCCGTCATCTGGCGTCACAAAGCCGAAGCCTTTATCTGCCTTATACCATTTTACGATACCTTTGCTGCTGAAAGGTGCAGCATTTTCAACGTCATGTACCATGAGATCGGGCGGTAATATGCCGTGATCGATAATTTCAACGACATCAATCACCGTTGCACCCTTATCGCCGTAATCAATATGGCAGCATATGATAGCGCCTTCGCCAAGGCCATGCATGCCAAGTTTTTGCAGTTGGGTTACGTGAAGAAAAGCATCGGCAGGATTATCATCAGGTATGACGAAACCAAACCCTTTGGCGGCGTTAAACCATTTAAGGCGTGCGCGCACGGGAATTGCGTTGGCATCCGGCGCCGGATAGATGTGTTGTGCTATAGACAAGTTTTCATGCCCCCCGGCAGAATTACTAATATGACTAAAAAAATACGTAACGCATTTTTTGAAAGACGTCCAGTTTATTCAGCACTTATGAAATTGCTACATACATTAGAAATCAAGCATTTAATGCGCATCTAGACTAACTTTGCTGCACCATAAAAAGTTCCTCTTCAGCAGACTTAAAAATGAGAATGCAAAAAATATGACATGGGCGGTTTTGAATGTTACACTTAAAAGACCTAATTGTATCAAGCGTTTATGTGCAGTGCAGTATAAATAAGGAAACAGAATGACCTCATCTACTTCCTCTTCACCTTATATCTGGGAAAAAAATTATCCGTCCAAAGTATCGTGGCATAAAGAAATACCCTCGGTGCCGATTTACACTTATTTGGAAGTCACGCGCCGCAAATTCGGCGACCGTCCAGCCTTTGATTTCATGGGCAAGAAATGGACATGGGAGCAAATCGGTGAGATGACCGACAGGATGGCCAAGGGGTTGCATGATGTCGGCGTTGAAAAAGGCGTCAAAGTTGGAATTTGTCTGCCCAATACGCCCTATTTCCTGATTGCCTATTACGCTATCGCTAAAACCGGGGCAACGATCGTCAATTATAATCCGCTCTATTCCGAAAAAGAGTTGATGAACCAGATCGAGGATTCAGGGACCGACCTGATGATCACCTGCGACATCAAGATGATCTACGACAAAATGGCGATCATGCTGGAAAAAACCCGCCTCAATCAGGTGGTGATGTGTAGCTTTGCCAATATCCTGCCCTTCCCGAAAAATTTACTTTTCCCGATCGTCAAGGCTAAGGAAGTGGCGGCGGTTCCCAATGACGATCGTCATATAAAGTTTGAAAAGCTTCTATCCAATGACGGAAAATTCGACTGGCCGGCAGTCGATGTGCACAATGATGTCGCGCTTCTTCAATATACAGGCGGCACAACGGGCGTTCCAAAAGGCGCCATGCTGACCCATGCCAATTTAAGCAGCAATGTCGAGCAGGCGACGGCCTGGTTCCCCGAAGCCGTGCACGGGCAGGAAAAAATGCTGGGCGTTATCCCTTTTTTCCATGTCTTTGCCATGACCTGCGTCATGAATTTCTCGGTCAAATGCGGCTTTGAAATCATTGCGCTACCGAAATTCGAGCTTGTTCCGACACTGGAGACGATCTCGAAAAAGAAACCGCATTATTTTCCGGCGGTTCCGGCTATTTATACGGCAATCAATAATATTTCCGATCTGTCCAAATACGACCTGACGTCGCTGAAATATTGTATCTCGGGCGGCGCACCATTGCCGGTCGAGGTAAAGAAAAGATTCGAAGCGGTATCGGGCTGTGTTCTGGTGGAAGGCTACGGCCTCACTGAAAGTTCGCCGATCGCCTGCATTAATCCGACGGATAATACGACGAAATCCGGCTCTATCGGTCTGCCGATCCCGGGCACGATCGTCGAATTGCAAAATCCTGAAACTGGCGAACTGGTTGCGCAAGGCGAGCGCGGCGAGGTTTGTATCAAGGGGCCGCAAGTTATGAAAGGCTATTGGAACAGGCCTGAAGAAACAGCGCATGTGATGCGAGGTGATTTCCTGCGCACCGGCGATATAGCCTATATGGATGCGGAAGGGTTTTTCTATATCGTCGACCGCATCAAGGATTTGATCTTGGTCAACGGTTATAATGTCTATCCACGCATTATCGAGGAAGCGATCTATCTGCATCCGGCTGTCGAAGAATGTATCGTCGCCGGGGTGCCAGATGAACAGCGCGGCGAAGTGCCCAAAGCCTGGGTGAAACTAAAGGCCGGGCAAAGCCTAACGATCGATAGTCTAAAGGAATTTTTGAAAGATAAAATTTCGCCGATCGAAATGCCGCGGAAAGTCGAGTTCCGTGAAAAGCCATTGCCAAAAACCATGATCGGGAAATTGTCGCGTAAAGATATCTTGGTCGAGGAAAAAGAGAAGATCGTCGAGCCTGCTTAACCGCGCAAGCTCGCTCCGGTCTTCGCCGTTACTGCCTCGACGATTTTCTTGGACAGGCCTTCGATCTCGCTATCGGTCAGCGTACGGTCTTTCGGTTGCAGCGTGACGGCGACCGCGACGGATTTTTTGCCGTCTTCGACGCCTTTGCCCGTATAGATATCGAATACGGACACATCGGATATCAAGTCACGGTCAACCAGTTTGATCGTTTTCACGAAAGCATCGGCATCG
>QFOT01000037.1 GCA_003241285.1 Micavibrio aeruginosavorus
ATATCGGTTTTACCTCCGTTATGGTCGAGACAGATAAGTTGGAAGACGGCCAAGTTCAACTTCTTTCAACTGACAACGTCGTCGTCCTGCCTGTCGATACCGTTGTGCGTATTCAGGTGACGGCTTCCGATGTCCTTCACTCTTTCGCCGTTCCAGCCTTCGGGATCAAGGTCGATGCCGTCCCGGGTCGTCTGAACGAAACATGGGCGAAGATCGAAAAACCGGGCGTTTATTACGGCCAGTGTTCGGAGCTTTGCGGTAAGGATCACGGCTTTATGCCGATCGAAGTCCATGCCGTTTCGAAAGAAGATTTTGCGAAATGGGTCGTGGAAAAAGGCGGCAAGATGCCGGCACCTGTAGCTGCAGAAGCTCCGGTTTCTGAAGTTCCAGCCAACACTGACGACAAAATTCAATCGCCGAAAGAAGAAGGCCAGCCCGTTGCAACACCTGTAACCCCGGCGACACCTGCGACTTCCGGCGAAGATGGACAATAATCACCACTAAAATATATCAAGACCTAAAAGGACTACACATGACTGCTGTTGCACATGATGATCATCATCACGATGATCACAAGCCCGGTTTCTTCACACGTTGGTTTATGTCGACCAACCATAAGGATATCGGAACGCTCTATATCATCTTCTCGATTTTCGCGGGCCTTATCGGCGGTTTCTTCTCCGTTTTGATGCGGGCGGAACTTCAGGAACCGGGAATGCAGATCCTGACGATGATGTCGGACAATCCGGGGCAGATGTGGAATGTCTGGATCACGGCGCACGGCCTGATCATGGTTTTCTTCGTCGTTATGCCGGGCCTTATCGGCGGTTTCGGCAACTGGTTCGTGCCTCTCATGATCGGTGCACCGGATATGGCCTTCCCGCGCCTTAACAACATCTCTTTCTGGCTGATCGTTCCGGCGTTTATGCTTCTCGTCGCTTCCACCATGATCGGGCCCGGCGCAGGTACTGGCTGGACGGTTTATCCGCCGCTCTCTTCCAAACTCGGCCACCCTGATATGTCGGTTGATATGGCGATTTTCGCCCTTCACTTGGCGGGTGCGTCATCCATTCTCGGCGCGGCAAACTTTATCACCACTATCTTCAACATGCGCGCCCCGGGCATGACTTTGCACAAAATGCCTCTCTTCGTTTGGGGTATGCTGGTCACGGCCTTCTTGCTGGTTCTCTCCGTTCCGGTTCTTGGCGGCGCGATCACGATGCTTTTGACGGACCGCAATTTCGGCACCTCCTTCTTCAACCCTGAAGGCGGCGGCGACCCGATCCTGTACCAGCACTTGTTCTGGTTCTTCGGTCACCCTGAAGTCTACATCATGATCTTGCCGGCTTTCGGTATCATCTCCCATATCGTCTCGACCTTCTCGAAAAAACCGGTCTTCGGTTACCTCGGGATGGCCTATGCGATGGTGTCTATCGGCGTCGTCGGTTTCGTCGTCTGGGCTCACCACATGTACACAACAGGTATCTCCGTCGATACCCGCGCCTACTTTACAGCGGCCACGTTGATTATCGCGGTTCCGACAGGGATCAAGATCTTCTCATGGATCGCCACAATGTGGGGCGGCTCTATCGAGTTTAAAACCCCGATGCTCTGGGCAATCGGCTTCATCTTCCTCTTCACCGTTGGCGGCGTCACAGGCGTTGTTCTGGCGAATGCGGGATCAGATGTTGCTTTCCATGACACATATTATGTCGTCGCTCACTTCCACTACGTTCTGTCACTTGGTGCGGTCTTCGCCCTCTTCGCAGGCTACTATTACTGGATCGGCAAAATCTCCGGTCGCCAGTATCCGGAATGGGCAGGCAAACTCCACTTCTTCGCGACCTTCATCGGCGTCAACCTGACCTTCTTCCCGATGCACTTCCTCGGGATGGCAGGTATGCCGCGCCGTATTCCGGATTACACCCCGGCCTATGAATATTGGAACACGATGGCGTCTTACGGAGCCTATATCTCCTTTGCCTCTACCATCTTTTTCGTGTTCCTCGCTTTCTACACGATGTTCTTCGGTCGCAAAGTTCCGGGCAATTACTGGAATGTCCGCCCGAATGTCATGACTCTGGAATGGACGGTCTCAAGCCCTCCTCCATTCCACCAGTTCGATATTCAACCGAAGGTGAATTAATCCGCACGGATTAATCCATCCCTGCGAAAGCAGGGATCTAAGGCAAATAAAACCAAAGGCCCCGCATGTCCTCCGAAGCTTTAAACGTAGGAGGAAAAGGGGCCTTTCTTTATGCCTATGACTGACGCTATAAAGAAGCATGAGCCCAACACTACAAGAGCAACTCTTCTCCGAAATCCTGCGCGCCCGCACCCGCGTTTATCGCGTCGGGCAGCCGACGCCTTTGCAGCAGATTAAAGTCCCGTCTGTCGAGGCCGAAATTTATATTAAACGCGAGGACCTTTCGCCGATCAACGCCTATAAATGGCGCGGCGCGTATAATGCGACCGCCTATCTGAACGAAACCAAGGGCACGAAAACGGTGGTTGCGGCCTCTGCCGGAAACCATGCGCAAGGCGTGGCACTCGCTGCCAAACTCTTAGGCATTTCGGCAAAAATATTTATGCCGACCCCAACCCCGATGATGAAACAGAATGCCGTGAAACTTCACGGCGGCGATAATGTCGAAATCGTGCTGGTGGGCGATACTTACGATCACGCATCCGACGCCGCCAAAAAATATGTCGCCGATACGGGCCATGACTATGTCCATCCTTTCGATGATGTCCATACGATTGCAGGTCAGGCAACGATTGCAGATGAGCTTGTGCTCTCCGGCGAAGGCCCGTTCGATTACGTTTTTATCCCGATTGGCGGCGGCGGCATGGCGGCGGCGGTATCAAGTTGGCTCAAACTCCATCACCCGAATACAAAAATCATCGGCGTCGAAGGCATCGACCAAGCCAGCATGAAAGCGGCGATTGGCAACGGCGCACCCGTTACACTCAATAATATAGATGCTTTCTGTGACGGCACCGCCGTGAAACGCGTGGGCGATAAAACTTTTGAACTCTGCCGCGATAACATTGATGATTATATCACCGTCACTAACGAAGAAGTCTGCGCCGCAATCCAGCAATACTGGGAAACCAAGCGCGTCATCCCGGAACCATCAGGTGCGATGGGCCTCGCAGGATTAATCCAATATGCGCAAAGCCATCCCGAAACGAAGGGCAAAAAACTCCTGACCATTCTCTGCGGCGCCAATATGGATTTCGGCAAGCTCGCGACCATTTCCAGCCAGTCCGCTGTTGGCGCACATCGCCGCCGCTATTTACGTTTTCATCTTGATGAAAAACACGGCTCGCTCCTTAATATCCTCGAACAGAAATTCCCCGATATTAATGTTACCGAATTCCAATACGGCAAGACATCAAACACGCAAGGATTCCCGGTGATCGCCTTCGAAGCATCGCCGGAGCGCATGAGCCATCTCGACGACGATCTGAAAAAAAGCGGCATTCCGTTTGAAGACGTGACAGGCGACCCGGATGTCCGCTACCGCATTATCAATTACAACCCGGCCCTCTTCAGCCTGCCGGAATTGCTGCATGTCCATTTCCCCGAACGCAAAGGCGCGCTTCGCGATTTCATGCGCCGGATTTCTTCCGTCTCAAATGTTGTCTATTTCAACTACGCCTATTCCGGCGAAAGCATAGGCCGCGCTCTTATGGGCTTTGAATTCGCCAGTGAAACCGACAAGGCGCAGTTTTTTGAGTTAATCAAAAACACGCCTGTCGATTGCAGCCCAGTGGACGCCGACACCCAGAAACGGATTTTGGCGCATTAACCTATTTGTCCTGCTGAAAGAGAGAAGCTCAGGATGACAGATTAGTTTTTTCTATGCTAAAAGAAGCCATGGAAACTTCCGAAATTACCGTCACTACAGACTCAAAAGTCCGCGATTTCTATGCTTTGCTCAAGCCCAAAGTGATGAGCCTCGTCGTCTTTATCGGTTTTGCCGGCTACTGGATCGCGCCGGGACGCGAAGAGCTTCATCCCTTTCTCGCCGCTGTCGGCATTTTTGCTCTTGCGTTAGGCGCAGGTGCCTCCGGTGCTTTCAATATGTGGTTTGAACGCGACATCGATATCCTGATGAATAGAACCAAAAACCGTCCGTTGCCTCTGGGTAAAATCATGCCCGACGACGCGCTCGGTTTCTCCATCATCATGACGATTATCGCAGTCATGCTGATGGGTATGACCACCAACTGGATGGCGGCGGGAATTCTTGCCTTCGCCAGTTTCTTTTATGTGATTATCTACACCGTCTGGCTTAAACGCATCACGCCGCAAAATATCGTCATCGGCGGCGCAGCCGGAGCCTTTCCGCCCATGGTCGGCTGGGCGATGGTGACGGGCGATATTTCCCTCGCCAGCGTCATTCTCTTTTTAATCGTGTTCCTGTGGACGCCGCCGCATTTCTGGGCGCTCGCTCTCTTTGCCAATGAGGATTACAAACGCGCAAACATCCCGATGATGCCGGTCGTCGTAGGTGATAAAAAGACCAAGATCCAGATGCTCGTTTATACGCTTATCCTGTTCCCGGTCGCGGTTGCGCCTTATTTCCTCGGTTTTGCTGGCTGGATCTACGGAATCTCTTCAACCGCCCTCGGTCTTTTCTTTATCTATACCTCTATCAAGGTTATAAAGGATGAGACGCTGAAATCCGCGAAACTGATGTTCGGCTTTAGCGTTTTCTATCTCTTCGCCATCTTTCTGGCCTTGATGATGGATTACAAATAATATGGTAGGATAGATCATGGCCATCACTAAACTTCACAAAGAAAAATTCAGGAAAAATATCGTGGTCCTCGCCATCGTGATCGGCTTTATGATGCTGATCTGGGCGATCACGATTTTGAAAATCAGGGAATATGGAGTTGTGCCATGAAATACATGATCGCCGCTTTAATGTTACTGACACCACCCGCTTTTGCTGACACGCTTGAGCTTTATCCTAAGTCCCGCAGCACTTATCAGGATAAATTCGACGCAACAACCGAACGCTATGAAGTAGATAAACGCGCCTATGTGGACGATCTCTACGAGAATAAGGCCGAAGGCGGCAAACGCGCTTCATCCAGAGAACGCATGCTGCCGGAGGGCGAGGTGAACGCCATTCTCGATGCCCAGGGCAATTCATCCAGCGACAATATTCCCGCCGCGCCGCCGCAACCAGCTCCTGCACAATGAGTAAAGAGCTGCAGGATAAAAACCGCCGGACCGGACTTGCGGTACTGGCGCTGATTTTAGGCATGCTTATCCTGTCCTATGCTTCGGTTCCGCTTTACCGTCTTTTCTGTCAGGTCACAGGTTTTGGCGGCAAGGCCGAAAAGGTCGAAGCCGCAAACGGCGAGATTTTCGACCGCGAAATCACGGTTCGCTTCAATTCTGACGTCAATCCGAACCTGCCATGGGATTTCAAGCCCGATACGCCAGAGGTAAAGGTTAAAGTCGGGCAGGAAATGCTGATTTCCTTTACCGCGACCAATTTAAGCCGCGAAGCCGCCGCCGGCACCGCTATGTATAATGTGACTCCCGGAGCGGCTGGTAAATATTTCAATAAAACCCAATGTTTTTGCTTTAATTATCAATTGATCGCGCCAGGCAGGACCGTTCATTTCCCTGTCGTCTTCTATATCGACCCGAAAATCATGAAAGACCGTGAAAATGACGGGCTTAAAACCATCACCCTTTCCTACACTTTTTTCAAAGCGGATAGTCCGGAGCTTGAACAAGCGTTAGAAGCCTTTTACAATGATCCGAAATCGGCTAATAAAGCCATACCTGTTAATTAAACCAGAACCTCAATTAAAGAGTCCCTCCCATGTCCGACGAGATTGAATACGGCACGACCGGCAAACCCCATCCCTACCATCTGGTAAGACCGAGCATCTGGCCTCTGGCGGCCTCTTTCGCCGCAGGCCTTATGGCGGTTGGCGCGGTTCTTTTCATGCATGACGCCCAGTTCGGCGAATTCAAAGTCGGCTATAAAGGCTTGGTGGCTGGCCTGCTGTGCGTTCTGGCCTGCATGTTCTTCTGGTGGAAAGACATCATCTATGAAACCGTTTATGAAACCGTGCATAACAAGATTACCGAAGTCGGCCTTCGTTACGGCATGGCGCTCTTTATCGCATCCGAAGTAATGTTCTTCGTCGCTTTCTTCTGGGCATTTTTTGAAGCAAGCCTCTACCCGAACGAAGCGCATCAGGTTCTTCGCACTGAATATACAAAAGGCGTATGGCCGCCGCCGCAATTCCTCGCCGTACCTCCTTTCGACCTCCCCCTCATGATGACTCTCGTTCTTCTGCTCTCCGGCTGCACGACGACCTGGGCGCACCATGCTATCCTGAAGAACGACCAGAAAGGCTTTATCGAAGCGCTGACATATACTGTTATTCTCGGCGTCATCTTCCTCGGTATTCAGATTTTTGAATACACGCATACGACTTTCCCATTTAAAGACAGCGGCATCTTCCCGTCGACCTTCTATATGGCGACCGGCTTCCACGGCTTTCACGTTTTTGTCGGCACGATCTTCCTCTTCGTTTGCTTGATGCGGGCTAAAAAAGGCCAGTTCTCCGCCGAAAAACATTTCGGTTTCGAGGCCGCCGCCTGGTACTGGCACTTCGTTGACGTTGTCTGGCTGTTCCTTTTCGTCGCCATTTACTGGTGGGGCGGCACGATCGGCGTAGGCGATGTCGAAGCCGCCAGAGCCGCGCACGGCATCGTCCTCCCGGCAGGGCATTAATTAAACAAAACCAGATTGTCATCCCCGCGAAAGCGGGGATCTCTCTATCAGGAAGTCGCCATGTCAGATATTTTGCAGTTCGTTACGCAATCCTTTAAATGCAAATGCCCGCGCTGCGGTCAGGGAGATTTGTTCAAACCCGGCTTTCTCAATCTAAATGAAACCTGTTCATCATGCGGCCTCGATCTGGCGAAGAATGACAGCGCGGACGGCCCTGCCGTATTCCTGATCTTCATTCTCGGATTTTTAATCGTGCCGCTCGCGCTTTTAACCGATTCCGTATTCCAGCTTCCGATATGGGTTCATCTCTTTCTGTGGACCCCTATGTGCCTTGGTATTATCTTCGGCCTTCTGAAACCCATTAAGGCGCTTGTGATTTCGCTGCAATGGAAACACCGCGCGTCGGATTGGAAAAAATGACAGCCAAGAAAATATCCTTTCTTGTTTTTATGCTCATCTGCATTTCCATCTTCTGCGCGCTTGGCACGTGGCAGGTTAAACGCCTGCACTGGAAAGAAAACCTGATCGCCGAGCTGGATAAAGCCTATGTCGACGAGCCAAAAGAAATAACGCCGGATCAAGTATCAGGTTTGAAAGAAGACCAGTTCTTGCGGGGCATTTTCAAAGGCCGTTTTTATTTCTCCAAAACCTTCAAGCTTATGGGTCAGATAGATGACGGCAAACAGACCAGCCATAGCCTTGTTCCGTTTGAAATATCCAAGGACCTGACGATCCTTGTCGACATGGGGCCGGATTTTGAAACGCCTCGTGACCAGATAGCGGAGGTAAGCGGACTTTTAAAGAATGCGCCAAAACCCAACCGCTTTACACCCGAGAACATACCGGATCAAAATATCTGGTATAGGATCGACCCCAATCAGTTGAACATTAAAAACCTGAAGCCTTTTCTAGTATTGCCCGAGCATACGCCATGGAAAGACTATCCGTCCATCAAACCCGAACTCAGAAACAACCATCTTCAATACGCGATTTTCTGGTTTACGCTGGCACTCGTAATTGCGGCGCTGACGGTTTTCTACTTAAGAAAAAGATAGAAATAGTAGCCCCCCTCTTTAAGTCATTGAAAGCATAATAAAAAAAACGGGCCTAAAAAGGCCCGTTCTAGAATTCGCTATTCCGTTTAAATACTATTCAATCGATCCGGCATTGGTGCCACGGGCAGAAGCGAGGCGCGTAGTCGATGTTTTGCGTACATATTCCTGATCGAAGCTGCGGACTTGCGCTTTGAATTTACGCAGTTGCTCGCCTTTCAAGGACTTGTCTTCGGCAACGAGTTTAACGGAACGCGGATTGACCTGCACGCCGTTCATCATGACTTCAAAGTGCAGATGCGGCCCTGTCGAGCGGCCTGTCGTACCGACATAAGCGATGACCTGGCCTTGTTTGACGCGCGAACCCGGACGGATGCCGGACGCGAAGCGGCTGACATGAGCATAGGCTGTCGACATTTTCGAGTTATGGCGGATTTTGACGTAGTTGCCGTAGGAGCTGAAACGTCCGGCTTTTTCGATCTTGCCGTCAGCCGCCGCATAAATGGCGGTGCCTGTCGGGGCCGCGAAATCGATCCCTTTATGCATCTTGGTAAATCCAAGCACCGGGTGCTTGCGTTGACCGAAACCGGAACTGACACGCCCGAAAGCGATCGGTGTTTTCATCAGGCCGCCGCCGCCTTTGCGAACGCTTTTACCGTCTTGCGTATAATAGTCTTCGTTACCGTCTTTATCCTTGAAACGGTAGAGCGAGAATTCCTTGCCGCCGATCATCATGCGGGCATGAACGATATTACCGGTCTTGGCAATATAACCGTCTGTCGTTTCAAATGTATCGTATAGAACTTCGAGCTTGTCGCCTTGCTTGATATCGCGCTGGAAATCGACCGCGTAGGAGAACATCTTGATCGCATTGGCTGTTATCGTATCCGGCAGATTGGCCTTTTCCGCAGAGCCGTAGAGAGATCCGTTGATGACTACACGCGCCGCGCGGCGGGTTTCATTTACTTCTTTCTCATCCAGGCGGGAATTGAGATCGCCTTTTTCATCGCGCTCGATATGGAGCGTCTTTAAAGGATCGATGGTGAAGGAAACTTTGGCGAGATTGAGATTGGAACCTGAATTGTCCGGCTCAAGGCGAAGATCGAGCTTTTGACCGGCGCGGAGCTTTTTCATATTGAAATGCTCGGACACGGCTTCGACGACATTATGCGCTTCTTCGGAAGGCACGCCGGCATCGACCAGAACGGAAGAGAATGTATCGCCGCGGCCAACCTCGACCGATACATCGACCGGAGCGCTAGGGTCGACGGGCGGCTTGTCGTTGACAAGAGCTGCGGATTCAATGGCTTTTGTTTCGCGGCGGATCTGGCCGTCCGAATCACGGAATGGATTAAGCGTTGATAATGTATTGCCGGCTTCGGGCTCGATGCTTGCGACTTCGCTGTTGTCGGCAGGGCCCGCCGTATATTCCATGCGGAGTGCTGTGCGCGCGCTCAAAGCGCCCATAACGGATAAAACGGCAAATGTTGAAACGACATAGCGCAAACGCAGACGATTATGGCGTGTCAGGATATGACGGGTTTTGAAAGGGATTATGCGATTGATCGTGCCAAACAGGGCAGAAGCAGAAAACGCATTAAATAGACCAGGCAGTTGATTGAATGTCATGATGTCTTAATTTTGATCGGTATGGATGGGACGTTTGTTTTAAATTCGTCTTGGTTTCCTGATATCCGTTTTGGTTAAGCAAATGACATGCTCGACGCGATTGCCACTAAATAAGTGCATCATGTTTAGCATGTCTGGGCTTATTTTCAAAGCCCTACCCTCTATTGTCCACAGAACGCCCAAAGGCCTAAATCTCTTCTGCGGAGCGGTGATAATGTCTACAGGCACTCCCCCGAGGAGTCAAACCATAAGAGACGATCTAAGTAGCTGATAATAAAGGTATTTTCCAATTAACCAGGCTTTTTTCCACCGTTCATTCTGTAGAAACCGTGATATCCGGGCTTTAATTCTTCTGTCGGCCCCCCCGCCCGCACCGGCCTTGGTGCGAATTTCCCCAACGAAATAAGACGGTCATACATGACCAGCGCCCCTGCTACCCCGACATTAATGCAGAATTTCATCGGGATTTTGATGGTGAAGTCGCATTTTTCAAGCATTTGCGGCGAAACATTGCCCATTTCGGGTCCGAGTATATAGGCGGCTTTTAAAGGATGGCGAAAGCTCGGTAATTCGATCGCATCCTCGACCAGTTCGACTGCCACCAACCGGCATCCGAGCGGCAGATCGAGCGTTTCGACTGAATCATACTCATAGTAGGGGACATGATCGAAGGAGCCGGAGGTGTCGGTTTGCTGAATGCCGCGTATATCGGTATTGGGGGAAACCGTGAAAAAAAAGCTCGCCCCGAAAGCATGGGCAGACCTGACAAGGCTGCCAACATTCTGGGGCTTGTGAATACCCTCAACTCCGATACCGAAAAATCCGCGCATACGGTGGTCTAGCAGATTACAAATTTATTGCAAAGTTCAGCACGCAATCTCAAAAGCGGGCTGGCCCTTTTTAGCTTTTTCAAAAGCTAATTCCGCTTTCAGGACTTCATTGCCTGCGTAAAAATACCCATAATTCGAATAAGCAAAATAAAATTGTAATCGTCTTGGATCCGAACAGGCATCCCGATTATCTCCGATAATGCCTTTAATATGATCAGAAGTAAGAGCCATAGCAGTTTGAGTTTTGTTGTTGAAAATCGCGTATATTTCTTGCGTTTTTTCCCCGTCGGAGGAGACTCCGATATCGGTTTTATCAAAAAGATAAGCTTTGGAAATTTTTCTTCGGGCTTCTCTGTCGAGTCGATGCGCAGCTAATTCGCAACCATTTGCCAAGGCTTTTGTAAATTCTTTGGTTGTAAAAACAAATTCCGGAACGCTTATGCCATCTTTAGGTGTCTTAAAAATATGCCATTTACGATCAGGATCGGCAGCAGCGGAAGGATCTTTGCTTAATAAGCTTTCGATTGTTTTATAGCTGAAAAATCTTCCCGGTGTGCGGCCGTCACTAAGCTGACCTTTGAACCAGGCACCTTGCTCACCTTTGTGAATCCCATGACGACTATATTTAATAATAATAGGCATGCGCATATCTCCCATGT
Source organism: Micavibrio aeruginosavorus (assembly GCA_003241285.1). GTDB lineage: Bacteria > Pseudomonadota > Alphaproteobacteria > Micavibrionales > Micavibrionaceae > Micavibrio_B > Micavibrio_B aeruginosavorus_A. The sequence goes on from QFOT01000037.1 coordinate 10,950, forward strand.
GTTTTTTGCATGAGCGTATGCCTGTCTTCTAATATAGGCAAGAAAAAATATTATTTATTCAGGAAAGTCTCGATCCGGTCCAGCGCATCATTGATCTTGGCAGTGGATGCCCCGAAACACATGCGAAGATAGTCACCGCATCCAGAGCCGAACGAACAACCCGGCGCCATTGACACCCCTGCCTCATCAATCAAGCGTCTGGCGAGCGACAGGGAATCTGGCTCACCCTCGATCCGGAAGAATGTGTAGAAACTGGCTGGCGGCGGGTTGAAGATAATCCGCTCCATCTTGCCGAAACGTTCTGTGATCAGATCAAGATTGGTGCGCCAGTGCAGGCTCTGGTTTTTGATAAAAGTCTCGCCGTGGCGAAGCGCGGCGATCCCGCCATATTGGGTGAACATAGGCGGCGCCATATACTCATAAAGCGCCATATCGTAAATCTTGCTCTCAACCCGCGCCGGGCCGATCAGCCAGCCAAGTCGCCAGCCGGTCATTGCCCAGCTTTTGGAAAAGCTGTTGACGATAAAGAGCTTGTCCTCCGGTTCGGATACATCGAGAAAGCTCGGGGCGCGCAAGCTATTGTAAGTGGTACGGGCATATATCTCGTCGGAAACGATCCAGATGCCACGCTCCCTCGCGAATTCCATCACGTCTTCCATATCTTCTTTTGACATGACCCAGCCGGTCGGATTGGACGGCGTCACGAGAAGGATGGCCTTGGTACGCTCGGTGCAGGCATCGAACAGCTCATTGAGATCGAGCTGCCATTCGCCGTCACGTTCCGTCATGCAGACTTCCTTGAAAGACGCCCCGGTCATCTCGATAATACCGATCAGGTTTTTCCAGATCGGCGTCACGGCCAGAACCTCATCTCCTTCATCAAGGATGGATGTTAAAGCCAGATGCACCGCAGTCGTGCCCGAGGCCGTCACGAAAATTCGGTTGGTTGGGATATTAAGATTGAAAATCTGGGAGTAATAAGTGGCGATTTCCTGACGGAATTCAGGAATGCCGAGCGGCGGCGCATAAAATGTCTTGCCGTCCTGCATGGCTTTGGTTGCAGCTTCGATAATGAAATCCGGTGTCGGCGCTTCGCCTTCGCCTTGCGCCAGAGAAATCGTATCGGGGCGCTGTTTGCCATAGCGAAGCAGCTCCGCCGCCACGTTCGGGGAAAGCTTTTCAAGGCATTTGCGGAAGGCTCGGCTTTCAGGTTTTAAAAGCGATTCCGGTGATAATGGAGGGTTGGTCGACATGGGAGAAGTCATTAACATATTTGCAGCCCCTGAAAAGGGTCCTTATTCGGTTTTTTGATTTTTATTTTCGGTGAAGGTCGGATGCTTAAGGACATCCCGGGGGCAAATTATGAGCGGCTAGGCCGCCGCACATGCGGCCGCCGCCGCTGCGGATGCAGGGGCTAAATAAGCGGCAGATTGTTGCGCGATGCGAAGCATGTATTAATTAAAACGTATAGGCGGCGAAAAGGCAATATAATTTGTTAAAAAATTTTAAGCCACCGCAGGAGATGAGTATCCGTCCTGATCAAACACCGTGCTCTGGGATAGAAAGCGTTCGCGCTGCCTGTCAGCAAAGAATTTATTATAAAGCTCTTCGATACGAGCCGCATTCGCCTCACTTGTCCAGCGTCGTTCGAATACATCCCTAACCTGAAATCTGTCTAAATTTTCTGCTGCCTTAATAGCTTCGGCCAGTTTCACGATAGCGTCTTGATCGTTACCAGCCGAAACCTTAATACCTGACAAATAATCATCTATAACTTCATGAACAGCGCCGCAGACAACTCCCTGATAAACTTCATTTCCTATGACTGGTGTGCCACAGGCCATAGATTCAATCATCACACGGCCGAAAGGCTCCGGCCACCGTATCGGAAACATGGTTGCCAAGGCATTGCCATACAGGACCTGTTTCTGTTGTTCATTTGCGGGCCCGACAAAAATAACGACATTGGGCTTTCCCAGCCTAGCTGCCAGATGATCTAACTCCGCCCTGATTTCTACCGGCGAGCTATCAGCATGACGCGTTAAGAAAGTTGTATCGCAAATATCGATATACGGCTTGATTTCGTTCGTGAAATAAAAATCTTCATGCAAGGCTGAGCTCGTTGTCTGGCCGGCAATAATAAGCGGTTTCCTCGCAAGTCGGGCTGAGGCAATGGATAAATCCTGACCTTTATCACGATCGATGCGGCTGATACTTGCAAGATATCCGGCATTCTCAGCCGTTGGATCATAATTAAAACGATCCAGACCATGATGTGCCACGCCTATAATTTCAGCCTGATATCTAAGTTTAAGATCCAAGGCCTGATGGTCGGATATTGCCATGATAGGAAACGGACATTCATTGAAATCTTGGTTTGGATCAGGGTTATGAAGCTGGCATATTGTCATTTCTCCATAACCGGCTTCTATTATACGCCGCATCGAAGGCGCATAATGACAATGTATCAGGTCATAACCTGCAGCATCAGCATCATCGAGTAACAGCTCCACCAATTCTGCTGTCCGCAATTTAACAGGTTCTTTTGTTTTGGTTGTGTCTTCATAACCTGTCGTGCGGAGAGCAACGGAACCCTGCCTGACACCATCTCTTGAAAGAACGACACTGCTTTGGCCTAAGCCAAATTCCGTATGAAACCCGTATTTATGCGCTATCTCTGCCATCTCTTGAACGATTGTCGAGTTTGAGGGCCCGTAAAGAGTGACATCATGACCGGCCATCGCCTGAAAATACGTCAGCTGACTCATGCTGCGTTCAGTGCCGCCATAATCCAGTGGAGGATACGGATAATACATAGCTCCAATACGCGCAATTTTCATGAATCATATCTCCATTTGGCGAAAGAAATTTTGCTGCGGCGACAAACAAGCCGTCGGTGAAAAAAATCTCTTTTCAAGAAAGATTTTATATAAATTCTCAATGGCAAAAGCGTTAGCCTCGGATGTCCATTTCTGTTCAAACACCGAACGAACCAGCCCGCGATCAGCGCCTTTAGAAGCCTTTATTGCAAGCGACAGCTTCTGAAGACAGTCAGCATCGTCATCAGCCTCTATCTTAAAACCACTTAAACCCTCATCTATAACTTCGCCAACAGATCCACAGAGCATGTCACCAAAACGCGCATTGGCAATCACGGGCGTTCCGCACGCCATTGACTCAATCATAACGCGACCAAAAGGTTCTTCCCATCTAATCGGAAAAAGAGTGGCCTGCGCATTGCTATACAAAACTTGTTTTTGTTCCTCATTTGCAGAGCCAACGAATATAACGGGATTAGGTTTTCCTATTAAGTTTCCAATATTTTTAATATCAGCTTCAATTTCTTCAGGAGTGCTTACAAGATGGCGCGTCAAAAATGATGGATCTTCATAGTCGATATAAGGCCTCACATCAGAATGAAAATGCATTTCCATGATAGGGCCGCCCTGTGTCGTACCCGCCAGCACCATTGGCATATTTGTATTTCTTGCCGCCCGTACAGCAAGATCGAGGCCTTTCTTTTTGCTAAACCGGCCTATAGCCGCCAGATATCCCGCATGCTCGGTTGTTGCCTCATTATTAAACTGGTCAAGTCCGTGATACGCGACACCCAAAACCTGGGCATTATGTTCACGAATAATATGGCTTGCATGATATTTAGAAATTGCAATTACAGGATAGGGCGCTTCTCTGTATGCAGCACCAGGGTCCAGATCATGCAATTGACAGATCGTCTTGTACTGCAATCCCGCTTCAATTAATTGCGGCATTATCGCCGTACTGTGGCAGTGAATAATATCAAAATTTTCTTTTTGGTTCTCTCTTATGAGCAGTTGGACAAGCTCGCTATTTCGTTCTTTCGCACAGGCGTCGTTGTAATCAATTGATGGATAGCCTGTTGTTCTAAATGTTACAGAACCCGCTTGTTCATGACCACCTTTATAAAGAACAACTTTATTCTCTGTGCTTAAAAAAACACTATTGAATCCGTATTTTGCAGACACAATCGCCGTTTCGGATTCTATAGTTGAATTACGGGGGCCGTAGAGAACGACATCATGGCCAGCCATTGCTTGAAAATACGTCATTTGACTCATGCTGCGCTGAGCTCCGCCGTAATCTGCCGGCGGAAATGGCTGATGCATATTAGATAGACGAGCGATTTTCATCATGGCTCCTACGCAGTTTCCGCATGCATAGGAAGTTCTGAAAAATACCGCAAGAAAAAAATGGCTAAATTATGAATTTAGTTCGGGAAGGCCTTTATAAAGCTCCAAAGCTTCCGGGTTTGCCAGAGATTCGATATTTTTAACTGGTCGTCCGTGGATGACTTCACGCACGGCCAGTTCGACGATTTTATTGCTTTTTGTCCGTGGAATATCAGTGACTTGGATGACTTTTGCCGGAATATGGCGCGGGGAAGCTCCCTCTTTTATTTGCTTTTTAATTCTTGAAATCAAATCGTCATCAAGCTTCTTGCCGTCTTTCAATCGGACAAACAGAACGATCCGCTCATCGTCATGAACCGTCTGCCCGACCGCGATCGATTCTTCAACTTCCGGCACTTGTTCAACCTGCCGGTAAATTTCCGCCGTGCCGATACGAACCCCGCCGGGATTGAGTGTGGCGTCCGAGCGTCCATGGATAATAAAGCCGTCATGTTTGGTGCGCTCGATCCAGTCGCCATGGCACCAGACATTATCGAAGCGTTCGAAATAGGCCGCGTGATAACGTTTACCGTCTTCGTCGTTCCAGAAATAAACCGGCATCGACGGAAATGGCTTCGTGCAGACCATCTCGCCCGAACCAGCACCGGGTGGGATCGGTTTTCCTGTATCGTCGAACGCATTCATCGCATAACCCATGC